>NZ_CP133781.1:2936666-3270000 GCF_034350045.1 Pseudomonas sp. CCI4.2 | reverse complement strand
TCGCACCTCAGTGTCAGTATCAGTCCAGGTGGTCGCCTTCGCCACTGGTGTTCCTTCCTATATCTACGCATTTCACCGCTACACAGGAAATTCCACCACCCTCTACCATACTCTAGCCCGTCAGTTTTGAATGCAGTTCCCAGGTTGAGCCCGGGGATTTCACATCCAACTTAACGAACCACCTACGCGCGCTTTACGCCCAGTAATTCCGATTAACGCTTGCACCCTCTGTATTACCGCGGCTGCTGGCACAGAGTTAGCCGGTGCTTATTCTGTCGGTAACGTCAAGACAATCACGTATTAAGTAACTGCCCTTCCTCCCAACTTAAAGTGCTTTACAATCCGAAGACCTTCTTCACACACGCGGCATGGCTGGATCAGGCTTTCGCCCATTGTCCAATATTCCCCACTGCTGCCTCCCGTAGGAGTCTGGACCGTGTCTCAGTTCCAGTGTGACTGATCATCCTCTCAGACCAGTTACGGATCGTCGCCTTGGTGAGCCATTACCTCACCAACTAGCTAATCCGACCTAGGCTCATCTGATAGCGCAAGGCCCGAAGGTCCCCTGCTTTCTCCCGTAGGACGTATGCGGTATTAGCGTCCGTTTCCGAACGTTATCCCCCACTACCAGGCAGATTCCTAGGTATTACTCACCCGTCCGCCGCTCGCCACCAGGTACAAGTACCCGTGCTGCCGCTCGACTTGCATGTGTTAGGCCTGCCGCCAGCGTTCAATCTGAGCCATGATCAAACTCTTCAGTTCAAACATCTTTGGGTTTTTAAAAAACCCTAAATTTAGCTCAGCAATCGTTGGTTATTCTTTGATTTCTCGCGGAGTAACTGGTGACTGCTGATAATCAGTTGACTTCAGTCTTACGGCACAAGCACCCACACGAATTGCTTGATTCAATTGTTAAAGAGCGGTGGGTTGATTCTTTCGTCTCAACCGAGGCGCGCATCCTACAGCAGCGCCCGTTACTGTCAAGCGGTTATTTCAAACACGTTTCAAAGTTTCCTTTGCAACTTCAACCACTTGCGCTTCGATCAACTTCGCGTCTCTCGTCAGCGGGAGGCGAATTCTACAGCGTTTCAACTCGCTGTCAACTGCCTTTTTTCACCGCTTCCGATCACCGCGACCGAAGGCTCTTCCTCGCTGACAAATCTGGCTAACTCATTGATTACCAAGGAGTTTCCGTTTCATCTGCTCCGGAAGAGGTGCGAATCATAGGCCCAGGAAAAGTTACGTCAAGGGTTAATCCAAACTTTGCACAAATGAACTGTAAATCATCTTCTATATAGGATGGCAAAACTCATTTGAGCAATATATTGCTCAAGTCGGGTGAATTCCGCATCATATGGCCTGCCTCAGGCACCCTTCTCAAGATGACCGTGGACGATCAACCGCAATGAATGAGCAACCCCGCAACCTCGCCTCGATAGTATTCCCGGTGAGCATGCTCCTAATCGCCATGGCTTCGATTCAAACCGGCGCTTCACTGGCCAAGACCCTCTTCCCCTTGGTGGGCGCACAAGGCACCACCACGTTGAGGCTAACGTTCGCCAGTGTGATGCTGTTATTAATACTGCGGCCGTGGCGCGCGCAGCTTACGGCCAAATCGCTACGAACCGTTGTCGTTTATGGAATCGCCTTGGGCGGTATGAATTTCCTCTTCTATATGTCACTGCGCACCGTACCTCTGGGTATCGCCGTCGCCTTGGAATTCACCGGACCGCTAACCGTCGCGCTGTTCTCATCACGCAAAGCCATCGACTTTGTGTGGATCGCCTTGGCCACCCTCGGCTTGCTCCTACTGGTACCAATGGGCGCAGGCAGTCGGAATATCGACCTCATTGGGATGGGTTATGCGCTAGGCGCTGGGGTTTGCTGGGCTCTGTATATAGTGTTCGGCCAGAAAGCGGGGGCGGACAACGGGATTCAGACAGCGGCGTTAGGCGTTTTGATAGCGGCGATATTCATTGCCCCCATCGGAATCGTTCACGCAGGCTCTGCCTTACTTAATCCGGCACTGATTCCTACCGCACTCGGCGTAGCAATCTTGTCCACGGCACTGCCTTACAGCCTAGAAATGATGGCGCTGACCCGCTTGCCTGCTCGTACGTTCGGTACGTTGGCGAGCATCGAGCCGGCCTTTGGCGCGCTGTCCGGCCTGATTTTCTTGCATGAGAACCTGACACTGACCCAATGGCTGGCAGTTGGCTCGATCATCTTCGCTTCTGTAGGCGCGACACTGACGATGCGCTCTAAATCGCCAATACTCGTGCCGGCAGACTGAGGCTAGTTGGTTGGCTGCAAGAAGATGTTACTAGCATTTGTAATCCGGTTGAGCCATGTTGAGCCTGCGGCGCAGACCCCACGGGGAATCTCACTTGACCAGGACGTCACAGCCGCATCATGTTGACAGGCGAATTCAGCTGGGCACTGGCATTAATCAGTTCGCCAGAGTAAGGACAGTAATGAAATACATTTTGATAATTCTGGCGGCGCTGGCGCTCGTCAGTTGTGCAGCGACAAGTAAACACATCAGACACAGCAAGCGTGGAATACATATCAACTGCTCTGGCCTGACCTCCTCCTGGGACAAGTGCTATGAGATGGCGGCCACCACATGCGGTGTCAATGGTTACAGGGTCATCGCCAAATCCGGTGACGCGATGGAAGATCCGGGAGATTATCCGTTCGGTCTCAATCCAGCAGGCTTTACCAGCCGTAGCATGATTGTATTTTGCAAATAGCGGTCACTCGCCAGCTTCTTGAGCTTCAATTTGCCCCACGAGCAAATCGTAGCTGGCGTCGAGAACTTCTTGTTGAAGAGCTGGGCTCGATAACATTCGAGCCACTACCAACGCCCCAATACATTGCGCCAATACCGCCCATGCGAGGCGCTCACAACCCATCGTAAGCGCCCACGCCTGCTGTAGCCGGGAAAGCCAGTACTCGGCTTTTTCACGCACAGCCACATCCGCTCTGGCGATTTCCGCCCCCAACACCGGAAGGACACAGCCCTTTTGGGGGTTCAAGACGTGAGCCATGTTCAGGTATTGCTTCAGACAGCGTTCCAGTTTCGGCCGGTCCAGCTCACCGTCGGGATTCAACAATCGCAAGCTATTACCCAGCTCTCTTTCAACAATGGCGCTGAACAATTCGTCTTTTGACGAAAAATGACCATAGAACGCCCCACCGCTCAAACCTATCGCACTCATAAAACCATCAATACCAACTGCCGCGAAGCCTTGCTCTTTCGCCAGCTCGCCGCTGCTTTGCAGCAGCTTTTGCCGGGTTTGTTCTTTATGAACGACTGAATAACGCACATGACCTCCGATAGGTGACCGCCTTGACGCAGGCAAAAGCGTAGCATAACGTTCGTTAGGTAAACGATCGTTTATCCAAGAGGAACAACCATGACAGATGATTCGAACAAGAAGAAAGTCATATTGGTAGTCGGCGCAGGTGACGCAACGGGGGGTGCAATCGCCAAACGATTTGCGCGCGAAGGCTACATCACCTGCGTGACGCGGCGCAGCGCGGACAAACTCCAGCCATTGGTAGACGCCATTAATGCCGAAGGCGGCCAAGCCTATGGTTTTGCGTCGGACGCTCGCAAAGAAGAAGACGTCATCGCGTTGGTCGAACAGATCGAAACTGAGATCGGTCCAATTGAGGCATTTGTCTTTAACATTGGCGCCAACGTGCCTTGCAGCATCCTTGAAGAAACGGCGCGCAAGTATTTCAAGATCTGGGAAATGGCTTGTTTCTCGGGTTTTTTGAATGGACGCGAAGTCGCCAAACGCATGGTGAAGCGCCAGCGGGGAACCATTCTCTTCACCGGAGCTACAGCAGGCTTGCGAGGTGCGGCGGGATTCGCTGCATTTGCCGGGGCGAAACACGGCATTCGTGCCTTGGCGCAAAGCATGGCGCGTGAATTGGGACCGCTCAATGTGCATGTGGCCCATGTGGTAGTGGACGGCGCCATCGACACCGATTTCATACGCACTAATTTCCCAGATCGCTACGCACTTAAAGACGAGGATGGCATCCTGAACCCAGAGCACATCGCCGATAACTATTGGTTCTTACACAGCCAGCCACGCGACGCCTGGACCTTTGAACTGGATTTGCGGCCCTGGAGTGAACACTGGTAACGCGCCCACACCAACAACAACAACAACAACAACAACAACAACAACAAACAGGGATATCGACAATGAACAAAACGGTAGATTTCTTCTTCGATGTGGGCAGTCCCACCAGTTACCTGGCCTACACCCAACTTAAAAAAATCTGTGCAGAGACCGGCAGCGATCTAATTTATCGGCCCATGCTGCTGGGCGGCGTGTTCAAGGCAACCAGTAACGCTTCGCCCCTTACCGTTCCCGCCAAGGCTCAGTACATGCTTAAAGACATGGACCGATTCGCCAAGCGCTACGACGTGCCGCTACGCTTCAATCCGCATTTTCCAATCAACACGCTCAACCTGATGCGCGCAGCGGCCGGCATGCAGTTGCACCAGCCTGAACGTTTTCTGGCGTTCATTGACTGCCTATTCACTGCACTGTGGATTGACGGGCTTAACCTCAATGACACGGCGGTGGTTGCCAGTGTTTTAAAAGAAAACGGCTTTGATCCAGACTTGGTCTTTGGCTGGGTCAACGATCCTGAGGTCAAGGAACGGCTCAAAGTCACGACAGACCTGGCACTGCAGCGCGGCGTATTCGGTGCGCCCAGCATGTGTGTCGGTGATGACTTGTTCTTTGGTCAAGACCGGTTGGATTTCGTTCGCGAAGCCTTGAGCTGACCTAAACGTCGATCACCAGGCGACCCCGCGCAGTGCCGCCTTCAATAAGGTCATAGGCGTCCTGTGCGGTGTCCAGCGTGAAACGCCGATCATCCAGCAGAGGTTTTATTTGACCGGCCTCGATTAACCGCGTCGCCTCTCGCAGGATATCGCCATGATGGCGGCGCCCTTTGCCTGTCAACAAAGGTAACAAGGTGAACACGCCTGAGTAGGTTGCAGCCCGAAGCGACAATGGCGCCAAGCTATGCGTGCCCCAACCGAGGCAACTGACAACGTGCCCACCGGAGGCCCTGGCAGCGGTAGGGAAATTCTGCCGCCGTCGATTCATGCCGATAAGACGCTACAACGCTATAGTAAACATTCCAAAACAGCATGAACCAAAAAAATGGACAAGCTCAATGCAATGTCGGTCTTCGTTCGTGTGGTTGAGCGCGGAAGTTTTACGGCGGTCGCCAAAGAGCTGCAGACCACCCAACCCACTATTAGCAAATTCATCCGGGCGCTAGAAATCGGCCTGGGCGGCAAATTGATCGCACGCAGTACACGCCGGTTGTCTCTGACCGATGAAGGCAAGCGTTATTACGATCAGTGCTGTGGGATCCTGGCCGCAGTGGATGCCGCTGAGCACAGCTTTCAAACCGGACGTGAGACGGTGGCTGGTGCGCTAAGAGTCGGGTCGTCTGTGAGTTTTGGGCGCACACAGATTGCGTCACGCCTAGGTGACTTTCTGCGGCGTTATCCTGACGTGCAGATAGATTTGCAACTCAGCGATCAAAACCAGGACTTGGTGGCCGAAGGATTGGACGTCACGTTTCGAATGGGCGACCTCAGCGACAGTGGCCTGATCGCCCGGCAAGTGGGCACCACACACCGGATCACCGTCGCGGCCCCCGATTACCTTGCTCGCAATGGCACGCCCGAAACGCCTGAGGTGTTAAGTCAACACAATTGCCTGCTGTTCAACCTGCTCGCAACGCAAAATCAATGGCGCTACGAAAAAGGTCAACAAACGCATTCGGTTCGAGTTAAAGGAAACGCGCAAAGCAACAGCTCGGAAGCCATCAGGGAAATGGTCTTGGCCGGATTGGGGATTTCGCTGTCGCCGACTTGGCTGTTTCAAGACGACTTGCTCGCGGGCCGAGCGGTGGCAATTTTGCAGGACTACCTCCCTGATCCGTTGCCGATCTACGCCCTGTCGCCGGCAAACCGTCGGCAATCAGCCCGTGTAAGAGCGTTAGTGGATTACATGGCGCAAGTCTTGGCCTGACGCCGCAGGTTCAAACCTGCGACGTCATGACGACCATCAAATCGCGACAGTACGTACGCGTAGCCACTCAAGTCCCGGCCCTTGTAATAAAGGGCTCAGACGCTCATTCACCTGAGCGTGGTAGTCGTTGAGCCAATCGCGCTCCTCCTGAGCCAATAACGATACTTCCAGGCAACGAGTGTCAATCGGGCACAGGGTCAAGGTCTCAAACTTGAGAAATTCGCCAAACTCGGTTTTCCCCGCTTCGCGGTTTAACACCAGGTTCTCGATCCGCACGCCCCAACGTCCTGGACGATAAGTACCTGGCTCGATCGACGTGATCATTCCTGGCTGCATCGCCGTGTGCGGAGCGGCCGGTACCTGGTACGCAATCACCTGCGGACCTTCATGAACGTTGAGGAAATACCCAACGCCATGGCCAGTGCCGTGGCCGTAATCGACACCCTCTGCCCAGATCGGCGCTCGTGCGATGGCGTCCAGCAACGGTGATGCAATCCCCCGGGGGAAATGAGCCCGCGACAACGCGATTACTCCTTTAAGAACACGGGTGCAATCTCGCTTCTGCTCGGCGCTCGGGGTGCCAATGGGCACCATGCGCGTTATGTCAGTCGTGCCGCCCAGGTACTGGCCGCCTGAGTCGATCAACAACAAGCCATCACCTTCTATTTGCGCATGCTCTTGCTCGGTGGCGCGGTAATGCGGCATTGCGCCGTTGCCGTTGAACCCGGCAATAGTGGCAAAGCTCGCCGAAACGTAGCCGGGACGACGCGCTCGCGCCTGACCCAGATGAAGGTCGACCGATAATTCGCTGACAGGTTCATGACCAAGCGCCGACTCCAGCCAAGCAAAAAACTCACAAAGCGCGGCGCCGTCCTGTTCCATCGCCTGGCGAATATGTTGGGCGTCGGTGTGGCTCTTTTGCGACTTGAACAAAGTGGTTGGGTTGAGCCCTTCGATCAGTGTGACCTCGGCGCTGAGGTGATCAAGCAGGCCGCAGGTGACACGCGCCGGATCGATCAACAATCGAGCCTCAAGCGGAACCTCACGCAGGGCCGAAGCGACCTTGGTGTACTCGACCAATGTAACGCCCTCGCCTTCCAGCGTCTGGCGAAGATCAGCATCCATTTTGGCGGAATCAACAAACAGGTTGATGCGCTGCGGGCCGATCAACGCGAAGGAAACGAACACTGGATTGTAGGAAACATCTGCACCCCGCAGATTGAACAGCCAAGCGATGTCATCCAGCGTTGCAATAAAATGCCAATCTGCACCGCGCTCTTGCAGCACCTGACGGACTTTCGTCAGCTTTTCAGCTCGGCTTACGCTGGCCTGAGGCGGCAGGTGTTGATAAATAGCATTGGTCGGTAAGCCGGGCCGATCGAGCCACACTTCACTGAGCAAATCGAAGTCCGTGCGTAAGCTGGCGCCGCGCTCGTACAACTTGGCGGCCAACGTACGGGACGACGCCACGGCTAATACCGCGCCGTCCACTGCAACAGTGCTTTGATCGTTGGCGTTTTCCGCCAACCAATCCAACGCTGTCGGCTGGCCCGGCAGCAATTTCATCAACTCAATGCCGCTGCCTGCCAGCTCTTTACCGGCCTGTTCCCAGTAACGACTGTCGACCCACAAACCGGCGAAATCCGGGGTCACGATCAAGGTACCCACCGAACCGTGAAAACCTGAAAGCCATTGCCGCCCCTGCCAATAGCCCGGCAGGTATTCAGAAAGATGCGGGTCTGCGGACGGCACCAGATAAGCGTCAATACGCTCCCGACTCATCAACGCGCGAACCTGCGCCAAACGTTCTGTGACCACTCCATTGGTTGTTAACTGCGTACTCATTGCTTCTCCCGCTAGACCGGTTAGTGGCGTGTCCCGGTCCAGATAATGGAGCAGCACTCACGCCTGAGCAACTGCCCAGAACGCAGGCTGGCTCAACGAAGCTTTTATCAGCTGCGCAGCACGGTCAACATCCTGATCAGTGGTAAAGCGCCCAATGCTCAACCGAATGGTCTGACGCGCCGACGAGTCATCAAGACCTATCGCAAGCAACACATGCGAGGGCGTGTTGCTTGCTGAATTGCAGGCCGACGTTGAAGAAAAGGCCAAGGATTGACTCAACCCGCCTAGATCAAGGTCGCCTTGGCCGAACGTTAAGCTCAGGGTGTGAGGCACACGTTGGAGCTGACTGCCATTAATGCGCAAACCCGGAATGTCGATCAGGACCTGACGCAAGCGTTGCTGCAGCGCGGCGATCCGGGAAATTTCTTGATCGAACACCTGCTCTGCCAACTTGAAAGCCGCGCCCATGCCTGCGATTTGATGGGTCGCCAGTGTGCCCGAGCGCAAGCCATTCTCATGCCCGCCGCCGTGAATTTGTGCGTGTAATTGGCCTTCTGCGCGAGGACCTACATAAAGGGCACCAATACCTTTGGGGCCATAGACTTTATGGGCAGAGAACGACATCAGGTCCACCGCCAACTCTCCCAGATTAATCCTGACCTTACCTGCGCCTTGAGCCGCATCGACATGAAACAGCGCGCCCTGCTGACGAACCAGGGCGCCGATCCCAGCAACGTCGTTAACGCTGCCAAGTTCATTATTGACCAACATTAGAGACACCAGAAAAGTGTCAGGTCTCAGTGCAGCAGCCACGGCGGCTGGGGAGATGACACCGCTCGCATCCGGCGTCAGGTAAGTCACCTCATACCCGGCAGCCTGCAATTGTCGCGCGGTATCGAGAATAGCCTTGTGTTCAATTTGACTGGTAATAATGTGGCCGCCGTGCCGCGCTGTACCTTGAGCGAAGCCCTTAAGCGCCAAATTGTTCGATTCAGTAGCGCCAGAGGTCCAAATGATCTGGCTGGCCTGTGCGCCAACAAGGTCAGCCACGTGTTGCCGAGCCTGCTCCACCGATTGCCGCGCCGATTGGCCGTACGCATGAGAACTGGATGCCGGGTTTCCGAAATTCCCGGAAGCCCCCAAGCACCGGACCATGACCTCAATGACCTGCTCGTCCACAGGCGTGGTAGCGGCGTAGTCGAAATACAGCGGAAGATTTTTCATAGACTATTTTCTCTGAGGCGCACACCTCAGAAAGCAAAGGCGTTTGCGTGAAGCCGAAGCGTCGATAATGCCTGAGCCTGCATAGATCTAAAAATTATTAATTAGCATTTGTATATTACTAAAACGCATAGACTGCCTTTCGCGAACCCATGTCTACTCCCGCCCAGTCCCGTGGAGTAAAACCACGTCGAAAATTCATAACGTGCTTTTCGTGATAAACACACTCAATTAAATAGTGCGGACCACTTGTTACACCCATTCGCACATTAACTTCTTTAATAAAAACCAACTACACTCGTACGCGCACCTCCCGCCAAAACATCAAACTTACTACTGAACTTTTCCCTCCATGCTGTTTGTTTAAGGCGTCTAAAAACCGTCGCCGCACCGTGACGGTGCACACGATGTTTTTTTGACGGTCAACAAAATCAATGAGTTACAAATGCTAACAAACCGTTTATCAAAAATTTAACAGTTATTTGACGAAATAATTTGACAGGACGCACCGCGCCATCGATATATATGCCTGTCAGACGATTCATTGCTAATGCAGCAGTGCCAAAGAGCAGTGCGCACGTCACGTCTGGTCAACACCACTTGTAGTTCTGCCCACAAGACTTTAACTAGCGGGAAGGTGCGATTTTCCAGCGCCTGTGGGGTCCCGTTGATTGTTTGAATCATAAAAATTCAACTGAGCATGCTCGGTCAAGCGGTAGCTTTGCCTGTTCATTGATGCGTTGCCGAGTGTTTGAACGAGCGCGTAAGAACTCCAAACAGCTGTACTTCGCAAACCATGAACGACTGGATCAACTGATTCGGGCGGTAGCGTGGTGAGACGGTTGCGATTGCATCACTGCACTTTCCACTTTGCCAATGACTCAATCGCAATAATTGCCCCTGTACCTGACAACACCTTGATTCATCACTTTCCACAAGAGTCCTATGCGATGCCTTTATCTTTTGCCATTGATGAACAGCACGTAAAACAGCTGGCCAATGAGATCGATAACAACGGGTTTGCCACCCTGAACGGCGTCGTGGGCGAAGCCGAGCTCGCGCAATTGCGCGCCTACACAGAGCTTCACGCCAGTCAGCACCCTGGCGAATATTTTGCCTACCACGGCGAGCAGGCATTGGCCGACAGTCTCCTGGTCAACATCTGGGCCGACCCAGGGTTCAAAGCACTTCTGGCCCGCTTGTACCGGCAGGCCGCAGGCAAGCAAGCACCCAGTGACCAAATTTTCCCGGTGCTGCGCTGCGTACAAGGAAACCAAGGGCGACGCGAATCAAACAGCTTCCATTTCGACGCCAGTCTGGTGACCGCACTGGTCCCGATTTTTATTCCCGAGCACGGCGAAGAGCGCGGAGATTTGATTGTGTTTCCAAACGTGCGCCGGGTGCGTTCGTTGGTGCTGTTTAACGTGATTGAAAAAGCCTTACTGCAAAATCGTTTCAGTCGAAAGTTAATTTGTATGGCGCTGGATCGCGGTTGGTTCAAAGCTGAAACGTTGCAACTTGAACCGGGCAATATCTATTTTTTCTGGGGCTATCGGTCGTTGCATGCCAACCGCCCTGTCAGTCCGAACCTGAAACGCGCGACCGCAATCTTTCATTTCGGTGATCCGCACACCGGCAGTTTGGCTACCCGGTTGATTCTTAAATTCAATCAGCGCCGCGCTCGCCTGGTGAGCGAAAAAACCGGAAGCCCACCCACTCAATCAACGCCCAGTTAAAAGAGCTTTCAAGTGGGGAAATGAGTATTCAACGTCAGACACGGAGGCTTCGATGATCAATGTGACCAAGACCTATCTGGGCGATATAAACAAATTCAAAACATACGTGGACGGCATTTATGCACGCGGCTGGTTGACCAATCACGGGCCGCTGGTGACTGAGCTTGAACAACGGCTTAAGGACTACTTGGGCGTAAAGCACGTTCTGCTGACCAATAACGGGACGTTGGCGCTGCAAGTTGCTTATCGCGCGCTGGGTTTGACCGGCAGCGCGGTCACGACGCCTTTTAGCTTTGTCGCTACCAGCAGTTCATTGCAGTGGGAAGGCATTCGACCGATCTTCGCCGACATCGACGACGGCACTTGGAATATCTCCCCCGAACATATTGAAAGCCGAATTGTGTCCGACACGACGGCCATTGTTGGCACCCACGTATTCGGAAACCCGTGCGCGGTCGAACGCATTGAACAGATCGCCCTAAAACACAAACTCAAAGTGGTTTATGACGGCGCTCATGCGTTTGCGGTCCGCCATGCGGGGAAGTCAGTACTCAACTGGGGCGACATCAGCACCTTGAGTTTCCACGCCACCAAACTGTTCCACACCATAGAAGGCGGCGCGATCATCACTAACGATGACGAACTGGCCCGAAAAGTGTACTTGCTGTGCAATTTCGGAATTGCCGGCGTCGACACCATCGAAGGCATCGGCATCAACGCCAAGATGAATGAATTCTCGGCGGCGATGGGCCTGTGCATTCTTGATGACCTGGAAAATATTCTTGAAAAGCGCGCTGAAATTGCCCACCGCTACCAATCGCGCTTAGGCGACTACCTGGACTTGCAGCAGCCCGAACCCTATAGCGAACTCAACCATAGCTACTTCCCTGTTGGTTTGACCGGCGAACAACAATTACTGCGCGTGCGCGGGGCGCTCAACGACAAAGGCATCAACCCTCGGCGTTACTTCTATCCGTCTCTGGACACCCTCGATTATTTACAACCGCAAGCCGCCCAGAGCACATCCCGGGCGTTGGCTCAACGCGTGCTTTGCCTGCCGATCTACCCAGGGTTGGCGCAGGAAGACCAGGACAAGGTGATCGACACCTTGATTACAGAATGCACCCGGGGCCGCGTCAGCTATGACGACTCCGTCCTCGCTCAGGTTATTTAAGCGCCATGCCGAGAAAACTCTCCGTCATCAGAAACACCATGTTGAGCTACGCCGGACAGGCGTATGCGTTGTTGGTGGGTATTCTGATCATGCCTTTTTACCTCGGCCATCTCGGGGCTGAAGCCTACGGCCTGATCGGATTTTTCTCGGTGATGCAAGCGTGGTTGCAGTTGCTCGACGCGGGTTTATCGCCCAGCCTTGTGCGTGCAGTCGCCCACCAACAAGGCCTGGCGAATCAAGAACGAAGTGCCGGTCATTTGCTGCGCTCATTTGAAATCATGTTTTTGCCCATGGCTGCGGTCTGCACCTTGGTGATTTATGCGGCCAGCCCGTGGGTCGCAGCGCAGTGGCTGAACGCACAGACCCTGGATCAGGAAACCCTTGTCAGTTGCATCAGCATGATGGGCGTGATCATTGCGCTGCGCTTGTATGCCACGCTTTATAAAAGCGGCATCCAAGGCCTGGAACAACACGCGTGGTTGAACATCGCTAACGTGATTATTGCCACCCTGCGCTATTTTGGCGGCTTGCTGCTGGTGAGCATGTTGTCACAGGACCCTCGAGATTTTTTCGAATTTCAAGTTGCGGTGGGGCTGGTTGAAGCGTTAATTTTCGGCGCCCGGGCCTACCAGCAGTTGCCCGCCCCGCATCTGTTCAGCGGCTTTAACTGGTCACTGGTCAAACCGATTATTCCATTTGCCGCCAGCATGTCGCTGACCACCGTGCTGTGGATCGTGCTGACACAAATGGACAAGGTGCTGCTGTCCGAAATGCTCCTGCTCAAGGAATACGGTTATTTCTCGCTGGTCGCGCTGATTACCACCGGCATTCTGATGCTGGCCAACCCGCTGGCGCAAACCTTGCTGCCGCGCTTGACGGTGTTGATGGCCGAAGGTCGCGAGGACGACATGCACGCGTTGTTTCTCGGCGCCAGCCGCTTCGTTTGCACCCTGCTGTTTCCATTGGCCGCGGTGATCGGCTTCCATGCCGAGCCGCTGATTTTTGCCTGGACCGGTGATCAGGTCGCCGCTCATTGGAGCCGCTCAATATTGCTCTGGTACGCACTGGGCAGCGCAATCATGGCCGCCAGTTCGTTTCAGTTCTACTTACAGTACGCCCACGCCAAGCTCACCTTGCATGTTTGGTACAGCGTGGTATCGGCAATCGTCACCGTGCCAGTGATGTTTCTGGCGGTCCATTACCAGGGTGCATATGGCGCCGCCCTGGCGTGGTTCGGCCTACGTCTGGTGTCTTTCGTCATTTGGCCGTCAATTGTTCACAACCGCTTGGCCCCCGCAATTCACGGTCCTTGGGTGCACGACATCGTGCGCATCACCCTAATGACCGCCGTTGGCATCGCCGTCAGCGAACCGCTGTTCCGCATGATCGCCGGTCAAGACCGTATCACCACCTTCTTGGGCCTCGCTGTCAGCGGTTTCATTACGTTGATGTTGGTGGCCATGAGTCACAAACCGTTAGCCGCAAAACTTTATGTCCTGTTAAGCAAACCGAGTACATAAGCCATGGATGCCACTGTGCACAACGAAGCCTCTAAACTGCCGAAAACGCCTTCTGACCAGCCGCCCGTTGTGCCGCTGCTGAGCATTGTTTGTCCCACTTACAACCAAGCCGGATTTATTGCTCAAACGCTGGAGAGTTTCCTCGCACAGAAGACCAATTTCCCGATCGAAATCCTGGTCAACGATGACGCGTCGACAGATGGCACCACGCAAATCGTCGAACAGTATGTCGCTCGGTATCCGACGATCATCCGGCCGTTTTATCACCAGGTGAACCAATACTCTCAAGGCAATCTGTGCACGCCTGCGCTGTTCAAAGAAGCACGAGGAAAGTACATCGCTTTCTGCGAAGGCGATGATTACTGGACTGACACCCGCAAGCTGCAGATTCAGGTGGACTTCCTTGAGAACCATCCCGATTACGTGCTGACGTATCACGACGCTATGTCGTTCGACGACGAAGACGAGCGCGGTATTCAGTTGTTGGGCAATCTGCGCGCCGATGCTAGTGCCGTCGAATTGCAACGTGCCAGGCCAGTCTCGACACTCACTACCTGCTTTCGTAACGTCTTGCACGAATTACCACCGGAACTCTGGCTGGCGCCGCTCAATGACCTGTGTTGGTGGTCACTGCTCGGCGCCCATGGCAAGGGCAAGTTTCTCGGCGAAATAAAACCGGCCATGTATCGCGTACACCCTGGTGGCGTCTTCTCCATGCGCTCGCACAAACGGAAATTGCACATGAGCCTACAGACCTGTTCCAGTTTGGCCAACTACTACAACCGTATCGGCAATCAGGCGATGTACGAGTACTTCCTGGTGCAAGTGTTCAGCCTGTCGATCTCGGCTATTTCGCCGCTGCACAAGTTACAGGCGCTGCTGTTGGTGGCCCGTAACTTCAGCGTCAATCTCAGCAAGCGGCTCATGCTGTCGGTCAAGAAAGGTCATGTTCAATAATTTGCTGGTTATTTGCGTCGGCAACATCTGCCGCAGTCCGATGGCTGAAGCGATGTTTCGTCAGCGCCTCATGTCCACCGATGTTCAAGTTTCATCAGCAGGCATTCACGCGATGCTCGCCTCACCAATGGACCCCTTGGCACGGGAAGTTCTGAAAACCCATGACATTACGGCGCACAAGCATCGGGCCCGGCAGGTGGATCGACAGATGCTGCATGACGCCGAACTGATTCTGTTGATGGAAAACGAGCAAGTGCAAAACATCCTGAAACTGGCCCCTGAAGTGCGGGGCAAGACGTTTCTGATTGGCAAATGGCAACACGAACTGGAAATAGCCGACCCGTACCGGCGCCCGAAACTAGCCTTTGAACAGACCTTCGAGCACCTGTCGCGTTGTGTCGATGACTGGCTTCCTTATCTACAGTCGGAGTAACCCGATAAATGACCGTCATGAACCGCCCTGCATTGGACCTTTACCAAGACACCAAGATCGATTTGGCCACCGTCTTGCGTACCCTGTTTGACCACAAGGGCCTGATTGCGTCGATCGTCAGCGTATTTCTACTGGTTGGCTTGGCGTATGCCTTATTGGCGACACCGATCTATCAGGGCAACGCGATGATCCAGATCGAGCCGAAAAAAGTTGGCATCGAAGGTACCCCCGAGGTCAACAGCAAGCCGTTGTCCGTGTCTCAGGCCACCACTGAAATCGAACTGATCAAATCACGTGCGGTGCTGGGCAAAGTGGTCGAGGACCTCAAGCTCAACATCATTCAACGGCCTAACTATTTCCCGGTGTTCGGCGCCTACATGGCCCGTACGTTCAAACCGGACACGCCTGGCGCAGTGGCAGACCCGGTACTCGGTCTGCGCAACTACGCCTGGGGCGGCGAACAAATTAACGTCTTTCAACTCGACGTCCCAGACGCCTTGCTTGGTCAGAAGTTAACCTTGGTGGCCAATGGCGCCGATGCGTTCTCGTTATTTGATAAAGACGGCGGGGTGTTGCTTAACGGTCAAACCAATCAGACCGTCGAAGGCAATGGCGTAAAAATACAGGTGGCCACGCTCAAGGCACGCCCAGGCACAGAATTCACCCTGATCAAGGAACGCACGCTGATCAGCGCGCTGGATTACCAATCACGTTTGAACATCACCGAGGCCGGTAAAGACTCTGGCATTATCTACCTGTCGATCCAAGACCCGGACCCGATTCAGGCCAAGACCATTCTTGATGAAGTCAGCCACCTGTATGTTCGGCAAAACGTCGAACGCAGCTCGGCGGAAGCTGCTCAGCGTCTGGAGTTTTTGCGCTCGCAATTGCCGCTGGTCCGCAAACAGTTAGAGCAGTCGGAACAAGCCTTGAACGCATTTCAGGCCAGCGCCAAATCGGTGGACCTGAGCATCGAAACCAAGTCAGTGCTTGATCAAGTAGTCAATCTAGATTCCATGTTGTCCGAATTGAAACTAAAGCGTGTCGAGATTGAACGGCTGTACACCCCGGAACACCCGACCTATCGGGCGCTAATGACACAGATGGGTCAGCTTGAAACACAGAAGCAAACCTTGCTGAAAAAAATTCAGGCCTTGCCGGTTACGCAGCAGGAATTGCTGCGCCTGACGCGTGACATGCAAGTCACTACGCAGACCTACACCCTGTTGCTGAACAAGAGCCAGGAACAAGACATCCTTCGCGCCGGCAGCATCGGTAACGTGCGCATCATCGATAACGCTGATGCCAACGTTGAAGAGCCTGCCAAGCCCATGCGCAAGCTGATCGTGGTGCTCGCGACCCTGCTCGGAGCGCTGGTCGCCGTGATCGTGGTGTTTCTACGCCAGGCGTTCTACCGCGGTGTCGACAACCCGGAAATCATCGAAAACCTGGGTATGCCGGTGTACGCATCGCTGCCTTATTCGCGCCAACAAGAGCGCTTGGAAAAGAACAACCAAAACCGCACCGCCGACAAAGAGTCGAAGCTGCTCAGCGTTTCCGAGCCCACCGAACTCGCCGTCGAGTCACTGCGCAGCCTGCGTACCAGCCTGCATTTCGCCATGCTTGAAGCGCGCAACAACGTGCTGATGATTTCCAGTCCGACACCGGCATCAGGCAAGTCGTTTGTATCGAGCAACTTGGCGGTGATCATCGCCCAGACCGGTAAACGGGTATTGCTGATTGATGCCGATATGCGCAAAGGCTACCTGCATAAAATATTCGGCTTACAACCAAAGCACGGGTTGTCCGACACGCTGGCTGCGCGCCTGACCAGCAAAGAAGTGATCAACGCCACTGAAGTGCCACACCTGGATCTGATCTCCTGCGGCTTTGCTGCGCCGAATCCATCTGAGCTGCTGATGCATGACAACTTCAACAAACTGCTCGCCGACCTCGCTCCGCTGTATGACCTGGTGATCGTCGATACACCGCCGATCCTCGCGGTCACCGACGCCACATTGGTCGGACGTCAGGCCGGCACCACTCTGTTGGTGACCCGCTTTGGCCTGACCTCGGTCAAGGAAATCGAAGCCTCTAAACGCCGGCTGGGCCAAAACGGCGTAGTCATCAAAGGGGCTATTTTCAACGGTGTACTGCGCAAAGCTTCGACGGCTTCGTATGACTGCGCAGCGTACGGCTACAACTACAGTCCGACGCGAAAGTGACGGACATTACAACTATCCACTCGGAGATAAGTATGGTCCGGACAATCGCTATGATGCAGCCGTACCTGTTCCCTTATTTGGGCTACTTTCAGCTGATAGCCGCCGCCGATGTGTTCGTCTTGGGCGACGACTTGCAGTACATCCGTTCAGGATGGGTCAATCGCAATCGCATTCTTAATAATGGCGAGGCCAAGTTGATTACGTTTCCACTCAAACGTGACCGGTTTGACATGCCGATCAATCAACGACAGCTGAGTGACACCTTTGACGACGAAGTGAGCCGCTTGATCAACGTGATCACGCAAAGCTACGCCAAGGCCCCCTACTTCGCCCAGGTTATGCCGCTACTGGAACGGTTACTCCAGTTTCCGGTGAAGAATCTGGCGCTCTACATCGAACATTCGATCAGGGAAATATGCACCTATTTACACATCGATACGCCCATTCTGCGCGGCTCCGACTTACAGATCGGCACGCCCACTGACAAACAGGACCGAGTGCTGCGAATCGTGCAAACTTTTTCCTGCGAACGCTATCTGAATCCTATTGGCGGCATCGAGCTGTACGACCCTGAGTATTTCGCTCAAAACGGCGTTTTTCTGCAGTTCTTCAAGATGGACTCGATTGAGTACCGCCAATACAAAGGGCCCTTTGTGGGCAATCTGTCGATCATTGATGTGCTGATGTTCAATTGTGTCGAGCATGTGCAAGAGCTATTGAGTTGCTACTCGGTCTTTGGCGGCGCACAGCGGGAGCCCGCTGAACGGATGACAGCTACGGGCTGATCGTGTTCACCCAGTCACACTCGGATTGCAATGGAGCGTACTTATGACTCACATGGAAAATCCTGCGCGCTGGTACTTGATACAAACCAAACCCCGTCAGGAAGCCCGCGCGCAAGAACACCTGCAGCGTCAGCAGTTTGAGTGCTATCGGCCACTGAAAGCGGGTGCGCCGAAAAAACGCACCCCTCGTGCCGCCAGCGAAGAGGAGTTGTTTCCGGGCTACCTGTTCATTCGCATGGATCAGGTCAATGACAACTGGTATCCGATCCGTTCAACCCGAGGCGTAGCGCGCATCGTCACCTTCGGCTCACACCCAGTACCCGTTCACGACGACTTGATCCAGCAAATTCGCCAGCGGCTGCTGTCGCCCGAACCCAGGGTTGAATTTCAGCAGGGCGAACACGTTCTGATCAAGACCGGCAGTTTTTGCGACCTCGAAGCTATTTTCCTCGCCGCCGATGGCGAAGAACGCGCCGTTATCTTGCTCAACCTGCTGCAACGCGAACAAAAGGTCACGCTGCCAATCAGCAGCCTCGCGCGGATGGAAGCCAGAGCCTGAGCTCACGACCCTGTGGGAGCGAACCTGTTCGCGAAGCAACCTGCCTGACATTGCACGGGGGATTGTTCGCCAACAAATGGCTCCTATAGGCTCTTGTGAGTGGGGTACGGCGCGACATCTCTACCTTTCTAAATTGCCTGGAAGTGCACGATGACTCATAAAACTACGCTGGTGACGCTGACGTACGGTGACCGACTGCCCTACCTGCAAACCCTGGTCAGCCGTTCGTTGGCAAGTTCACAAATCGAACGGGTGATCATCGTCAGCAATGCGTCGGTTGCACCGCTGGAGTCTTTGACACGTGCTTGGCCTGGGCAGGTTGAAGTGATTTATCTGCAACAAAATACCGGCTCGGCCAAAGGCTATTCCGTAGGTATTCAAGCCGCGATAGATGCAGGTGCCGAATACATCTGGCTGATGGACGATGACAACGCGCCCACCGTCAATGCAATCGCCACGCTGCACCATTGCCTGTACAAGCGCGAGCGGATTGATGGTCGGGATAAAGCCGCTGTGCTGGGTTTCCGCCCTACTCATCAGGCCGATATTGCGGCCGGTGTACCCAAGCGCTTCGCCATCCAGCGCCGCTCAAGTTTCTTCGGTTTCCACATTGCTCAACTGCCGTACAAAATTTGGCGTCGCTTGCCGTGGGGCCACCCCAAGGCGAAACGCAATCAGCAGCCGATGGTTCAATTACCCTTTGCAACCTATGGCGGTCTTCTCGCCCACCGCAGCTTGTATCAACGCATTGGCCTGCCGTTGGATGCGCTGCTGTTGTACGCCGATGACAGCGAATACACCTGGCGCATTACTGCCGGGGGCGGGCGTATTTTCCTGGTGCCTGATGCCTTGCTCGATGACTTGGAAGAGTCGTGGAACATCAAAGCCAAAACCAACAACATTTATGAAAGTTTCTTGCTCGGCGGCTCCGACTTGCGCGCCTATTACGGCGCCCGTAACCAAGCCTGGTTCGACAAGAACATTTGGGCGTCCTCGTCTTGGATTTACAGCCTCAATCGCTGGGTATTTTTCCGCTTATTGCGCCTGATCGCCAAACGCCGGGGTGCGGAGCAGCGGCTGAACCTAATCGAAAAAGCGATCCATGACGGAGAGTCGGGCGTTTTGGGTCTTCACCAGTCCTACCCATTATGAAAATACTGTTCATCAACAGCCTCTACCCCCCTCACATCGGCGGCGGTGCCGAGATCATTCTGCAGCGTACGGCCGAAGGTTTGACCAAGCGCGGTTGTAACGTGGTGGTGCTGGCCACGGGGCCCGAAACTGGACTGACTAGCGATTGCCTGAACCGAGTCAAGGTCTACCGCGCCGGGCTGCGCAACTTCTATTGGCATTACACCGCCCAGCGTCCCGGACGCCTGAGCCGAATCGGTTGGCATATCCGCGACCGCTATAACGGCGCCATGCGCGAATACGTGCGCGAAGTGATCCGCGTAGAACGCCCAGACATTGTCGTCTGCCATAACCTCAGCGGTTGGTCTGTATCCGCCTGGGATGAAATCACAGCGGCGGGCATTCCGATTGTCCAAGTGCTGCACGATATGTACTTGCTCTGCCCTAGCAGCACGATGTTCAAGAATGGCAAATGTTGTCAGCAGCTATGCGCCAGCTGCAAACAGTTCCGCAAAGGCTATGACACACGCTCCGCGCAGGTCGACAGCGTAATTGGGGTTAGCCGCTTCATGCTCGAAACCCTCCAGGGTCAAGGCTACTTCAAAGGTGCGCAGGCCCACGTCGTGCATAACAGCAGTCCATTCCCGCCGCCCCCGGAAGTGGCCGCGCATGATGTGGACGCCCTGAAACCACTGCGATTTGGCTACATGGGCACGCTGTCTGAAGCCAAGGGTGTTCGTTGGTTGATTGAGCAATTTCAAAAACTTCCGTTCGACGCCACCCTACAGATTGCCGGCCGCGGCCAGCTCAATGACGAAACGCTGCTCAAGGGGTTGGTGACATCACCGAACATCAGTTTTGTCGGTTATCAGAAACCGGAAACGTTTTACAGCCAGGTGGATGTAGCGGTCGTGCCGTCGATCTGGAGCGAGCCCTTCGGCATGGTTGCCGTCGAGGCCTGCGCCCACTCACTGCCGGTGATCGCCGGACGAATGGGCGGCTTACCCGAAATCATTCAGGACCAGGTCAACGGTTTGCTCTGCAGTCCCGATGACCCAGACTCGCTGGGCCACGCGATGTTGAGTTTGCACGAGCAACCCGAATTACTGACCCGTCTGAGCACCCAAGCACGCAGCAGTGTCGCTTCGCTGCTCGACGAGGAGTTGATGCTCGACCACTACCAACGCATTTTCACCGAGACACTCCAGGGGAAAATCTTGCGACGCAGGGATCATCCCGTGTCGCATCCGGTATGAGCAAGGTTGATGGGCGCACCGCGGCGTAACCGTTTCAACTGATTCCGCACTTATTGCGCGTCCTTGCTCGGCCCACGACCACGAGCAAAGCTCTGGCCTGCGGCCTCTTTATGAGACGAATAATGTTCACTCTGAACCGGACCAGGTCCCGCCCGCGCCTGATATTTTTTTTGATGGGCGTGTTTTTAAGCTTCTCGGCCATGGCCGACGAGCCGTTCATCATCGGTGTCAGCACTCAGCTATTGAATAAAAAGGGCTCACTGACCCAGGTCATGCAACTGATCGCTGATGCTGGAATTACCTCAGTGCGTGACGATGCTTTGTGGTCCACCGTCGAGCCCAGGCGGGGCCAGTTACATATTGATTCGGTCTGGCTGAACTATTTGAGTGAAACCAAAGCCCGCCGTATCAGTCCGCTGTTGGTGCTGGGTTACGGCAACCCCTCTTATGACGACAACTCGAAACCTCGCGATCCGCAAATCAGACGCGCTTTCACCAATTACGCAAAGTTTGTGAGCCACAGGCTGGGCAATAGCGCCGGGTATTACGAGATATGGAACGAATGGGACGGCGAAAAATCGGGTGATGCAGCGTTGTCCACCGACTACGCGGTCTTGGTGACCGAAACCGCGCAACGCATCCGCTCCCAAAATAAGCAGGTGAAGATCCTAGCCGGTGCCGTAACCAGCAAGGGCATTGACATGGGATTTGCTGACCGCCTGATCGAAGCCGACGTGCTGTCAAAAGTAGACGGCTTATCGCTGCACCCCTCGGTGTATTGCCGCAACGCTGAACGTCATACCCCTGAACACTGGATCGCGTGGCTGCGCGATGTCGATGCGAACCTCAAGTCCATCGCCAATAAACCGGTGCCGTTGTACCTCACCGAAATGGGTTGGCCCAGTAACAACGGTAAATGCGGCGTTGATGAACGCACCCAGGCGGCTTATCTGGCGCGAAGCTTCTTCCTTGGGCGCACGCTGCCCGACATCAAAGGCATGTGGTGGTACGACCTCATCAACGAAGGCACCGACCGCAACGAAATAAAGCAAAACTTCGGCCTGCTGGAGCAGAACCTGCGACCGAAACCGGCCTACCAGACACTTAAAGCCATCAGCCCGACCGTGCGCGAGTTCCATTACGAAGCCGAAAAAAGCCGAGAAACCGACACCCATTACCTGCTGCGCTTCTCCAAAGGCTCAGAGCAAATACTGGTCGCGTGGAGCATCTCAGGAGGTCAAATGGCACACGTTGAGGCCAGCAGTCTTCAGCACGGCAATGTGCAGCTGATTGACACTGCCGAGCCGGAAAAAGGCCGCGTCGACAGTGGAAGCCCTTGGAAATGTGACGACAGCCGGTGCTCGGCCGAGATCCCGATCAATGAATTTCCAAAAATAATCAGCTTGGGGACACGTCCGCCGCTTTTTGCTCAATAACGGGTTTTAACCCTGCGACCAAGGCGTGCGAAGCCCTTGGATAACCGCTTTAATTTTCCTCAGGTCGCCTCCGATGATTGTGATCAATGCTCGCTTTCTTACCCAGGAATTGCGCGGGGTACAACGATTCGCTGAGCAGACGTGTCTAGCGCTCAAGCAGATCCGCAATGACCTGGTGTTCGTCGCCCCGCACGGCATCAAGATGCACGAGAGTGCCAGGGCGCTGGACGTCCAGTGTATCGGTCGCAACAGTGGCCACCTGTGGGAACAACTGGATCTGCCACTCTACCTTCGGCGCCAGGGCAATCCCTTGTTGGTCTCGTTGTGCAGCACCGCACCGTTGTTCTATAGCAACCAGATCGCCACCCATCACGACATCACGTACGTGCGTCATCCCGAAAGCTACACCCGGACGTTCCGCACGTTGTATCGGGTCATGACCCCGATTCTGCTGTCTCGCATCAAGGCATTGTTGACTGTCAGCAGTTTTTCAAAAGGCGAGATATCGCAGTTTTATAACTACCCCGAAAACAAGATTTTCGTTGTACCCAATGCTGTCAGCGACGCGTTTCAACCGGGGCCACCGCTTGGCAACAAACACGACTATCTGTTGGCCGTGTCTTCACCCAGCGCACACAAGAACTTCAAACGCATGATCGAAGCGTTTCTAACTTTGCGTGATCACGGTGCGTTGCAGCTGCACATTGTCGGCGCTGCCAGCGAGATATTTTCTGATCCCAGCCTTCAGCGGTTGGCTTGCAGCGATCCGCGCATCCGCTTTTTGGGCCGGCTCAGCGATGCCGAGCTGATCGCCCAGTATCAAGGTGCGACAGCCTTCATATTTCCCTCGCTGTATGAAGGGTTTGGTATTCCACCCTTGGAAGCGCAAGCCTGTGGTTGCCCCGTAATCGCCGCCAACGCAGCCTCGATTCCCGAGGTGTTGCAAGCCAGTGCGCTGTATTTCGACCCCCTGGACGTCGAGCATATTGCCGCTGCAATGGAACGGATATTGACCGACTTACCGTTACGCCAGTCGTTGCGCCGTCGCGGTTTGAATAACGTGGGCCGGTTTTCTTGGGAGGAGTCTGCACAGCGGGTGTCCCAGCGCATCGACACGCTGATAGACGAGGCCCGGCAGGCAAAGACCAAGCCGCTTGCCGCTCAGGACGTGGTCGGCGAGAAATTCCCGGCTGAGTCGTCCTCGGGTAAACCCTGAGCCCGGCCACCCTTCCCGGTAACTGCCTAACAACCGTCATGCCAGGACGCGCCACGCCCGCCTCCGATCGACGGCATGTACTTATAGAAAGGAACGCCATGAAAATTGCTATCGTCCATGACTGGCTCGTGACTTACGCTGGCGCTGAGCGCGTGCTCGCCGCCTTGATAAAGGTCTGGCCTGAAGCCGATCTGTTTTCGGTGATCGACTTTCTCAGCGACCAGGACCGTGCCCATTTGGGTGGCAAGAAAGCCAAGACCACGTTTATCCAGAATCTGCCGAAAGCCAAAACCCGCTATCAAAAATATTTGCCGCTGATGCCCCTTGCTATCGAGCAGCTGGACCTGTCCGGGTATGACCTGATCATTTCCAGCAGCCACGCCGTGGCCAAAGGGGTGCTTAGCGGGCCGGATCAGGTGCACATCAGCTATGTGCATTCCCCGATTCGCTACGCTTGGGATTTGCAACACCAATATTTGCAGGAAGCGGGCTTGCATCGCGGCTTCAAGAGCCGGGTCGCGCGAATGATCCTGCATTACATTCGTATGTGGGATCAGCGTACTGCGGCGGGCGTGGATGACTTCATCGCCAATTCGCACTTCATTGGCGGACGGATCGCCAAAGCCTATCGCCGCGAATCCAGGGTCATTTATCCGCCGGTCGACACCGAAGGCTTCACCCTGCAAGAAACCAAGCAAGAGTTTTACCTGACGGCCTCGCGGATGGTGCCCTACAAGCGCATCCCAATGATCATCGAAGCCTTTGCGGCCATGCCGGACAAACACCTGATCGTTATCGGCGAAGGTCCTGAAATGGAAAAATGCCAGGCTATTCAGGCGCCAAACGTCACCTTACTCGGTTATCAATCCTTCGCCTCGCTGCTTGAACACATGCGCAACGCCAAAGCGTTTGTGTTCGCCGCCGAGGAAGATTTCGGCATCAGCCCCGTGGAAGCCCAGGCGTGCGGTACACCGGTGATTGCCTTTGCCAAGGGTGGCGTATTGGAAACCATCCATGGCTTGGACCAACCCGTACCAACGGGGGTCTTTTACTACGAACAGACCGCCGAAGCGCTGAAGGCGGCGGTTGCCGAGTTTGAGAACGCCAAGCCACGCATCAGTGCCTTGGCCTGCCGTCTTAACGCCGAACGTTTTTCCGCAGAACGTTTCGAGCAAGAAATCAAAACCTTCGTCGACTCACGACTGGAGGTCGCTCGCACCGCACACCGGCGCCCTCTGAGCGCCCCTGTTAGTGCCCCGGTACCTGCCCCGATGGTGATCCTTTCCGAGCACAGTGCGCGGGTCGTTCCAATCAAATCTGTTTGAACGAGAACTGGCCATGAGCACTCCTTTTCGCGGCATTCTCCACGCGCATCAGTCGCTGCTGTCCGTGGCCCATCGTTTGCTAGATCTAACCGTCATCGTGCTGTGCGGTTATTGGGTCAACCGACTTGAAGGCAAGCCAACGGATGCCGAACTCTGGTTGCTGATCATGCTGTCGGTGCTGGTATTCCACTGGCTTAGCGACTATCACCAACTGTACGGGTCTTGGCGCGGCGAACGCATCCTTCGCGAACTGATCAAGGTCTTCAATTATTGGGCCGTGACATTTGTGATCTTACTGTGCGTGGACTACCTGATGTTGCACCACGCCCGCCCGCCCGATAATAGCCAAATGGCCTGGTATGCCTTAGTGCTGGTGCTGCTGTGTGGTTATCGCTTGTTGATTCGCAGTGTGCTGCAAGGTTTGCGGCGCCGGGGCTTTAACACTCGACGTGTGGCGATCGTCGGCACCGGCCAATGTGGCGAGCGCTTGGCCATGTCGATCATCGCCGCCCCCTGGATGGGTCTGAATCTGCTTGGCTTCTATGACGAACACCCTCAGCAAATGGACCTTGTGGCCATTGGCCGACGCGTCCCCGTTCGAGGCAATCTTGAGCAGTTGATCGACGAAGCCCGTAACGGCCACATCGACAAGATCTACGTCACCTCCGCCTTTGAGGGAGAGGGTTTGCGCGAGCTGGTCAAACGCTTGAGTGATACCACCGCCTCGGTGTACTTGATCCCCGATATGTTCATGTTCGAGCTGCTGCATGCGCGCAGTGAAAGCATTAACGGCCTGACGAGCATCAGCATTTTCGACTCACCCATGGACGGCGCCTGGAGTGTGGTTAAACGTTTCGAAGATGTGGTGTTATCCAGTCTGATTCTAGTGATGATCGCGTTGCCGTTGCTGCTGATATCCATTGCGATCAAATGCACCTCCCATGGCCCAGTGCTGTTTCAGCAGCGCCGCTACGGGCTCGATGGTCGAGCGATCATGGTCTACAAATTTCGCAGCATGACCGTGCAGGAAAACGGCGATGTCATTCGCCAAGCCACCCGCAACGATGCACGAATTACCCCGCTAGGGGCCTTTCTGCGGCGCACCTCGCTAGACGAGTTGCCGCAGTTTTTCAACGTACTGCGCGGCGACATGTCGATCGTCGGACCACGCCCTCATGCGGTGGCGCACAACGAGCAATACCGTACGCAAGTCAGCGGCTACATGCTGCGGCACAAAGTAAAACCAGGGATCACTGGATGGGCGCAGATCAATGGCTGGCGTGGAGAAACCGACACGCTGGACAAGATGCAAAAACGCGTCGAATTCGACTTGGAATACATCGAGCATTGGTCAGTTTGGCTGGACATGAAAATCATCCTGCTGACTCTGTTCAAAGGCTTTCTTAACAAGAACGCTTTTTAACTAACTCATCTCTCCACGCACTCGGCTCGATCAGGAGGCGCGCCGCTGTGTGGGCGATGAAGTTGTAACGGTGTTGGAAAGGGATGCAATGAAATCACTGCGGTGCGTCACGCACTTTTGAAAGGAAGAACTCTATGAAGCGAACTCTAGCCGTTGTGCTGCTTTCCAGCCTGATCCTACAGGGCTGTGCCTTTGCTCCCGGGCAGCATATGACTCCAGATGAAGTAGAAGACAACACGCCTGGCGCGCCCAAAGTAACACTCGTTGCCATTACGACTGCCAGCGTGCTGCAAACCAATAACTGGCGAAAACCCAAGCCATTACCCGCGGAACTGCTGAGTTATAAGACCCCCGAGTACCTCATCGGTCCCGGCGACACGTTATTGGTTACTGTGTTTGAACACCCTGAGTTAACGGCCCCTGGCTCCCAGGATCAACTGGATGCCAACAGCCGGGAAGTGCTGAGCGATGGAACTGTATTCTTTCCGTATGTAGGAAAAATCCAGGCCGCCCACAGAACCGTAGCCCAAGTCCGCGAACAACTGCGAATGGGCCTCGCACCGCAATACACTGAGGTCAAAGTCGACGTCAAAGTGTTGCGTTACAACAGCCAACGTATCTTGCTGTCGGGCGCGTTCAAAAGCCCGGGCTCGCAGCCGATCACCAACATTCCGCTGAGCCTGGTGCAAGCCATCAGTACAGCCGGACTGGACCTGACCGACGCCAACCTCGCAGGATTGACCCTCAAGCGTGACGGCAAGGAATACGTGCTCGACGTCGATGCGCTGAACCGCAAAGACTCGCAGCTCAGCAAGATATTCCTTAAGGACGGTGATTACCTCCACTTGAACAGCAACTCGCCGAACAAGGTGTACGTGCTGGGCGAAGTGGTACGTCCGCAAGTAATTTCATTTGGTACGACGTCGTTGACTCTGATGGAAGCGCTGGGAAATTCCGGTGGCCTGAGCCCAGATTCAGCCGACGGTAATGCGGTGTACGTCATCCGCTCAGGCGACGTTAACGGCCAGACGGCTACGGTCTACCACCTGAATGCGGAAAAACCGACCGCCTTCGTCCTGGCGCGACAGTTCACGCTCGAAGCCCAAGACGTGGTGTTTGTCGGCCCCGCCAACATCACCCGTTGGAACCGTTACATCAGCAACCTGCTGCCATCGGCCAGCGTCGTTGCTACGGGTGCAGCGTTCAAGAACTGAACCTCACCGCCCAACAAAAATCCCCGCGTTGCAAAACGCGGGGATTTTTTTGTCTGAGGTTTGGGAAACTATGGCCATCCATCACCCCTCTGTGGGAACCAACTTGCTTACGAGGCGGCCCGTCTAATAAGCCGCTTGAGGCGCTTCGCCAACACGTTAGTCTCTACAGAAGCAACAAGTGAAGTGTTGCCCCGGCAACAGTGAATCAACACTTGCAGCGAAAACCCGTAGTTCACGCGGTCAGTTACAAAATATTAATATCAATAAATATTATAACTATCAATCAGTTATAAGCATAACCGCGACTGGCACACATGCTGCTTTGATCTTAATAACCGGTGACCCGTCCGAAGCCTCTGCATCGCGGCTGACATTGACCTAAGGAAATACAGCATGTTGGTAGTTTCTCTCTCAGGCAGCCCTACCCTGAAATCCCGTTCCGGCGTGGTTCTGGAGCACGCCCGCAGTTGGTTGCAGGCCCATGGCGTGAACGTCAACGCCTTGAAGATCCGTGATTTCAACGCTGAAGATCTGCTCTACGCGCGCTTCGACAGCCCAGCCGTCATCGAGTTTATCGAAGCCGTCCGGCAAGCCGATGGGTTGTTGATTGGCACCCCTGTGTACAAAGCGTCGTTTTCAGGCGCACTGAAGACCTTACTGGACCTTCTGCCAGAACGCTCGTTGTCCGGCAAAGTGGTATTACCGTTAGCTACCGGCGGCAGCATCGCCCATATGCTGGCAGTGGATTACGCGCTGAAGCCGGTGCTCTCGGCGCTCAGATGCCAAGAAGTGTTGCACGGCATTTTCGCCATCGACACTCAAATCAGCTACAGCGAAAACGAATGGGGCGGCGAACTCGACGAGATTCTCACCGAACGCCTGCAAGAAGGGCTCGAGCATTTTTATCATGGCTTACAGCGCCGGGCGCAGGCCCGTCAAACGGCTGCAACCGGGCATTTGAGATTGGCGTTGTAATCCACTGACCCAGGCGATTAACCCTGACGATCGGTATGAGTAATCTGGCGAATTGCGCTCATGTCGCCGCGGTTATCAAACTCGTGGGCGATTTGCGGGGTATTGAGCAACTGGGTTTTCTTAACTTGGTATTCATCGAATGACAAACCCCGACGGTTCAAATCTTCGAGGGCGAGTTCGTGGGTTTCTTCGGCAGTGTACGGACGCAACTCAGGAGAATGGGTGGCACACCCCGAAACGACTGCAGCGGTGATTAACAGGGCAAGGAGCGTAAGGCATTTCATGAGCGTATCCACAGGGTTTGTTTCGGGAATGTGCCAAGGCTACCCGTCACCGTCTCTGAGCAAAAATCACCGCTCTTGATAGTCGCTATTGACCTGCTCGCTCTCGCCACGCATTTGCGGTCAACAAAAAAAACCCGCCACGCAAACGGATTGCGTAAGGCGGGCTCGATCAGCGTCCTGTCGATCAACTTGGGGGTTGTTAGTGACGCGTATCAACCATCGCAGCGTCGTTGGAAACGATCACTTCGACCCGACGGTTGAGCTGGCGGGAATGCTCGCTGGCGTTGCTTGCAATCGGGTGTTCAGCGCCGTAACCGGTGCTGGTCATGCGCTCGAAACCCACGCCCAGTTTTGACAAGGCACGCACCACGGCAAAGGCCCGACGTTCCGACAGTTGCTGGTTGAAATCACTTCTGCCGGTGCTGTCGGTAAACCCTTCAATGCGCACCTTGCGCTCAGGGTTAGCCCGCAGAAACTCAGCCAGTTGCTGAAAGTTACGCTGGCTGCCGTATTTGAGTTCGGCCTTGCCGGTATCGAACAACACGTCGCCGAAGGTGATCACCTGACCGCGCTCGGTGGTCTTGGCTTTCATCGCCTGCAATGCCCGCAGCTGTGCCGTGCGCACATCCAGACGGACTTGAGTGCGTTCGGCGTCGATGCTTTTCAAACCGGCTTCGGCTTCGCGCCCTAGAATCGTTTGTTCAGCGAGCGCGATTTTCTGGCTGGCGACATAGGACAGCTGTTCAATCGCCGGGGCTTTGCGGTCTTGGCTGGAGAGCTGGTCGGCTTTGCCCAACGCCATGAATGCGTCTTTGGTTTCAAGGGCAGCCAAGGTGCTCGACTGCGGCTTGCTTTGCAGCGCAGCGAACTGGCTCCGGGCTTGCAGAAGATCGGCGTTTTCCGGGGTAGCGGCGCAGCCCGCCAGTAACAGGCCGGCAACCGCAGCCACGGGAAGCATCAATGAATTACGCATACGCTAATCCTTACAAAGAGTCGTCGGAAGACGAATTGAGACCGGCATCCGGCGCTTGAAGCATTTCCTGCTTCAGTACTTGAATACCGTTGCGGGACGCTTCCAATTGTTGCTGCCACTTGACCGCGTGGGCTTTACGCTCGGCCAGGTTGGCATCCACCTCGACCTGTTCGGCCAACAGCCGGGATTGGGCGGCATCTCGCTCACCCATGGCGCGCTCGAGTAGCAATAATTTGTCCTGTGCCGACTTCATTTCCAGCGGCGCGTACTGGGTCGCTTCCGCAGAAACAGCACGGTTCACAGCACTTTTGGACAGGGCGATTTGCTCTTCCGGCAGCGGCGCACTGGCACAAGCGGCCAATGTTCCGACAGCTAACAACAGGGCAGATACACGGGCACGGTTATACGCACGTTGAAGACTCATCAAACGCTCCAGACTATTAAATTAAGAAACCCTCAGTATCTGGTTTCCAAGTTCAAACTTTCGTCATGCAAGCCATCACTGGCGACCTGAAAAACAGGTGCTTTCCGGACGTGCCGCAGACTATCTGAAGCGCAACGAGCGTTATGTAGGACGATTCCGAGTTTGCGAAGGGAAATGTCGCCAGCGCCTTAAATACAACGCTGGCGCGCTGCAAAGGGACATGTCAAACGCGGGCGCACTCTGTAGGAGCCCACGTGTCGGCGAAGGTCCTTCGGCCCTTGTCGCAGCCTTCGGCGGCTCTCATCAAATACCGCCTACCTTTTGAATTCAGAAGCTATTTTGTAAGGGCTGCCGAAGGCCGCGATGAGTGTTAGGTGCCTGCTATCCCAGATCTGCCGACGTCCCCTGTGGGAGTTGGCTTGCCAACGAAAGCGTCATTGCAGGCGCACCAGGTTTCAAGTCGACATCGGTTACGCGATCACAGGCCTTTTCGCGGGCAAGCCTGCTCCCACAGAATGTTGAACGGCGTTAGTCTTTTGGCGCCGATGAAATCCCAAAGCGTATCGGCTTCGCGCCGTTCGGCTGCTCCTACAGAATCTGTGCAGCGCCAAAAACCGTGGGACCGAATTTATTCGGGAAGGCTTCAGTCCTGACACCCTGCAACCTCAATCCACACAAAGTGCCACCCAGTTTGCTGCGCCCCAGCCCGGCGTCGAAGACGGGGGCAAACGCTACACAAACCATTCCCACAACAGGAACGTACCGATCAGCCCCACCACTGAAACGATGGTTTGCAACACGGACCATACCCAGATGGTTTGCTTGAGTTCCAGGCCGAAGTACTCACGAACCATCCAGAAGCCGGCGTCGTTCACGTGGCAAAAGAACACCGACCCCGCACCAATCGCCAGCGCAACCAGCGAACTTTGCGTCGCCGCAAGGCCCGCCATCAATGGCGCCAGAATCCCTGCGGTGGTGGTGGTGGCCACGGTCGCCGAGCCGGTTGCTTGACGTAGCAGGACTGCGATCACCCACGCCAGCAGCAGGTACGGCATGTGCGCGCCTTCGGCGAATTTGCTGATGGTGTGGCTCACACCGGCGTCCAACAGCGTTTGCTTTAAGCCGCCGCCGGCACCGATGGTCAGCAACAGCACCGCAATCGGCGCCAACGCTTTGCGCAGCGTATTGCCCACATGCTCGCGGGAAATGCCGTTGGCCCAACCCAAACAAATCACCGCGGCAATCACTGCCAGGCCCAAGGCGACCAGCGGCTCACCGAGAAACTTCAAGGTCAGCGCGACGTTGCTTTCCGGGGCCATGGCCACTTTGGCCAAGGTGCTGCCAAGCATCAGGATGACGGGCAGCAAAATAATCAACAGCGAGGTACCGAAGCTTGGTTGACGGGTCGCCGTCGGTTTGGCAGTGAACAATGCGCCGATGTCGGCAGGTTCTCCGACGTGCATGCGTTTTGACAACCAGTTACCGTAGATCGGACCGGCGAGAATCACCGCCGGAATGGCAATGATGATGCCCAACAACATGGTCAGGCCCAAGTCCGCATGGAGCGCGCTGACCGCAATCAACGGTCCGGGGTGCGGCGGCATCAGTGCGTGCAAAGTGGTCATGCCCGCCAACGCAGGGATGGCGATCCGCAGCAGCGGCTGCCCGGAACGACGCGCCATCACGAAGATGATTGGCACCATCATCACCAGGCCCACTTCGAAAAACAGCGGCAACCCGATGACCATCGCCACCAGCGCCATGACCCATGGCAGCGAGCGGCCTTTACCCAGACCCAACAAGGTCGTGGCAATTCGGTCGGCAGCGCCGGACTCAGCCATGAGTGCCCCGAGCATCGAGCCCAGCGCGATGATAATCCCGGCCTCACCAAGAATCCCACCGGCGCCTTTGCTGAAGGCTTTTGCGACGTCTTCAGGCGGTAAACCCGCGCCAACCCCTGCGATGAACGTGCCGATCAAAATCGACAGGAACGGCGGCAGCTTGGTGGCGCTGATCAACACGATGATGATGGCAATGGCCACGAGACAACAAACCATCAGGCGCGTGTCATGAGCCATCCAGGCAACAGATGAGAAATCCAAAGCAGTGCTCCTTATTCGTAGGGCTATTATGGGTAAAGCAGATGTTCGCAAGGCAGCGTTGAAATCCAATTCAGAAATATTTGGTCTCAATTGCGCGCAACAATACCTCAACTTCCCGCTTCGGAGCGCCGTTTTCCGCTAAGGATGGCTCCTTTTCATAGCTTTTGCGGCCCTTGCTCCAGAGCGGATTCGATCAACACATCGCGCAGCGCTTGCGCCGCAGCCGACAGTTTGTGGTCGGCGAGCATCATCAGGCCGATACGCCGCTCGATGCGGGGCTCGGACAACGCCACACACTGGGCGCCCAATTCACGCATTTGCTGGATGCATAACGAAGGCACCGCACTCACGCCCAACCCATTGGCGACCATGCGTCCAATGGTCGATAGTTGATGGCTCTCAAACGCGACGGACAGTTTGCCGTGCTGGGTGTGCAAGTCCTGTTCGAGTAACAGGCGCACTGCCGAGGGACGTTGCAGGGCAATAAAATCCTCGCGCAGTAACTCGCTCCAGGTCACTTCCCCGCGCTCGGCCAGCGGCGAGCTTGTGGGTACCACGGCCACAAACCGGTCCATATAGAACGGAGTGAACAGCAACGAACTGCTGGACTCCGGCTCGAAACCGATGCCCAGTTCCACCCGCCGATGGCGCACCATTTCCAGCACCTGCTCATTGATCACGTCATGCACCGCGACGTTGACCCGTGGATAGCGCCCGCGAAACACCTTGAGTACCCTGGGCAGCAAATTACCCGCGTAGGACGGCATTGCCGCGATAGAGACTTTGCCCAACTGCAACGTGAAGCGTTGGCGCAATAGTTCTTCGGTGTTGTCCCAATCTGCGAGCAACTGGCGCGCCAGCGGCAGCAAAATTTCGCCCTCTGGCGTCAGGCTGACGCTGCGGGTAGTGCGGCTCAGCAGCTTGCCGCCCAATTCATCTTCTAGACTCTTTACCGTCAAGCTCAGCGCGGGTTGCGACAGGTGCAAACGCTCCCCCGCTTGAGCGAAACTCAGGCACTGGGCCACGGCAAGAAAAGCGCGGAGCTGTTTGACGTTCATATATTTACTTTCTTTATCAATCCATCAGAAAAACAAAATTAACAAATCATTGCTGGCAAGAGAAGATGCTCCGAACGCGATTCGGCAACCCGTTTGTCGAACAACAACTACAAAAGGCGGATCTACCATGGCTGGACTCGACAAACGAGTATCAACGTACGAAGAAGCCCTTGATGGGCTCACCGATAACATGACCGTGTTGTCTGGTGGTTTCGGTTTGTGCGGAATCCCGGAAAACCTGATTGCAGAAATCAAACGCCGTGGCGTTAAGGGTCTGACCGTGGTTTCCAACAACTGTGGCGTTGATGGTTTCGGTCTGGGCGTGCTGCTCGAAGACCGGCAGATCCGCAAGATGGTTGCTTCGTATGTGGGCGAGAACGCCCTGTTCGAACGCCAATTATTAAGCGGCGAACTGGAAGTCGAACTGACCCCGCAAGGCACCTTGGCTGAAAAAATGCGCGCGGGCGGTGCGGGCATTCCTGCGTTCTATACCGCAACCGGTTACGGCACGCCGGTGGCAGACGGCAAGGAAACTCGCCAGTTCAACGGTCGGAACGTGATCCTTGAAGAAGCGATCACCGGCGACTTCGCCATCGTCAAAGGTTGGAAAGCTGACCATTTCGGCAACGTCGTTTATCGCCATACCGCACAGAATTTCAACCCGGTTGTTGCCACTGCGGGGCGTATCACCGTGGTCGAAGTTGAAGAAATCGTAGAGCCTGGCGTGCTGTTGCCGAGCGAAATCCATACCCCCGGCATCTATGTTGACCGCGTCATTCTGGGGACCTTCGAGAAGCGCATTGAACAGCGCACTGTAAAGAAGGCCTGAAGCCGCTTTTTTCTCGCACGATCATTCTCCAGAACAACAAGAGATTCTGACCATGGCACTTTCCCGCGAACAAATGGCACAGCGCGTCGCCCGTGAACTCAAAGACGGGTTTTACGTCAACCTCGGTATCGGCATTCCGACCCTGGTGGCCAACTATGTACCGACCGACATCGACGTGATGCTGCAATCGGAAAACGGCCTACTCGGCATGGGCGAATTTCCCACCGAAGAAACCATTGATGCCGACATGATCAACGCCGGCAAGCAAACCGTGACTGCGCGCAAAGGGGCGTCGATTTTCGACTCGGCCCAGTCGTTCGCGATGATCCGTGGCGGCCATGTAGATCTCACCGTTCTCGGTGCGTTCGAAGTCGACGTTGAAGGCAACATCGCGTCCTGGATGATCCCCGGCAAGCTGGTTAAAGGCATGGGCGGCGCGATGGACCTGGTAGCAGGTGCCGATAACATCATCGTCACCATGACCCACGCCTCCAAAGACGGCGAGTCGAAACTGCTGTCACGCTGCAGCCTGCCGTTGACCGGCGCCGGTTGCATTCGCAAGGTGCTGACCGATCTGGCCTATCTCGAAATCGCTGACGGCGCCTTCATCCTGCGCGAGCGCGCGCCGGGGGTCAGCATCGAAGAAATCATCGCCAAGACCGCAGGCAAATTGATCGTGCCGGACGACGTGGTTGAAATGACGTTTTAAAGGGATTGCATAGACACCTCCTTGTGGGAGCAGGCTTGCCTGCGAATTAAACGACGCGGCCCTTCAAACAGGCCGCATTGAAACATTCGCAGGCAAGCCTGCTCCCACAGGTTTTGTGCGTGTCATTCACGATCTAACACCAAGTTGCCATCACGGTGTGCCATCCTTCCAGTTCCAGTGCTTTGCAACACACAAGAACGGGCCAAATACTTGGCCGCTCAATAATAATTTTAATAAAGGTAGGACCCATGGCCGCCGAAATCGAAGACAGCCGCTATGCCCGCTTTGCCCTGCGTTGTGCCAATTGGGCGGAACGCTGGTTTCCCGATTCCTGGGTGTTTGCTGTATTGGCCGTGGTTATTGTCGCGGTTGCTACCATGGCGATGGGCGCTAAACCAACCGAAGTCGCCAACGCCTTTGGCGACGGCTTCTGGACGCTGATTCCGTTCACCATGCAAATGGCCTTCGTGGTAATTGGCGGTTACGTGGTGGCCAGTTCGCCCCCCGCCGTTCGCCTGATTGACCGCTTGGCGCAGATTCCGAAAAACGGCCGTTCAGCGGTGGCATGGGTCGCCTTGATCGCGATGGTTGCGTCGTTGTTGAACTGGGGCCTGTCGCTGGTATTTGGCGGGTTATTGGTTCGCGCCCTGGCGCGCCGCACCGAACTGCGCATGGATTACCGTGCTGCCGGCGCTGCAGCGTACCTGGGCTTGGGCGCGGTCTGGGCGTTGGGGCTTTCGTCCTCGGCTGCTCAGCTGCAAGCCAACCCCGGCAGTCTGCCGCCATCGATTCTTGCCATCACCGGCATGATTCCGTTCACCCAAACCATCTTTCTGTGGCAGTCCGGCGTTATGCTGGCGGTGTTGGTGGTTGTCTCGCTGATCATCGCTTACGCCACCGCGCCCGGGCCGGCCAGTGCGCGTGATGCCGCCGCCTGCGGTGTCGATCCAAGCTTCAGCATTCCGACCATCCCGAAGCGTTCGCGTCCGGGTGAGTGGCTTGAATACAGCCCGATCCTGATCATCCTGTTAGTGTTGCTGGCGGCGGGTTGGTTGTTTCATGAGTTCTCGACCAAACCGGCGATCACGGCCATTTCGGGTCTGAACACCTACAACTTTCTGTTCATCATGGTCGGTGCCCTGCTGCACTGGCGTCCGCGCAGCTTTCTCGATGCGGTGACCCGTGCGGTCCCGACCACCACCGGCGTGCTGATCCAGTTCCCACTCTACGGCTCAATCGCAGCGCTGATGACCACGGTCAAAGGCAGTGATGCGCAGACCTTGGCGCACCACATTTCAACCTTCTTTACCCACATCGCTTCCCATGACACCTACGCGCTGTTGATGGGCGTGTACTCGGCGGTACTCGGTTTCTTCATTCCGTCGGGCGGTGGTAAGTGGATTATCGAAGCGCCGTACGTGATGCAAGTCGCCAATGACCTGAAGTATCACCTGGGCTGGGCGGTTCAGATCTACAACGCAGCCGAAGCGTTGCCAAACCTGATCAACCCGTTCTACATGCTGCCGCTGCTGGGCGTTTTGGGCCTGAAGGCGCGGGACCTGATCGGTTTCTCGTTCGTACAATTTCTGGTCCACATCCCGCTGGTGTTGTTCCTGCTGTGGTTTCTTGGCACCACGCTGGCATACCTCCCGCCGGTCATGCCTTAAGCATTTCTGAACCACGCTATGGGGGTGGCGTCGACGCTTCGGCAATCAGCCATTCCTTGAGCGCCTCCACTGCCGGTCGCGAGGTCGACAGCCGTGGTTGAACCACATAGAAACCTTTAGCCAGCGGCAATCGCTGGCTGAAGGGTTCAATCAAGGCGCCACTGCTCACCTCCTCCTCGGTCAACATCGGGCTGGTCAATACCACGCCTTGATCATGCCGGGCGGCCTCGATGGCCATCAGCGACTGATCAAAATGAATCCCCGCCATTTGCACCACCTGCCCCGTCGGTATCGCCGTGAAGCGCGTCAGCCAATCGTTCCAATGCGGGTGCAGGGTGCTGTGCAACAACGTCGTCTGGCGCAAATCTTCAGGCGTTTTCAGTCCAAAACGGGCGGCGTAACTCGGGCTGCAATACAGCCGCGCCTGGTCCTGATAGAGCAAATGCGTTTCGAGTTCGGGAGCGTGCCCGTCGAAATGTCTGATCGCCAAGTCCACCCGCTCGTTGGCGAAATCCACCAATGCCACCGAGGAACTGAGGTGCAGGGCAATCGCCGGGTGCTGCCGAAGGAAACCAGACATGCGCCGCGCAAACCATTTGGCCGCCAGGCCTGGCGGCATCGTCAGCCATACGCTGCTGCTTTGGCGGTCGCGTAACGTGTGGCTGGCCTCGTTGATTTGCGCCAACGCCGGTTGAATCCGAGCCCAATAGGCCAAGCCATCTTCGGTTGGCCTGACTTGGCGAATGTGCCGAGTAAATAGCGCGACACCGAGCCACTGTTCAAGGCTGCGAATCTGCTGACCGACTGCGCCCGGGGTGACAAACAGCTCAGCGGCAGCCAGAGAAAAACTATTGAGCCGCATGGCAGATTCGAAGTAAACCAGCGATTTTAAGGGCGGTGAATTTTTCATGGTGAAGATTTTCTATTCCATTCAGCACAGATGATGATTTGTAGCCGATCCAACGGACGGAGCACAATCGGTTTTTCACCGCCCCACCTCACAGGTACCCCCCATGAAAAATATCGCCTACATAGCCTTTGCCTTACTTGGCGTGATCTGGGGCACCAATTTTATCTACATGAAATGGGCCGCGGCCCTGATCACACCCTCGCAAATCGTGCTGCTGCGGGTTCTGTTTGGCTTCTTGCCCATCCTGATCTTTGCCTTGGCGACCCGCGCGTTGCGTTGGAGCCACTTACGGCATGCCCATCACTTTTTAGTGATGGCGCTGCTGGCCACTGACCTTTATTACTACGCCTTCGCCAAGGGCACCTCGATGCTGCTGTCCAGCGTGGCCGGGATGTTGAGCGGTGCGATTCCACTGTTTACCTTCGCCTGCGCATTTTTGTTTCTACGCCAGGAACCGCTGACCCGTCGCGTCGGCATGGGCGTCGCGTTGGGGTTTGTCGGTGTACTGCTGATTGCCCGGCCGTGGGCAACCGGCACCGGTGGCATTTCGCTTGAGGGTGTTCTGTACATGGTGGCGGGTTCGCTCAGCCTCGGTTGCTCGTTCGTCTACGCCAAACGGTTTGTGTCCGGGCTGGGGATCTCGGCGGTGGCGTTGTCGACCTATCAAATCGGCCTTGCGCTGATGGTGATCGCCGCCGTCACCGACCTGCACGGCGTCGATCACCTGCTCGTCGACCAGCGTGCGTTTCTCGGTGTGTCCCTGGGGCTGGGTCTGTTGGGTACTGGCGTCGCCTACATTCTCTATTACTTCATCGTCCAGCGTTTGGGCGCGTTGGCGGCAGCGTCCGTCACCTATATCCCGCCGGTGGTTGCGCTGTTGATTGGTTTCTTCGTGGTCCAGGAGCCAGTTCATCTGATGGACTTGCTGGCGGTCGCCGCGATTCTTGCTGGGGTGTACATCGTCCAGACCGGCCGCGCCCAAGCCGTACGCCAGGCGGCATTGATCATTGCACCCTCCCAGGTACGCGAAGCCCACTGATCCAACTCAGTCTGCGGCCAGCTCTTGCAGGTAATCGCCCGACGCGATGGACGCCAACGAGGCACGCAGGTCGCTGGCCTTTTCAGCACCCAGAACTGATTCGAAACAGGCTTGCGCTTGCAGCCACAACGCTTGGGATTCAATCAATTTGGCCTCCCCCACCGAGGTCAGTTTGACCAAGCGGCTACGGCGGTCATTCGGATCGATTTCCACCGACACAAACCCATCGCGCTCCAACGGTTTCAGGTTGTGCGCCAGCGCGGAACGATCAAGCACCAGCGCCGCTGCCAACTCGCTCATGGACGGCACTTGGCTGCGGGCGATCTGCATCAGGATCGAGCGTTGGGTTGAGCGCAATCCGCACGGGGCCAATACCACGTCATACATCTGCGAAATGCGCCGGGTTGCCTTGCGCAAACTGGTGGCATGGCAAAGGACCTGTTCGGGCACCACGAAGCCACCGCTGAGTTGAATCGGTGCCCGGACGTTGCTGGACGTGCTGTTCATAGACTTCTTATTCCTGTGTGTCTGGACCCTGTGGCCATTGGATCTAAAGAAAGACTTGACGATTACAGGTATATACCCGCAAATTATGAATTAGGAGCATATACCCTCATCCGCTTCGTTGCACAGACGAATCGCCGTTCGAGCGCTCATCCACCGACCCGAGACCGTCACGCATGAGCACCGAAACCCATAGCCCCATCGATGGCTTGCAACGATTCCTCATCTTGCTGTGCGTCTCTATTCCGTCGTTCATGATCAATCTGGATTCCAATATAGTCGCGGTGTCGCTGTCGTCCATCGCCCATTCGTTCAACGCCGATTTCGCCGACATCGAATGGGTGATCAGCGCTTATACCCTGACCTTTGCTTCGCTGGTTATGCCGGCCGGCGCTTTGGCAGATCGTTATGGCCGTAAGCGTATTTTGATTGTCGGTCTGGCGATTTTTACCTTGGCCTCGTTTATTTGCGGCGCAGCGCCCAATGTCACCGCACTTAACGCCGCCCGCGCCTTGCAAGGGGTGGGCGCTGCGCTATTGCTGAGCGCGGCACTGGCGACGCTGTCACATTCGTTTCGCGGCGCTGACCGGGCCAAGGCCTTTGCGTTTTGGGGTTCGGTAATCGGTATCGCGATTTCCTTGGGCCCCGTGGTCGGTGGTTATATCACCGAGCATTTTGGCTGGGTATGGGCGTTTTACATCAACGTGCCGGTCGGGATTGCAATGATTGTACTGGTGATGCGCACGTTGAAAGAATCCCGTGATCCCCAGGCCAACACAATTGACTACCTGGGTGTGGTGACCTTCAGCAGCAGCCTGTTCTTGATCACCCTGGCGTTGATCTCCGGCAACCATGAAGGCTGGGGCAGTCTGCGAGTGCTGCTCGAACTGGCCAGCGCGGCCCTGCTGTTCGCCTTGTTTTTACTGGTCGAAACTCGACAAGAACGCCCAATGATGGACTTGGCAGTTTTCCGTCGGCACACCTACGTCGGTGCCATTATCGCGGGCCTGGCTTACGCGGCCTCGCTGCTGACCATGCTGACCTACCTGCCGATCTATTTTCAAAGCGGTCTCGGCTACAGCCCACAAACTGCCGGTCTGTTGATGCTGCCGATTGCCGTGCCGCTGTTCATCGTGCCGCGCGTGACCGCAGCGTACCTGACGCATCGTTTTAGCGGGCGCACGCTGCTGACCTTGGGACTGGCGACGGTCGGCGCCGGGCTGTTCTGGCTTGGGCTGGAAATCCCGCGTTTCGACTACCTTTCGATGCTCGGCGGGCTGTTGCTGGCCGGGACCGGTGCAGGGATTTTGAATGGTGAAACGGCGAAGGTTGCGATGTCGACCATCGCGCCTGAACGTGCCGGCATGGCCTCCGGCATCTCGGGAACCGTGCGCTTCAGCGGCATCGTGATTGGTTTTGCTGCGCTGGGTGCGATTCTGTTCCATCGCGTCGCCGCTTCAGTCATCAGCGGACTGCCCAACGCAACGGCCGCCGACACCTTCGCCCTGACCCGCAGCATCGCTGCCGGGGATTTGAGCGGCGGCGCAATGGGCCTGAATTCATTGGCCACGAGCAGCTTCGGCGCGGGCTATCAAGCGATTCTGTTTGTTGCGGCAAGCCTGGCAATCATCTCGGCGCTGGCCACCTGGCTACTGGTACGCACCGCCGACACCGCGCCAAACGTACACCACAGCCATGCGCCGGTGGCTCAACGGTAAGTCCCCTGTGGGAGATTCTTGCCAACGAAAACGTCAATGCAGGCGACCCAGGTTTCAGGTCAACATCAGCGGCGCGATTGCTGGCCTCTTCGCAGGCAAGCCTGCTCCCACAGATTCGGTTCTGCTATGCCATCGCTGAGTTCGTGCGGACCCAAATCACCCCGTGGGAGTTGGCTTGCCAACGAAAGCGTCAATGCAGGCGACCCAGGTTTCAGGTCAACATCAGCGGCGCGATTTCCGGCCTCTTCGCAGGCAAGCCTGCTCCCACAGAAATTTGGAAGGTGGCTCCTTCACCCCATTGATCCAAACGAATACGCCCGTTCAACCTTGCTGACTCGGGAGGTGCAGGCTTGGTACCAAGTGGCGCGGCCTTGTTCTCTGATGGCGGCGTGTTCGGGGTGATGCTTCCAGGAAAGGATGGCTTCTTCGCTCGACCAATACGACACGGTGATCCCCAGCCCATCCTCGCCACGGGCCGACTCAACGCCAAGAAAACCGGGCTGCTGGCTGGCCAGTTCAACCATTCGGTCGGCCGCCTCGGCGTAGCCGTGGTAGTCATTGGCTGTGCGCAGCGACGTGAAAACTGCCGCGTAATAAGGTGCTTCGGGGGTTTTGGCAATCATCGTCTCAGTCCTTGATTGAACTCTTCACACCGGCCCGACGCACACAACACGCGCGAACAAACGCCGTAACCAACGGTGGCGTAATCCCCACCAGCGCAGCCCTCTCCGGCTGGAACAAGGTGGCGACGAAAAACGGATGACCTGCCAGTTCTACCACCCGAATGTCGCCGGTCTGGTCATGACCCGAACCGGTCAAAGGCCCCGTCAGCAGCGCCTGCGCAAACGCGACGTTGAGGCCAAATCGGCAGCGATAGGTTTGGGTAGTATTCAGCGCGCCATAGGCGTTGGCGATCAGTGAGCCTGGAACGAGCTCGATAGCGTCTGCCATTTCGACCAATGCGCAACTCAACGGCGCGATAACCGCGCGCTGCGCGTCGGGCGAGGTTTCGGCATGTTCCGCGTCCGCCCAACCCAACACATTGCGCGCGTATTCAATCACCGCGTGCTGGAACCCGCCGCAGGTGCCGAGAAACGGCACCTGCTGCTCGCGTGCAAAACGGATGGCATTTAACGCGCCCTCGGTGTCTTGATAAGGACTGGCCGGAACGCACCACAGCCCGTCAAATCGAGCCAACGCAAAGTTGTCATGGGCCTCGGGTGTGGGTAACCAGTCAAAGGTAATCGACAGCCCTTCGTCATTAGCCACCCGGTTCAGCGCCAAAGGAATCGCCTGATGCGCGGTCACACTAGCGTCGTAATCGCCGATCAGCGCAATACGAACTTTTTCATTACCCATCCATGTCTCTCCTGAGTTAACTCACACGGGCGTCAATGCAAACGCCACTTGAGGTTGCCGTCCGGCAATCAAAATAAACCCTACCGACAACAGCGCACACGCCGCGCTGAGCACAATCGATGCGCTGTAGCTCTGATAGAGGTCGAACAATAATCCGCCGAGGCTGCCACCGACCAACGCCGCAACACCCACAGCAATGTAAAGCGCACCAAGGATCGCACCCAGATTAGCCATGCCAAACCAACCGGCGGCGACTGCCGGGTACAGAGATATACAGCCGCCATTGGCCACGCCGAATAAAACGGCGAAAAGCGCTAGAGAGTAGAAACCATGGGCGCTGAGCCAAAATCCATTCAGCAGCATCAACGCAACGCTGAGGCAAATCAGCAGACGACGTGGGCCCATTCGATCCCCCAGGCTGCCCAAAAACAGTCGGCCGCCGACGTTGCCGATACCGATCAGGCCGATTAACAGGTTAGCTTCGGTGGCCGACAGGCCCAATTGTCGGGCGTAGGGATTGATGTGCACCAGTGCCAGAAACAGGCCCACCGAGCCGAAGAAGATCGCCACGAAATACCACCAAAAGCGTCCGGTCTTGACCGCCTCGGCCAGCCTCATACCGGGTAGCGTCACCCCGTGAGCGTGGGTGCCAGACGACGTGGAAGGACGATCGCCATCGGGCAGCAAACCAAGCTCTTGGGGATTGCTCCTCATCCACAGCGCTGCCAACACGCCGATCACCAGAATGACGGCGGCGAAGATGCGAAGGGTTATTTCCCAGGAAAAATGCTGCATCAGCAAGCCGGCGGCGGTTGGTCCGATAAAGGTGCCAACCCCGGTCCCGGCCAAGGCCAGGCCTGAGGCTTTGCTGCGGTGCTTCACGAACCAGCGCTGCACGGTGGTGATCGTCGGCACATACACCAAACCGACGCCGAGACCGACCAACACACAAAACGAGACAAGGAAGAATGGCAGCGAACCGGCGGCCAGACTGCTGACGAAGAAGCCTAGGGCCAGTAACACGACGCCCACGCTGACCACCAGCCGTGTCGACACTCGGTCGGCCAACGAGCCAGAAAAGACACCCACCACGTAATACATAAACGCAGTCAGGGAAAACACCGAGGCCACGGAGAAACTTCCCACGTTAAAACTGATCTGGATTTGCGAGAAGAACGCGCCGAACGAATAGGCTCCGCCAAAAATCAGCGCCAACAGCAAGTGCGCTGCCAACACGACATACCATCCGTGGAACAGTCTGGGTTTCATGGCACAGTTCTCGGCGGGAAATACTGGAATTTGATGGATCCAGAGGGTGCCGTTTGTCCGGCCTATTTACAAGGTGAGCTGAAGGGTCTGACGCATCAATGCGGCCGTCACCCCTCCCGATGCAGGCGCCGAAACTGCCCCGGTGGCAAACCATTGGCTTTGCGAAACCGTCGGGAAAAGTAAGCTTCGTCAGCGAACCCGCAGACTTCGGCAATGTGGCTCACCGGTTTGGTGGTGTTGATCAAATGGGTCCGCGCCAAGCGCATGCGGCGCTCCAGCACCAGTTCGGAAAACGTACTGCCAGTTTCTTTTCGCAACAGGTGGGTCAGGTAATTGGGCGATAGAAAGGCTGCAGCCGCTGCGTCTTTAAGGGTCATTTCAGGGTCGGCGATGTGCTCGCGTATAAAGCTTGAGACCCGACTCAGCGCATCGCGACGGCCTCTTTTCTCCGCCTTGCTGGCAGACAACGCCAACAATTGAGCCTCATACACATTGCAGACCTTACCGATCAGTTGCAGCAGATAGCCCTTGAGCATCAAACCGGTGCCCAACTGCCGGTTCTGGTCGAGTTCGCGCATTTTTTGCAGCAGTCCTTCCACTTCAGAGAAGTTCGCATCGTCCAGCACGAAATCGAGGTGTTCTTGAAAGCGGAATGGCGCCAATTCCGGCGCTTGGGCTAAAGAAACATCCTCAAGGTCCATGGGATCGCACGGCAAATGTTGCAGGAAAAATTCCTGAGAGAAGTTGATCAAGACAAAATTGCCGTCGTCGGGATGGGGAATAACGTGCAAGCGATGGGGCAGGATAAACGCCAGGGTATTGCGCGCAAACGCTCGAATCGCGCCACCAATGTGCTGTACGGTGTCGCCACCAAGGTTGATTTGAATCTGAAAATATTCATGCCGGTGCGGCGTGGTCAGCGGTGGACGTGCCGATTTGTCACGGATGTAGAAATCCGCACGGTCGCTGCGCTGCTGCATGCCGTAAGTGGGGATTCGGGACAATGTCGACATAGCGGGTGCACCCTGACTGCTTTTGGACTGACCGCCACAGGGTATTTCAGATGCGGCGGTCAGGCCTAGCGAATAGTGATCGGGGTGAACGGTTGGGCGTTAGCGCGGGCCCACGGTGAAGGTGAATTCGTTCAGCCCGTCGATCCCGCCGTTAACCACGTCGCCCACCTGCAACGCGCCAACCCCGGCTGGGGTGCCAGTGAAAATCAAGTCGCCCGCTTTGAGTTTGACCGATTGTGAGAGGTAGCTGATCACGTCTTTCACCGGCCAGATCTGGTCGCTGAGGTTGCCACGTTGACGCTCGACACCGTTGACCTTGAGCCAGATCGCGGCGCCCTCCAAGTGACCGACGCTGCTGAGCGGTTTAAGCGGCGAGCTAGGCCCGGATTCGTCAAAACCCTTGGCCCAGTCCCACGGCCGACCCATTTTTTTCGCTTGAGCTTGAATATCACGACGGGTCAGATCAGCGCCTACCGCATAGCCCCATACGTGGCTCAACGCGTCTTCAGGCGCAATATCGACGCCATCTTTACCAATCGCCACCACCAGTTCGATCTCGTGGTGCAAGTCTTCAGTCAGTGTTGGGTAGGCAATGGTCCCTTCGGCCGGAACCACTGCGTCGGCCGGCTTCATAAAGAAAAACGGTGGTTCGCGGTCTGGATCGTGGCCCATTTCCCGAGCGTGGTCGGAGTAGTTACGGCCAACGCAAAACACGCGACGAATCGGGAAACGGCTCGACGTGCCTTCAACGGCCAACGACGGAGCGGTAACGGGGGCAATCACAAAATCACTCATGGGTTTCTCCTGACAGACAGCCAATGTGTAACGGGCATGGCCCTAGTGTGCACAAGACCGTTAAAAACAGGTTGGACAGAACACTGAAGCTTTTGGACGGAGCAACGCAGGTGATGGTTCATCAGAGCCCGACGATACGGACCTCTGTAAGAGCCAACGTGTTGGCGAAGGTCCTTCGGACCTATCGCAGCCTTCGGCGCCTACCGAATGTGTGCATCGCCAACATCTGTGGGACCGAATTTATTCGGGAAGGCTTCAGTCCTGACACCCTGCAACCTCAAACCAGACAAAGTGCCACACAGTTTGCTGCGCGACAGCACGGCGTCGAAGACGTGGCGGACTCTCCTACAGAGATTGTTGGCGTCGCGCGGTACCCAGCGACTTTATTTCCCCGGCAACGGCAACGGCACTGGCGTCAGCACCGGTCGCCCTGAAAAGTGCGCCAGCAAGTTATCGGCGACCATTTGCACGGTGCCTTGGGACGCTTCCGGCGACAGGCCAGCAACATGTGGGGTCAACACCACGTTGCTTAGGGCTTTCAGCGCATCGGGCACTCGCGGTTCGTCGTCGAACACGTCCAGCGCGGCGCCAGCGATGCGCCGGTGTTTCAGGGCTTCGATCAAGTCCGCAGTCGAAATAACGCTGGCGCGAGCGATATTGACGATAAACCCGTTAGGGCCCAGTGCTTCAAGCACCGCTTTGTCCACCAACTGATGAGTACCTGCACCGCCCGGCGTGGCGACGATGAAGAAGTCCGAGGCGCTGGCCAGCGCCTCCGGCGTGGCGCAATACGCGTAGGGCACGTCGTTGCGCAGGCGACGATTGTGGTAACTGACGGACATGTCGAATCCAGCCGCACGTTTGGCGATGGCCATGCCCACCGAGCCCATGCCGAGAATGCCGAGGCGTTTTCCAGCCAATGAAGGACGCATGATTTTGCTCCACTCGCCGCGTCGAACCGAGGCGTCGGCCCGTGGAATATCCCGCACCAACGACAGCAACAAGGCCATGGCGTGATCGGCCACCGACGGCGAGTTGACCCCTGCCCCGTTGGTGACCACAACGCCCCGCGCTTGGGCGGCATCAAGGTCGACATGTTCGTAACCGGCGCCAATCACACAGATGATTTGCAAATGCGGCAGCGCAGCCATTTCATCGGCGAAGAAACCCAACGGGCCTCGGGTCAACACCGCATTGATCTGCTCGCCATAGGTCGCAATAGCCTTGGCGCGCTCGGCCGGGCTCGGCGCAAGAATCAGCGTAAAACCACTGTTTTCAATGATCGGCAGGTAATCATTGACGTTTTCTACCAGCACCAGAACAGTCGGCATGCGTTCCTCTCAGATCACAGTCAAATAGGTTAAAGCCACGAAGCTAGGCACACAGTAAAAGGCCCGCACGCGGCGGGCCTCTACTCAGGACTGAAGCTTGGCCCGAGGCGGTGAAGTCACCGGATTGAGCTTGCGCTCCGCCAGCCAGCCAAAGGCCAAGCCGACGGTGGTCCACAGTACGATTTGAATACCCAGCGAAGCCGTGCGAAATTTCCACAGCAACACCGCCGAGAAATCCTGTGGCACTTCATTAACCGTAGGAAACATTGCCGTCGCCAGAATCATGATCGCCGCATACAAAGCAACGGCCAGCAACGCGCCATTCCAGACGCCGCGGGTAGCAATGAGCTTACGCGCCGCGTTGATCGCGATGACCATCGCTGCCACAGAGAGCAGCATCATTAGGAAGAACAACTTGGTGCGTTTGCCGATGGTTGCAGGGTCGCCAATCGACGGTGGATTAGCGGGGTACTTCATACCCGGCACCAAAATGATCGCCACGAAGGCGGCCAATGCCAGCAATGCCGCTAGCCCACGAGGGCCCATGTTGCCAGCCCGACCCAAGGTGTAAGCGAACACCAGAGCGAAAATCCCGCCCAGCGAGACGCTGTAGACCATGATGCCGGTGAATAAACCGAAGGTACTTTGTACCTCGCGGCTGATCAGCTCTTCTTCCGGAGCGTCACCATGCATCGCCGACATGTGGTGTTCTTCGAAGGCGATAGCCCTGTCGATCTGCGGCTCACCAAACACTTTGGCAAAGCCAAACGCAAGAAGGCCGGCGAGCAAGCCCACCAGCATTCCTCTAATAAGTAATTGCCCAGTCATGTCATGTTCCTGAAGTTAGTGGCAAGGGAAGCCCAGCAAGTGGCGACCGTCATGCACAAACTCATGGACATACGTTCCGGAAAACATCGACGTGGCGCCTTGTTCTGCGCCAACGAAATACAGCGCAAGCATCAACAGCAAACCGACGAACACGGCCCACGGCAGAATTTCACCCAACGGGATCACCGGCAGCGAGGTATCGGTATGGGTTGTGGCGTTGAAAGTCATAAGAGTCTCCAGGGAACTCGCGTCCCAATACGGATAACGGGTGGACAAAACAAGGTCTGGCTTACGGCAATGACCGAATACAGTGGCGCGACCGCACCGGATTCCAACCGGCTTCCTGCTTTGCAACATGATGCAACTGCTCGGGCAGTGTACTCTTCTCGACTTGTAAAACCAGTGTGAACCGCCATGGCAACCCGTCTGACCTTGATCTGCCACGCCCGAACCGTTGCGCAAAAACTTGGGCGCTTTGCGCAAGACGAACCCATCGAGATGGACTGGCAATCGTCAGCGGGTTCGCTGTCTGGACACTTCAAGCTCTCTGCCCAGTTGCTTAGCGCACCAGAAACTCGCGCGCAGCAGACCGGCTTGCTGTTCGCAAGCGAGTTGGACATCGTGCCCGCCCTGCGCGATTGCGATTTCGGACGTTGGCAGGGTCAGCGTATTGACGACCTTCAAGCCCAAGAACCCGAAGCGCTTAACGCCTGGCTTACCGACAGCATGAGCGCGCCCCACGGTGGCGAATCCATTGCCGACGTTTGCGCCCGCGTCAGTGCATGGCTCGATACGCTGCGCACCCCCGGCCACATCATCGCGATTACCCACCCCTTCATCATCCGCGCGGCCATCGTCCATGCGCTGCAATGCCCGATGACAGCGTTCAATGCCATCGACATCGAACCGCTGTCGATGACCGAGCTGAGGTACAACGGACGCTGGCGACTGAGGATGGAGCGCGCAGCAAACACCAAGCCGCTGTAGAGCCAACGTGTTGGCGAAGGTCCTTCGGACCTTATCGCAGCCTTCGGCAGTTCCTACAGAAATCTGTGCAGCGTCAAACCTGTGCAGGCTGTGTGGGACCGAATTTATTCGGGAAGGCGCAAGTCCTGACGCGCTGCAGCCTCAAACAACACAAAGTGCCACACAGTTTGCTGCGCGACGGCGCGGCGTCGAAGGCGGTGGGTGCTTCTCCTACAAACCTAGCGCGCGCTGCATCAGAACGGTGTCCACCCAGCGCCCGTGCTTGAAACCCACCGATTCAAACACCCCCACGCGGCGAAAACCGAGGCGTTCGTGCAGTCGGATCGAGGCGTAATTCTCGCTGTTGCCAATGATCGCGATCATCTGCCGCGAGCCGCCTTGGGTGCAGCGCTCAATGATTGCGCCGAGCAGCGCCTGGCCGATGCCCTTCCCGCCCAGCCCCTCACGCACATACACCGAATCTTCAACCGTAAAACGGTAACCCGGGCGCGGTCGGTACAGGGTCGCGTAGCCATAACCCACCACTTCACCCCCACGTTCGGCGACCAGATACGGCAGCCCTTTGGACAGGATGTCAGCGCGCCGGCCCAGCATGTCGGCGACGCTGGGCGCTTCCAGTTCGAAGCTGGCGATACCGCCGAGCACGTGCGCCGCGTAAATGGATTGCACGCTGGGCAGGTCGTCGTCGGTGGCGTCGCGCAGGACCGGGGTTTCGCGGGTGTTCATAGTTCGTCTGCTTTAATGACCGTCGGATAGGCGGCAATGATGCCGGGGCCGGTGACTAAAAAAAAGTTATGATCGCTTATCCTCTGCATAAGAAAAACTTTGAGATGCAACGACTCAACCTCAATCATCTGCACACCTATTCATGTGTTATTGCCTGCGGAAGTTTTTCTGCAGCAGGCGAAAAACTCGGCCTGACTCAACCGGCTGTCAGCCTGCAAATCCGTCAGTTGGAACAGCGCCTCAATGTGCGACTCATCGAACGCGTCGGCAAACGGATCAAAGCCACATCGCCGGGCAATCTGTTGCTGGAACACATTATCCACATCGACGCCGCCGTCGAACATGCATTGCTGGACCTCGCGACCCACGCGCAGGAGGTCGCGGGCATTATTGCCATTGGCACCGGTGCAACGGCCTGCATCCACCTTCTGCCGCCCATCCTTCAAACCTTGCGCCAACAATTTCCGGCGCTGGAGGTGCGTGTCAGCATTGGTAATACCGAAAGCGTCGTAAAGGCCGTGGAGGAAAATCGTCTGGATCTAGCCTTGGTCACGCTACCTGCGACCGGACGCAGTTTAGCGGTGACGCCGCTGATGGATGACGTGTTCGTTGCGATCTTCAGCGCCGAGGAAACACAGCTGCCAGAACAGGTCACCCCCGCGACGCTGATCCCTTACCCGCTGGTGGTCTTCGAAGCCGGCAGCAGCACGCGGGCGTTGATCAACCAGTGGTACGCGGAGTCGGGCATTCGAATCAAACCGGTGATGGAGTTGGGCAGCATCGAGGCGATCAAGGAAATGGTCGCGGCGGGCTTGGGCTATAGCATCGTACCCAGCCTGTCAGTTGCCGCCGCCCACCATCGACGCGGGCTGCAAGTTCGCAGCCTGACGCCCGCATTGACCCGCACCTTGGGCATCGTCCTGCGTCAGGACAAACCACTCAGCAAGGCCCTGCACCAAGTGGTCGATGCGCTGATGTCATTGGCGTGAACTGGAAACCCATCGCGCCGTGTTTTGAATACAGCAGAGAAAAACCGGTGCTAAGCTTCGCCCTCGATCCGGACAAGGCTGTGAAAAGGCAGGCATATGATCAAAGTTCTCGCTGCACTGTTTCTCCTCGCGTCATCCTCCGCTCATGCCCAATCTCCCCTGCAAACCGACCTGCCCTTGAGTTACCTGGAACAGACTGACGGACAATCCCGAAACAAGCCGCTGGTAATCTTCCTGCATGGCTCCGGCGCCAATGAAGCCGACCTGTTCGACATCAAGGATCAACTGCCCGCCGAGTACACCTTTTTGTCGGCGCGAGCACCGTTTGAGGTCGGACCCAATAGCTATCAGTGGTTCAACAAAAAACCCGGCGACGGCCCTTACGATGGCGAAACCGACGACCTGAAAAGCAGCGAAGCATTGATTTCGGACTTCGTGGTTAAAGCCACCGAGAAATACAACACCCAGCCGGACAAGGTGTTTCTGATCGGGTTCAGCCAAGGCGCGATCATGTCCTATGAAGTGGCCCTGCGGCACCCAGACATCCTGCGCGGGTTCGCTGCGTTGAGCGGCAAGATCCTGCCCGTACTGAAATCCGAGTTGCAGCCGTTACCGGGTTTCAAGGCGCTTGAAGTGTTCATCGGTCACGGCACCGCTGACCAGCGAGTACCGTATGTCGGCGCAACTGACGCTGATACCTGGCTGAAAGAATTGGCCATCGAGCCTGAATTTCATGCGTATCCCGGTATCGGCCATACCATCAGCGATAACGAAATCATGGACCTGGATAACTGGCTGAAGAAGATCATTAACTGATCTGGATCAACTAACCACCAGCCGTTTCAGCGTAGGCTCATACGGGTTAGTTACACATCGAATTTGGCTACGCTTCCCCGAAAACACCCTCACCCCCGCCCGCTAAATTAGCGGCGCACGCAACGTCTTAACGCTTGTCTGTGTTGATGTTCACTGTTTTTGCAGCACGCTTTGAAGCGGCTCAATCCGCTGTACATCGCGGCCAGGGCTATCGCCTTTCCCTCATTTCTGCAGAGTAGGATTCCATGGCACTTCATCAAACCGCTGAAACCCGCGACGACGCTATCGAAGACGTTTACTCCAGTGGCACGTCGCAACGACGCCTGCCCAAGTATCGGCTCCCTGATCATTCGACTGCGCCCTCGGCGGCTTACAACCTGGTCCGCGACGAGCTGTTGCTGGACGGTAACTCCCGGCAAAACCTGGCAACCTTCTGCACCACCTGGGTCGAACCCGAAGTACAGAAGTTGATGGCCGACGCCCTCGACAAGAACATGATCGACAAAGACGAATACCCGCAAACGGCCGAAATCGAGAACCGTTGCGTGCACATCATTGCCGACCTGTGGCATGCGCCGAAATCCTGGCAAACCGTGGGCTGTTCGACCACCGGTTCCAGCGAAGCGGCCATGCTCGGCGGCTTGGCCTTGAAGTGGACCTGGAAAAAACTTCGCGAAGAAGCCGGTCTGCCCACCGACAAACCTAACTTCGTGTGCGGTCCGGTGCAGATTTGCTGGAAGAAATTTGCCCGTTATTTCGACGTGGAAATCCGTGAAGTACCGTTGCGTGGCAATGCGCTGGGCCTGGAGCCCGCCGACCTGCGCGCGTATTGCGACGAAAATACCATCGGTGTGGTTGCCACCTTGGGCGTGACCTTTACCGGTATCTACGAACCCGTTGCGGCGTTGGCGGCCGAATTGGACGCCATGCAGCGTGACCTTGGGCTCAATATTCCGATCCACGTGGACGCGGCCAGCGGCGGCTTTATCGCCCCCTTCATTCAGCAAGCATTGAAGTGGGACTTCCAGATCGAGCGGGTCAAATCGATCAATGCTTCCGGCCACAAATATGGCCTCGCGCCATTGGGCGTGGGCTGGATCATCTGGAGCTCGAAAACCGATCTGCCGGAAGAGTTGATCTTCTACGTCGATTACCTGGGCGGCAACATGGCCACCTTCGCGCTGAACTTCAGTCGCCCGGGCGGTGAAATCATCGCGCAGTATTACAACTTTCTGCGCTTGGGCCGCGACGGTTATACCCGCATCCAGCAAGCCTGTTCGGACACTGCGCAGTGGCTGGCGGGTGAGATTACCCGGCTGGGTCCGCTGGAATTGGTTTACGACGGCAAAGATGGCCTGCCAGCGGTTTGTTACAAACTGAAGGACGGCATCGACCACGGCTTCAGCCTGTATGACTTGTCGGAACGGGTGCGGATGCGCGGCTGGCAAATTGCGTCGTACCCACTGCCCTCTGACCGCCAGGACATTGTCGTCCAGCGGGTATTGGTACGGCATGGTGTCAGCCGCGACCTGATTGGCTTGCTGCTGGATGACTTGCGCAAGGCCATCGCCTTCTTGCAAAAAAATCCGGTACTGGCGTCTGACGCCGGCCCGAGCTTCAACCATGGCGCTGTCGCTGCCACTCCAATCGACGCGGCTTAGTTCGACCTCGAACTCCACCGGGCAACGTATTTGCCCGGTGTTTATAGCGTTTCATCGCAAAGCGCGAGGTCACTGTGATTGCATTTCTGACATTTCTACAAAGCAACCCGTACATTTTATTGTTTGTGGTGGTTGGCCTGTCCGTGTGGGTGGGTCGTGGCAGCATCAAGGGCTACGGCCTCGGTGCGGTCGCGGCGGCCATCGTCATTGGGTGCGCGATAGCCTCCTGGGCTGCCGCCTATGGCATACACCTGGAGCTGAACAGCTTCACCAAAAGTCTGTTTTATTACCTGTTTATGTACGGCGTCGGCCTACGAGTCGGTCCGTCGTTCATCAACAGTTTGAAAGGTGATGGGCTGAAATTCACCTTTCTGGCAATTTTGTCGTCGTTCCTCGGGTTGGGGATTGTGGTGACGGGCACGAAACTGTTGTCGCTGCCGGTTGGTGCTGCGGGCGGGATTCTCGCCGGTTCGCAAACCATGTCCGCCGCCATCGGCTCGGCTGAACAGGCGATTACCTCTGGGGTAGTGCCACTACCGCCGGGCACTACCGCCGCTGCCGCCACCGCGATGATTGCCTTGTCGTATGGCATCACCTACATCTGGGGCACGGTGGGGATCATTCTGATCTGCAAATACCTGCCGCGCTGGTGGGGCGTGGATGCGCGCAAGGCGGCCAAGGAATACGAGATCGAACACGGTGTTCCGAATGTCGATGACGCGGGCCTGAGCGGTTATCGCCCCTTCGATTTACGGGCCTATCGGTTGGTCAACCCGGCGTACGAAGGGAAAACCATCGGCCAGTTTCGCGAGCACTTCGCCCAGTACCAGATCGAGAACGTCGAGCGCGGCACCCAATTGCTCGGCGCCGACCCGAGCTTGGTGTTGCAACTGGGCGACGTCATCGCCTTGGGTGGCAGCCTTGATGTACTCACCGACCATATGGGCCTGATCGGGCCTGAAGTGCCAGATGCCCGTGCGTTGAACATTCCGTTGGACGAAGCCGAGATTCTGGTGACTCACCGCGACGCCATTGGTAAGGCGCTCAAGGAATTCAGCAGCTCTCCGATTGCCGGCCAGGTGCAATTGCTGGGCATTGAACGCGGCGGGGCGCCGTTGCCTATCGGTCTGGAAACACGCTTGCAGCGGATGGACGTGCTGCACTTGATCGGACTGCGCAGCGCCATCGACAAAGCGGCGGGGATTCTCGGCAAAGTCGCACGCCCAAGCACGGCGACTGATTTGCTGACGCTGTCGTTGGGCATGGTGCTGGGGCTGCTGATTGGCCTGGTGCAAGTGCCGGCGTTCGGTGCTTCAGTGGGTTTGGGTAACGCTGGCGGCCTGTTGGTCTCGGGCATTATCGTTTCGTCGCTGGTATCTCGGGTACGCTTCTTCGGCAACACCCCGAACGCTGCACGGAATATCTTGGAAGACATGGGCCTGATCTTTTTCGTCGCCATCGTCGGCGTCAATGCCGGTGCCAGTCTGGTGTCGCAACTGAGCGCGATCATTGCACTGAAGATATTCGGCTTGGGCTTCGTGGCCTGCACTATCCCACCGTTTATCGTCTGGGCTATCGGCTTCCACGTGTTCAAGATCAACCCGGCCATCCTCATGGGCGGCGTCGCCGGTGCCCGCAGTCACTCGGGCCCTGCGCGCGAAGCGGCAAAAGAAATCGACAGCACCGTGCCCTGGATCGGCTTTCCGGTGGCGTATGCCGTATCGGGGATTCTGCTGACCGTATTCGGCTACTTCGCCATGGTCCTGGCGCGGTAAACCGCAAGGCGTGAGCCAAGGCACACCGCGCCGTTACATTCGCAGGCAAGCCTGGTCCCACAGATTCTGTAGGAGGGTCCGCCACGTCTTCGACGCCGCGCTGTCGCACAGCAAACTGTGTGGCACTTTTTGTGTGGTTTGAGGTTGCAGGGTGTCAGGACTGAAGCCTTCCCGAATAAATTCGGTCCCACGGTTTTGGCGCTACACAGATTCTGTAGGAGCTGTCGAAGGCTGCGATAGGTCCGAAGGACCTTCGCCAACAAGACGGTATCTACAGATGGTCGCCTGCCTGTAGATCGCCCGTGAATTGAATATCAAATTACGGAAAGAGGCCCCGTGAAACCATGCGGCCGAGCCTAAGCGAGGTCCTGCATGGTGGGGCAAGCGTTTTGGGTTACCTTTTTGCGGTTCGGCGTCCCGATGTTTGAAAAAGGTGACTCGCTGTAAAAGCGAAACCATAATTTGAGCAATCACAAAGGCCGGATATACACACGTAACCCAGCGCCAACCTATTGTTTTATAAATAATTAAAAATTAGTTTTATAAGAGCTTGCCGACGAAGACGATTTGTCAGGCAACCCTTTTCAACGAACTTCGCGGGGTGATGCACAGATCGTCCGTGGAACCGCCGAAGGCTGCGATTTCTCGGCTCGCACCGGAAAGCCGGCCAACGGAACAAACCCCAACGGCGATCAGTCAACTCAGGCGCAATGGCCCACATCATGAGGATCGCGTATGACGCTGACACAGGTAATTGCTGAGTACGGTTATCTGGCCGTCTTTATCGGTGCAGCCCTGGAAGGGGAAACAGTGCTGATCATCGCCGGCTTTGCGGCCCACGAAGGTTATTTATCGTTTCCGCTGCTGGCGCTTGTCGCCGTGTTCGGCGGGGCATTGAGCGACTGTGTGTTCTTCACGATCGGGCGCCGCTACGGCAGCCGTCTTATGGCACGGTTTCCCAAACTGCAACCCAGCGCCCGGCGGGTTAATCTACTGCTGGAGCGCTACCAAACCGGGTTGATCATCGGCGTGCGGTTCATGTATGGCCTACGCATCGCCGGCCCTATTGCCATCGGCATGAGCGATGTTCCAACGTCGCGCTTTGTCCTGTTCAACCTGATTGGCGCCGCCATTTGGGCGCCGCTGATTGCCGGTGTTGGCTACCTGTTCGGTCAATCACTGGAGTGGCTGTTCGCGGACATCAAGCACTACGAAGAAGACGCGCTACTGGCAATCATTGTCGTGGCGTTGATGCTGGCGGTGTTGCGCTTTATCCGTCGGCGTTTGAAAACATCCCTGCATTAAAACGATCCTTCACCTATCGGTCATGCGCGACTTGCTACAGTGCAAGCGCACCTGTCTGACGACTGATAAGGAAGATCCAACGATGCTAAATCGAATTCCAAAAACCCTCGGGCTTCTGACGCTGCTGGCCAGCGCCCTCCTTCTAAGCGAAACAACCTTGGCCGTGGAACCTCCCGGCAAAGCCATTGCGGCAAAGATTGGCGTGCCCTGGCCCGCTGTTATTGGCCACCGAGGTGCATCGTTCGATGCGCCTGAAGAGACCATTCCCTCGTATGAGTTAGCACGTGATCTGGGCGCTGATTATCTGGAGATGGACATTCAGCGCACTAAAGACGGGGTACTGATTGCCCTGCACGATGACACCCTCGGGCGCACCACCAACATCGCGCAGGTCTATCCCGAACGGATTAAAGACCCCATCAGCACCTTCACCCTGGAGGAGCTCAAGCGCCTCGATGCCGGCTCATGGTTCAACGCGGCGTTCCCGGCCAAGGCCCGTAGCAGCTACGTAGGCTTGAAAATTCTTACCCTCAATGAAGTCATCGACATCGCCGAAGAGGGGGAGAACAAGCCGGGGCTGTATATCGAAACCAAAGTACCCGCGCAGTTTCCAGGCGTAGAAGAAGATTTGCAGAAACTGTTGGCCAAACGCGGCTGGCTTGACCAACGCCCGGCCGCAGCCAAGGGCCATGTAAACGTTGCCAACACACCAGGCCGCGTGGTGTTGCAGACCTTCGAAAAACCTAGCCTGGAGCTGCTGCAAAAAAGCATGCCGCAGGTGCCCAAAGTGCTGTTGCTGTGGATCGGTGATGGCTACATGGAAGCCAGCTCGACGGTAGACTTCAAAGCGTCCGGCGCCAAAGATAAAGCGGCGTTCTATGCTGGGCGTGAGGTGAAGTCCGAAGCGGAGTTCGCCGCCTGGATGGATTGGGCTAAAGCCCACGGCGCCTCGGGGATTGGTCCTGCGTCGGTACTCAAACACGGTGGCGACCAAAGCTACATGGACATGGTCAAGCCGTGGATGACCAAAATGGCCCATGACCGAGGTCTGTTAATTCATCCCTACACCGTCGATGACGCTGAAGATTTCAAAGCGTTGAGCGCACGTGGCGCCGACGGTTTCTTTACCAACCGTGCAGCGCAATTGCTGAAGTTCTACGGGCGTCCCTCCAAGGACAGTATCGACACCCTGCTGCGCCATAACGGCTATTAAAAACCGCGCCTAGACCGGGTCACTCAGGACCGGATGCAACGCGCCATCCACCCTGCAGCTGACTCGGTTGCGCCCGGTACTTTTCGCCACGTACAACGCCTTGTCCGCCTCGTTCAACCAGAAGGTCGCGTCTGCATGTGACGGGCTATAGGGCGCGAGTCCGATACTGAGGCTGACTTTCATCATCGGTTCCCACTCATAGTGGGTTGCATTAAAGGTATCGCGCAGGCGGTCCATGATCTCGGCGGCCGTCGCCAACGAGGTATCGGGAAGAATCACACAAAATTCGTCGCCACCGTAACGGCCCGCCAAGTCGAACTTGCGCAAGTTCTGATTGAGTACCTTGCTCAACTGCCGAAGGACGTTGTCACCAACCACATGCCCGTAGGTATCGTTGATGACTTTGAAGTGATCAATATCGATCAAGGCAATGGTGCCGCCCTGCTGGGCCAACGCGCAACGCTGAAATTCCACATCAAGATGCCCCTTCCAGGCCCCATGATTTAACAGTCCGGACAAGCTGTCAGTTTGACTGAGCGCCAAGAGCGCACGTTTGTGGTCTTTCAACAGGTGATTTTGTTTATAGGCAATCCAGCCAAGCATTAACGGGTAGATTGCCAGCAGCGGCACACAGGCAAACATCTGCACCGTGCTGGTCTCAGGCTGGAACGCCAAAGGAAACACTAACACTGAGACCGTGATACCCAAGGCCTGGGCCAGCCAGCCAGTCAGCAGAAAACGTATGCCGCCCAGCGCAACGTTGTTCATGGCCATCATCGACATACTGGTCACGCTGGGCAATAGGTTGAACTGCATGGCTCCAACCCAAAAACCACAAAAAAACGAATCCAGCAGCACGTTACGTTGCTCGGTTTTTAGCGGAAATGTCGATCGGCGCGCCAATTGAAACGCGGCTACTGGCCAGATAAAGCCGTTGAGGATCATCAACGCCCACGCCCATGCGGGAGGGTGCAGCGGGAACATGGCAACAGCGATGCAAAGAAAGCCAAGCGCGGAGCCTATCGCTCGGGATTTGAACAGCCGCTTGGTGAGTGATAATCCCTTACTACCGAGATTCTGCATAGAAGCTGTCCAGGTTGGGATAACGATCTATGGTCAATTCAGCGCGAGTTGCTCGCGCCGGCCGCTCAAGCGTAATACGTCAAAGTGAAGCTAACCCTCTCAAGCATCCCCGTCAAAGGTCATGCTGCGATTTCTGCCAGCTTTTTTCGCGGAATACAAGGCTGCATCGGCCCGTTGTATCAATGTCACGATGGTGTTTTCGTCACCGGGTACGCAGGTGTAGCACCCGAGACTGACCGTGACGATGCCCAGCGGGTTATCGCCGTGGGGCATTTGTTTGGCAACCACGGCGAGGCGGATCTTTTCAGCCAACGCAAACGCGCCCACTGCGTCATTTTCCGGCAAGAAAACCGCCATCTCCTCCCCGCCGTAACGAACAGCAAGGTCGCCCGCTCGATTCAAACAAGCCCGAAGGGTGTCCGCAACAGCAACAATGCAGTGATCGCCGGCGTAATGCCCATAGTTGTCGTTGAAACTTTTAAAGAAGTCGATGTCCAGCATGATCAGGCTCAAAGGCGCTTTTTTCCGCTCGCTGCGTCGGAACTCAACGTTCAGAACCTGATCAAAATGCCGGCGATTGGACAACCCGGTCAAGCTGTCCTGCAGCGCGAGTTTTTCCAGCGAACTCTGGGCGATGCGCATCTTCGCTTCCGCTTGCAGGCCGAACCGAATCTGTTGAACCAACAGGATGCCGAACAAGATATTAGCCATCACTGCGCTAATAATAATGATGATTGATTTAAACGAGTTTTGACGCCACTCATCAAGCAATGACTCTTCGGAAATCGCCGCTGCCACCACCAAGGGGTATTTTTCCAATTGCCGGTAACCGTACAGCCGGGTCACTTTGTCAATAATCGAGGTCACCATGGCGGTACCCGATGTGGACTTGGATAAGTAGTCGCTGAATACTTGGCCTTTGGCGAGCGACTTCCCGATCACATCATCCGTAAAGGGTCGCCTGGCCAATATAGTGCCATCCGTCATGGACAGAAAGATCGCGCCTTTATTGTCCATATTGAAACTGTCGAAAAACTGATCGAAATACTTCATGTTCAATGTGGCCAATACCACACCGTCGAAGTTTCCACTTTTATCGTTCACTCGTCTTGAAATAGGGATGACCCAATCGTTGGTTGTTCGACTCCGCACCGCCCTGCCTATGTGCGGCCCAAGGTTGGTGTTTTGCTGGTGATACTGGAAGTATTCCCGATCGGAATTGTTAGCACTTGCTGGCTTGATGCCGAACGAACTGATAATCCACCGACCTGTGCGGTCGAAGTAAAAAACGCCCTGCAGTTGATGGGCTTCCACAACATGCTTTGCCAACAGACGCTCGATCCGCCTGATTTGAGCTGGCCCCAGGCCATCATTCTCAATCCGCTCCACCAAATCGATCAACACCACATCGGCTTCGTCGAAGGTATCTTCCGCTTGCTGGGCCAGGGATTTGGAAAGGTTGGAGGTGGCTATTTCGGCCTGATACAGCTCATGGTTTTTTGCATGTTCAAGCTGCCACACGTTAAACGTGACAATCGATACACAGACCAAAAAAATCGCAATGACCGCCAACCAAAGCACTGGCGCCCTTTTGATCGGTTTTACTCGATCTACGCTGTTATCGTCATCGTGGGAACTCAACAACTTCACCCTTTTTTTTAGCCGCGCCCAGCGTACACCAACCCTCCTTGGATAACACTTGCAGCCGTATGATTCAGTTAGATAAATGGCCATTATTACTTCGAAAACAACGACAGGCGGCTTGTAAAGCATCACTCGCATAGCCTAGGAAATTTATCTTCCGTCCAATTGACGCCCTGATCAGACGGAAGGCACATTGATGTGGATATCAACGTGACCCCGCGCTCTGGTGTAAGCTCGCGAATTGTCCGGTTATTGCTTCGAGAGGCTTATGCGCTCCACTTTCAGACGCTCCCTTCTTCCTGTACTTCGTGGTTTTTCGTCGTCCGCCGATGCTGTGACGCTACTGCCAAGCGCCGCCGATTATCGCCGCTGCCTCCTGGAAAAAATCGCCTCGGCCACTCAGCGAATCTATGTGATCGCTTTGTACCTGCAGCAAGATGAAGCCGGTCAGGAGATTCTCGAGGCCTTGTACGCAGCCAAAACAGCACGGCCGGAACTGGATGTGGTGGTGTTGGTGGACTGGTTTCGGGCACAGCGGGGCCTGATCGGGGCCGGTAAGCAGCCGGGCAACTCGGCGTGGTACCAGGCGCAAAACCTTGAACACGATGTAGAAGTGCCGATCTACGGCGTGCCGGTACAAACCCGCGAACTGTTTGGTGTGTTGCACCTCAAGGGCACGGTGATCGACGATTGCGTGATCTACAGCGGCGCCAGCATCAATAACGTTTACCTGCACAAATTCGACAAGTACCGTCTCGACCGTTATCACCTGCTGCAAAACACAGCATTGGCTGACTCGATGCAGCACATGGTGCAGCAGGACGTGCTTACGTCAAAAGCCGTACACCGCCTCGACCTGCCATCACCGCCCACCTCACGCAGCTTGCGCGGCGAAATCCGCGGGTTGCGCAATCACCTCAAGCGCGCGTCATACGACACCACCGCTGGCACCGAAGACATCGGCGGGCTACGGATTATCCCGCTATTGGGTGTGGGCAACAAAAACCCCCTCAGCCGCACAATCTGTGAATTGATCGCCGCCAGCCAAACGCAATTGACCCTGTGCACACCGTATTTCAATTTGCCAGTGGTGGTCACCCGTGAAATCAACCGCGCCCTTAAGCGCGGGGTGAAGATCGACATCATCATTGGCGACAAGACCGCCAACGACTTCTTCATCCCCGCCGACGAGCCGTTCAAGGTCATCGCTGCGCTGCCGTACCTCTACGAAATCAGCCTGCGCAAATTCGCCCGCAAGCATCAGCAACCCATCGCCAAGCATCAGTTGAACCTGCACTTGTGGAAGGACGGCGATAACACCTTCCACCTCAAAGGCTTGTGGGCGGACGAGCGCTACACCTTGCTGACCGGCAACAACCTCAACCCACGCGCCTTTCAGCTGGACTTGGAAAACGCCCTGCTGATCGACGATCCCCGGGCCGAATGGACAGCACCGCGCACCGCTGAACTGACCCAACTGATGCGCAATACGTTGCGTGTGGGCAAGTACGATGAGCTGGACACCCTCAGCGAATACCCGCTTGCCGTACGCACCTTCCTGCGCCGGGTCAGCCGGGTACGAATTGAGCGCTTGCTGTATCGGATTCTTTGATCGTCATTGCTGGAATTGAAGTTAATCGCGATGTGTAGGAAATTCCGCACGGTTGCGCAGCATGTTGGGGGGAGTGAGGTTGCCGTGAGTCATCTTTACAAACAACGTAGTGGCGCTGTATTCCGGGTGTATATCCGGCCTTTGTGATTGCTGAGCGTATGGTTATCTATAGGCGGGCGGCCATGTGTAAGAGCCGAATGCTGCGAAGCCGCCGAGACTGAGGGAGTAGGCTTGCCTGCGAAGAGGCCCTTCGTCACGCCGCTGATATCGACCTGAAACCTGGGTTGTCTGGATTGAAGCTTTCGTTGGCAAGCCAACTCCCACGGAGACTTGGGCCGACACGGAATAGTAAGCACTGAACATCTGATCGCAGCCTTCGGCTCCTACAGAATTTCTTCATCTGTCTTTATGTGAATTGAATATCGAATTGCAGAAAGAGGCCCCGTAAAACCGCCCTACTCTTCCTCAACACCCAACTGCACCCACATCTTATGACTAATCCGTTGGCGGTTTTTGTAGCCTGCCCACGGATCATTTTTAAGACCGTCGAGACGCTGCTCAATAGTGCCCACCGTCCATTGCTGTGCGGATTTCAGCTCGCTCAGTTCGTCGCGGCTAATAGGCACCGACACCGGCAAGCCCGGTCTGGCGCGTGCGGAGTACGCGCTCACCGTACTGCCGCCACGGGTGTTGCGCAGGTAGTCGATGAAAATTTTACCCACCCGGTTCTTCGGGCCCATGGTCGCGGTGAAGCGCTCGGGTAATTGCCTGGAAATGAACTGAGCAATGGCCTTGGCGAAGGCTTTGACCGTGTCCCAGTCCGCGTGCCGGGCGAGCGGCACAATGATGTGCATGCCCTTGCCGCCGCTGGTTTTCAGGAATGCTTGCAACCCTAATTCGTCGAGTACGCTCAAGGTCATTTGCGTCGCTTCAAGCATGCTTCGCCAGGGCAAAGCAGGGTCAGGGTCCAAGTCCAGAACAATCCGGTCCGGGGTTTCAATCTTGTCGCTGGTGGCGCCCCAGGTATGGAACTCAAGGGTGCCCATCTGCGCGGCGCCGACCAGCGCCCGTACTCTGTCGATTTCCATCAACGGCGCATGGCCGGGATCAAGTCCGGGGACCAGTTGTTTGATATTCGGGATCGCCAGTTGATCGGCATGTTTCTGGAAAAACTGTTCACCGCTAATCCCTTCCGGGCAGCGCAGCAAGGCCACGGGACGCTGCTTCAAGTGCGGCAAAATCCAGTCGGCGATGGCTTCATAAAACTGCGCCACCTGGATTTTCTGCGTGCCGCTTTCGTTGTCGACAATACGGTCGGGATGGCTGATACCGACCCCAGCCACAATGACCTTCCCGTTGATTTTAGCGGCGATTGCTGACGATGGCGCCGTGGGTTTTGGCTTCGCGCTCAGGCTTTTCGACGGGCGTGGCGGCTGACGCTTGGCCCCAACACTTTTGCCGCTGATCACGCTGTTCGGCAGCGCCTCGACGATGTCGTATTCGTCGCCAGGCCGGGCGATGTCGTCTTTTTCCTTGATCAACAACCACTGCTCCTTGTCGCCGCTGCCGTTAAGACGTGTACGAACCAGCGCCCACTCACCGGTCAACTTCTCACCGACCAAGGTGAACTTGAGCTTGCCGTCCTTGTAGGTCGCGCGCGGATCGCCGTGGGGCTGCCAGATGCCTTGATCCCAAACGATCACGTCACCTGCGCCATATTGGCCTTCGGGGATGCTGCCTTCAAAGCGCGCGTACCCCAGCGGGTGATCTTCAACCTGGACCGCCAAGCGCTTGTTTTTCGGATCCAGACTGGGGCCCTTCGGCACCGCCCAGCTTTTTAGCGTGCCCTCCAGTTCAAGGCGAAAGTCATAGTGCAAATTACGCGCGTCGTGCTTGTGGATAACAAACTTCAAGGCCTTGCTGCGACTGCGGGTCGGAGAGTCATCGGACGGCTCGGACGTCACCTCAAAGTTGCGTTTGCGGGCGTACTCACTCAAGGGCTTGGGCATCATTCATCACCTTGCGCTGGACGGGAACGGGGGCACTTAACAGTCGACAACTCGGCTCAAGACACTTTAGTGGTCTTCTTCCGAGGGGGTGCTCGTCGTTTTGCCGGTGCGTCGGCGGGGTCTTTTTCGGCGGGCTTGGCCGGCGCCTTACTCGCCGGCTTGGCCGCGGTTTTGCCGCCCAGGCTGCGCTTGAGCAATTCGGTAAGGTCGATGACATCGGCGCTTTTGCGTTCGGTTTCGCCGGTATCGGTTTCGACGTCTTCGATTTTTCCTTCCCGGGCTTTGGTCTCGACCAACTGCATAATCTTTTCCTGGAAGGTGTCGCGGTATTCATCAGGCTCCCAATCGGCGCTCATGTCTTTGACCAATCGCTTGGCCATCTCGCGCTCACTTTTGCTCAACGTTGCCTCGGTTACCGCGTCCGTCAGCTCCAGCGTATCGAGGCCGCGCACCTCGGCAGGCCAGCGCAGGATGACCAGGACCATGGCCGAATCCAAGGGCATCACCGCCGCCAAATGTTGGCGGGTATGCAACACCACATTGGCCAAGGCGACTTTATGGGTATCGACCAAGGTTTCACGGAGCAAGGCGTAGACCTTTTCGCCGCGCTTGTCGGGGGTCAGAAAATAGGGGGTGTCGATGTTTTGCAGCGGGATTTGATCGCTGTCGACAAAACCGAAAATCTCAATGGTTTGCGTCGATTTGGGGTGCGCCGAGCGGATCTCGTCTTCGCTGAGCACGACGTATCGACCCTTTTCGTACTGCACGCCCTTGACGATGTTTTCCTTGGTCATGTCCTTGCCAGTGACCTTGTTGATTCGCTTATAGCCCACCGGGTCCATGCTGCGTTTGTCGAGCCAATCGAAATCGACCCCTTGCGAAGACGTCGCCGAGACCAGCGCGACCGGTATGTGCACCAAGCCGAAACTGATCGCGCCTTTCCAGATAGCTCGTGGCATCGCCTGATCCCCTGTGTTGTCCTGTTTTTGAAGTGACAGGGGCACAAGGGCAAAGTTTCGGGGAGGCGACGGGGTGGGGTCAGGTAAATTGTGTCTTAAAACCGCTGAAGGTCGTTTCGACCTTATTCGCAGCCTTCGGCAGCGCCTACAGTCTTATCCAACTCACGCAATTTCGCGGGCAATGCCCACATCAACAGCACGGCGGCGAGCAAGCAGGCGATGCCGATGACGTACAGAGCTGGGGTGGTGCTGCCGGTGAGGTCTTTGATGCGGCCGACCATAACCGGGCTGACGATGCCGCCGAACTGGCCGAGGGTGTTGATCACCGCGATACCTCCCGCAGCACCCGCGCCGGCTCCAGCCAACAACTTTGGCGGCAGGGCCCAGAACGCCGGGATGGAGGCGACGATGCCTGCGCCGAGCAAGCTCAGCGCGACAATCAGGAACACGGTGTGATCGGCGAATACACCGGCGCTGAAGAAACCAATCGCGCCCAGTACCACCAAGCCGGCCACGTACTTGCGACGTTCGCCGCTGGCATCGGATAAACGCCCAACCACCACCATGCTGATCGCGCCGCAGATGTAAGGGATGGCCGTAAGCAAGCCGATCATCACCGGGCTTTCAGTGCCTGCGCTGCGAATCAACTGCGGGGCCCAGAAATTCAGGCCGTAGGACGCCACTTGAATCAGGAAGTAAATCAGCCCAAGCATCAGGAAACCTGGCAACTTCAGCGCCGCCAGCAGCGAGCCGCTTTTGTGCGGTTCGTGGTGGGCGATTCGGCTCGACAGGTAGTTTTTTTCTGGCGCGGTCAACCAATGGGCGTCGGCGATTTTGTCCTTGAGCACCACCAGCACTAACAACCCCAGCGCAATGCACGGCAAGCCGCCTAGCAGGAATAACCAATGCCAGCCGCGCATGTTCATCACGCCATCCAGATGCCCCAGCACCAGACCGGAAATCGGCGCACCAAACAGGCCAGCGAACGCCGAGGCCAGAAACAGCATCGACGTGATCCGCCCGCGATAGTGCTGCGGGAACCACAGGGTCAGGTAAAACAGCACACCGGGGGCGAAACCGGCTTCCATCGCACCGATAACGAAGCGCAGGGCATAGAACTGCCATTCGGTGTTCACAAACACCATCAACGCCGTGGCCACCCCCCACGACATCATGATCCGGGCGATCCAACGCCGGGCGCCGACTTTGTACAGCATCATGTTGCTCGGCACTTCAAACAGCACATAACCGACCACGAACAGCCCAGCGCCGAGGCCATAGGCGGTGTCGCTCAGGCTAAGGTCGGTCTGTAACTGGAATTTGGCGAAGCTGATGTTAATGCGATCGAAGAAGGCGAACAGGTAACAGACCATAATCAGCGGCATCAAGCGCCAGGCGACTTTGCTAATCAAGGCTTTTTCAGCGCTGATTACGTGCGCAGGAGTGCTGTCTGCATTCAAAACAGAAATAGTCATTGCGGTGTCTCCAGGCGGACTTCCCGTGGGTGTCCGATTGTTTTTGTTGTCTGGCATGGGGGCGTCGTGGCCCCCACGGTCAAGCGTGAAGCGGTGTCACGTGGGCAAATTGTCGGGTGCGGGGTGCACGTCGCTGTTGCGTCCGGCTTTGGCGACCTGACCGGGCATTTCATGACCCAGCAGCGCGGGCAAGCGGCGCGACATCTCAAGCAAATGCGGCAGGTCGATGCCGGTCTGAATGCCCATTTCTTCGCACAGGTTCACCAGGTCTTCGGTGCAGATGTTGCCCGAAGCCCCTGGCGCGAACGGGCAACCGCCCAAGCCGCCCAGAGAAGCATCGAAACGTCGTGCACCGGCTTCATACGCGGCCAATACGTTGCTCAAGCCCAAGCCGCGGGTGTTATGAAAGTGCAGCGTCAATTTCCCAGGCGGGACCGTGGCCAGCACCCGCCGCACCAACCTGTAAACCTGCCGTGGATTGGCCATGCCGGTGGTGTCGGCGAGGGTGATGCCTTGCACGCCCAGCTCAAGGTAGGCGTCGACGATTTGCAGCACGAGCTCTTCGTTAATCACACCTTCGAACGGGCAACCAAAGGTGGTAGCCACCGTACCGTTGAGGCTCAGCGAGGTGCCACGGGCCAAGGCCACAATGTCGCCAAACCCGCTTAGCGACTGCTCGCGACGCATGCGCATGTTCGCCAAATTGTGGGTCTGGCTGGCGGACATCACCAGGTTCAGCTCATCGGCGCCCGCGCCTATCGCTCGCTGGGCACCTTTTAAATTAGGAATCAGAGCAACGTAGATCACGCCGGGTATACGCTGGATGCCGCGAAACACTTCGTCGCCGTCGCGCAGGGCAGGAATGGCTTTGGGGGAGACGAATGAACCGGCTTCGATCCGGGAAAATCCGGCCCGTGACAGCTGGTCGATCAATGCGATCTTGTCGGCGGTTTCGACCCACTTCGGTTCGATTTGCAGGCCGTCGCGGGGGGCAACTTCCTGGACAATCAAGCGTTCGGAATAGTCGGTAATCATTGCACCACCCCCTCAGTCTTAAGGCGGGCGATGTCCGCGGCGGTAAGGCCCAGGCTGTCGAGCACGCTGTCAGTGTGTTGGCCCAGCGTCGGTCCCTGCCAGTTCACTGCACCGGGGGTTTCCGACAGTTTCGGCACAATACCGGGCATTTTCACCGCCGCGCCGTCGGGCAATTGCGCGTCGAGAATCATCCCCCGCGCCTGATAGTGTGGATCGGCAACGATGTCGGCCACCGAGTAGATACGGCCGGCCGGCACTTCAGCGGCTTCCAGCGCTTGCAGCACGGCGTCGATGGGTTGGCTCATCGTCCACTGGCTAATGGCATCGTCAAGTAGATTGCTTTGCAACGCCCGGCCATCGTTGTGGGCAAACTTCGGGTTTTCCGCCAAGTCCGCGCGGCCGATAACCTGCATCAGCCGCTTGAAAATCGGGTCACTGTTACCGGCTATCACCACATACGCGCCGTCGGCGGTCGGGTAGGTATTGGACGGCGCGATACCGGGCAGAGCACCGCCGCTGCGTTCGCGGACGTGGCCCATCATGTCGTATTCCGGCACCAGGCTTTCCATGACGTTGAACACGCTTTCGGCCAACGATACATCGACAATCTGTCCATCGCCCTGCCCGGTCTTGACCCGCAGCAACGCCATCAACGCGCCCATCACTGCGTGCATTGACGCCAATGAATCACCGAGGCTGACGCCGACCCGGGCCGGTGGCGAGCCGGGGGTGCCGGTGGTGTAGCGGATCCCGCCCATGGCCTCGCCGATGGCGCCGAAACCAGGTCGATCACGGTAAGGGCCCGTCTGGCCGTAGCCGGAAATGCGCACCAGCGTCAGTTTCGGGTTGATGGCGTGCAGTACATCCCAACCCAGGCCGAGCTTTTCCAGCGCGCCGGGTCGCAAGTTCTCGATCAGCACGTCGGTGCTTTCAGCGAGTTGCTTGACGATGGCAATGCCTTCGGGGGATTTGAGGTTCAGTGCGAGGGATTTTTTGTTGCGCGACTGCAGGTACCACCAGAGGGATGTGCCCTCGTGGAGCTTTCGCCATTTACGAAGAGGATCACCTTGACCCATCGATTCGATCTTAATGACTTCGGCACCGAACTCCGCCATCAGGCGCGCCGCAAAAGGGGCTGCAATCAGCGTACCGATCTCGATTACGCGGATTCCGCTCAGGGGAGCAGTCATGGTCAGTACCTCATTGTTCTTGGAATTTGAGCCAAGGCTAGAGGACTGGACGCCGAATAATCAAACCGTCAGTTGGCAAGCAGCGTTCGCCAAACGCGAACGATTGAAGCGAAGCGTCTAACGCAAGGTTTCCAGGCGACTAAGGTGATCAAACAGCGACCGGCTGACGGGAGACAGCGCGTTCAACTCACGGGCAACCAGCAATAAAGTGCGTTCGGACCAGTCATCACTGAGCGTCACCGCTGTCAGCCCGAGGGAGTGACCAAACAATTCGTAGGCCTTGCGCGGCAAGATACCAATGCCCATGTTGGCTTGAACCATTCGGCACACGGCATCAAAACCCGGCACATGAATCCTCAGCCGCAGTATGCGTCCGCAAGCACGGGCGGCGGCGTGGGTGCGCATGTTGATCGAACTGGCGGCATGCAACCCGATGTGGTCGAAATCCAGGGTGTCGGCGAACGCCACGTGGTCGCGCCCGGCCAGTGGATGATCGCTGCGGATCACCACCACTAGCGTGTCATGGCGGTAAGGCACGCTGAACAGGCCCTGGGTGTCGGTGTCTTCGGAGCAAATGCCGATGTCGGCCACGCCATCGACGATGCCTTGCACCACCCCGTTGCTGGGCCGTTCTTCCAGGTCGATTTTTACTTGCGCGTGGTCGGTAACGAAGTCGTGCAGGTCTTCCGGTAAAAACTGAATGATCGCCGAGAGGTTCGCCAGCATCCGCACGTAACCCCGCACGCCTTGAATATGCTCGTCCAGTTCGACGCCCATTTTTTCCACGTCGAACAGCATTCGCCGCGCATGGTGCAACAGGGTTTCTCCGGCTGCGGTCAGGGCCATGCCTTTGGCGTTGCGCACGAACAAACCGATGCCCAGCGCGTCTTCAAGCTCCATCAAACGCTTGCTGGCCGCCGACACCGCAATCGCCTCCCGCGCCGCCGCACGGGTCAACGTGCCCTCTTCATGCACCGCCACAAATAATTGCAGGGTGATCAGGTCCAGACGGCGGGTGAGGTTTTTGTGCAGCATGGGCGGCGTTACTCGGGAGTTCGCGATGCGGCAGGATAGCGCCAGGTCGCGAAACCGTGCACGGCTTTCTGGGGCTCTTTGCGCAATTCAATTTCAATCCACAGACGGTCTGCTGACGGCGCGAGCCTCGTGAGCTTGCCCGCGATCGGCTGCGCAGCAGTCGTAAAATCAGCGACGCTGTTCTTTCAGTTGAAACCGGACTGGCCTACCACATCAAACAAACCATCACGCGCGTTGCCTTCCAGTATTTTCGCTGCTGTAGACCTCAGCGAATATCCCGGTAATCGAACGTCGCGGGTTGCGTTTGTGCAGGGCGTTGACTTGGGCGCTCAGCCGCAACAGTTCTGGGCTGGGCTTGGCCCATTGGTTTTTCGGTAAAGGTTCTGACCATTCACGCATGGCGTCGGGCAGCGCGTTACGGGCCATGCGCTTAACGCGGCCGTTTTCCCATTCGCACAGCCAAAACGGCAACGTCCAGAAGGTCATGACGTGATACAGGTACCAGAAAAAGCCATACACCCAGCCCCGCTGCTTGTCGCGGATTTGCTGATGCAACCGGGCGCGGGCATTGCGAAAGGTGTGCATGCCTTCGTGGGGCGGATCGTCGGGGCCTTGCAGGTCCAGTGGGTCGGCGATTTCTTTTAGGGTATGAACTTCGTATTCCATGTAAGCGCGAATCGCTTCCCAGTTGCTGATAGCGATGGGCAGCGCAGGACAGCCAAATTCCATACTGACCACACGGTCGTCATAGAAAAACCCGAAGCCCATGCCGTATTGCCGTTGAACGCCGTGCGGAGTCGCGCCTTGGGCCTCGATGACCCAGGCGGACAAGGATTCCCACGGGACGAAGACGGGTTTTTCGTAGTCTTCGGGCATGAAGCAGACTTCACGGCGTTGGCGATTGAAACGGGTGGGGATGATTTCTTCGTATTTGTTGTGGACGTAGAACCAGATGAGGAACGACATCGCTGAAACAAATAGAGCGACTCCGACCGATAGTGAAAAAATTGCCCGGTGAACACCTGCCACCATCTCCCATGCTCTCGGCAAGGTATAGCCCACTGAGAGGCATATCAAACCGAAAAGAAAAGGTAGTACGAAACTAGTTAGTACGAAACCATTGAACGGGGCTCCCAACGTGACCTGCCATGCAAAAACCTTCGGGGAGCCTAGGCCAAAGTCCAGATAGACATCATTTAGCTCACCGACATAAGGGCAGTGAGTGGGCGCTTGAGTAGGCAGCGGGAGCGGCGCTAAATAAGTAACGCGACCGCTTGGGAACGGTTCAACATCACCTGCCTTTTTGGGGTGCTGCAAGTTCGGTTCTGGTATTGCCGCTTTTTGATTCTTATCCATGAAGCATCTCCAGCATCAATGGATCAATCGCCAGCCTCTCTGCCTTACGGTATGGCGGCTCAAACGGTGCTGTAGGAAACACGCCCACCGGCCGCGTTCCCGAGCCCCTGACCATCACGCGCGTTGCCTCCCGGTAGTTCCGTTGGCGTAGACCTCAGCAAATATCCCGGTAATCGAACGTCGCGGGTTGCGTTTGTGCAGGGCGTTGACTTGGGCGCTCAGCCGCAACAGTTCTGAGCTGGGCTTGGCCCATTGGTTTTTTGGCAAGGGTTCTGACCATTCGCGCATGGCGTCGGGCAATGCGTTACGGGCCATGCGTTTAACGCGGCCGTTTTCCCACTCGCACAGCCAAAACGGCAACGTCCAGAAGGTCATGACGTGATACAGGTACCAGAAAAAGCCATACACCCAACCCCGCTGCTGGTCGCGGATTTGCTGATGCAACCGGGCGCGGGCATTGCGGAAGGTGTGCATGCCTTCGTGGGGCGGATCGTCGGGGCCTTGCAGGTCCAGTGGGTCGGCGATTTCTTTTAGGGTATGAACTTCGTATTCCATGTAAGCGCGAATCGCCTCCCAGTTGCTGATGGCGATGGGCAGCACAGGGCAGCCGAATTCCATACTGACCAGACGGTCGTCATAGAAAAACCCGAAGCCCATGCCGTATTGCCGTTGAACCCCGTGCGGGGTCGCGCCTTGGGCCTCGATGACCCAGGCGGACAAGGATTCCCACGGGACGAAGACCGGCTTTTCATAGTCTTCGGGCATGAAGCAGACTTCACGCCGTTGGCGGTTGAAACGGGTGGGGATGATTTCTTCGTATTTGTTGTGGACGTAGAACCAGATTAAAAGGCCTAAGATCAAAGCGAATAGGCAGACACTAGATGAAATTCCGAAAATTTCGTTTCGAACCCCTAAAATAAACGCCCATGCCTCGCTGGCGCTGTAACCAACTGTTAAACCAATTAATCCACATCCTAACGGGAGGAGAATTGTAAAAAAAATAAAAGCGTTAAATGGGAGCCCAAAAGTATATTGCCATGGAAATACCTTTGGAGATCCAAGCCCAAAGTCCAAATAAACATCGCTTAGTTCACCGACATAAGGACAGTGGGAGGGTAATTGAGTGGGCAGCGGGAGCGGCGCTAAGTAAGTAACGCGACCGCTTGGGAAAGGTTCAACGTCACCGGCTTTCTTGGGGTGCTGCAAGTTCGGTTCTGGTAATGCCGCTTTTTGATTCTTATCCATGAAGCATCTCCAGCATCAGTGGATCAATCGCCAGCCTCTCTGCCTGACGGTATGGTGGCTCAAACGGTGCTGTAGAAAACACGCCCACCGGCCGCGTTCCCGAGCCCCTGACCATCACGCGCGTTGCCTCCCAGCATTTTCGCTGCTGTAGACCTCAGCAAATATCCCGGTAATCGAACGTCGCGGGTTGCGCTTGTGCAGGGCGTTGACTTGGGCGCTCAGCCGCAACAGTTCTGAGCTGGACTTGGCCCATTGGTTTTTCGGCAACGGTTCTGACCATTCACGCATGGCCTCGGGCAACGCTTTTCGGGCCATGCGTTTAACGCGGCCGTTTTCCCATTCGCATAGCCAAAACGGCAGCGTCCAGAAGGTCATGACGTGGTACAGGTACCAGAAAGAGCCGTACACCCAACCCCGCTGCTTGTCGCGGATTTGCTGATGCAACCGGGCGCGCGCATTGCGGAAAGTGTGCAGGCCTTCGTGGGGTGGATCGTCCGGGCCTTGCAGGTCCAGCGGATCGGCAATTTCTTTTAACGTATGAACTTCGTACTCCATGTAAGCGCGGATCGCCTCCCAGTTACTGATGGCGATGGGCAGCGCAGGGCAGCCGAATTCCATACTGACTACACGGTCGTCATAGAAAAACCCGAAACCCATGCCGTATTGCCGTTGAACGCCATGCGGGGTAGCGCCTTGAGCTTCGATAACCCACGCGGATAAGGATTCCCACGGGACGAAGACGGGTTTTTCGTAGTCTTCGGGCATAAAGCAAACTTCACGCCGTTGGCGGTTAAAGCGGGTGGGGATGATTTCTTCGTATTTGTTGTGGACGTAGAACCAGATGAGGAGACTTACAGCAAACAAAAATAGTCCTACTCCAATACTAAGATCCAAACCTACTTTGTGGGTACCTGAGATAAGTTGCCATGCTTCGGACAGATCGTACCCAATTAATAAACCTATCAATCCCGAAATTAATGGCAAGCCAAAACTAATCATCACAAAGCAATTAAAAGCCCCTCCAAGCGTAATCTGCCAAGCAAAAACCTGCGGAGAGCCCAACCCAAAGTCCAGATAAACATCGTTTAGTTCACCGACATAAGGGCAGTGGGAGGGTAATTGAGTGGGCAGTGGAAGTGGTGCCAAATAGGTAACGCAACCGCTTGGGAATGGTTCAACGTCACCAGCCTTTTTGGGATGTTGCAAGTTCGGTTCTGGTGTTGCCTCTTTTTGATTCTTATCCATGAAGCATCTCCAGCATCAGGGGATCAATCGCCAGCCTCTCTGCCTTACGGTATGGCGGCTCAAACGGTGCTGTAGGAAACACGCCCACCGGCCGCGTTCCCGAGCCCCTGACCATCACGCGCGTTGCCTCCCAGCATTTTCGCTGCTGTAGACCTCAGCAAATATCCCGGTAATCGAACGTCGCGGGTTGCGTTTGTGCAGAGCGTTGACTTGAGCGCTCAGCCGCAACAGTTCTGGGCTGGGCTTGGCCCATTGGTTTTTTGGCAAAGGTTCTGACCATTCGCGCATGGCGTCAGGCAACGCGTTACGGGCCATGCGTTTAACGCGGCCGTTTTCCCATTCGCACAGCCAAAACGGCAGGGTCCAGAAGGTCATGACGTGATACAGATACCAGAAAAACCCATACACCCAGCCCCGCTGCTTGTCGCGGATTTGCTGATGCAACCGGGCGCGGGCATTGCGGAAGGTGTGCATGCCTTCGTGGGGCGGATCGTCGGGGCCTTGCAGGTCCAGTGGGTCGGTGATTTCTTTTAGGGTATGAACTTCGTATTCCATGTAAGCGCGAATCGCCTCCCAGTTGCTGATAGCGATGGGCAGCACAGGGCAGCCGAATTCCATACTGACCACACGGTCGTCATAGAAAAACCCGAAGCCCATGCCGTATTGCCGTTGAACCCCGTGCGGGGTCGCGCCTTGGGCTTCGACGACCCAGGCGGATAAGGATTCCCACGGGACGAAGACCGGCTTTTCGTAGTCTTCGGGCATGAAGCAAACTTCACGGCGTTGGCGGTTGAAGCGGGTGGGGATGATTTCTTCGTATTTGTTGTGGACGTAGAACCAGATGAGGAACGACATCGCTGAAACAAATAGAGCGACTCCTGTAGTTAATGGTAAACCTACCCGGTGAGTGCCTGCGATAAGTATCCACGCCTCAGATAAATCGTATCCGATGAATAAGCCTATCAACCCCGAAAGCAACGGTAAGATAAAACTACACATAACGAAACCATTGAACGGGGCTCCCAACGTGACCTGCCATGCAAAAACCTTCGGGGAGCCTAGGCCAAAGTCCAGATAGACATCATTTAGCTCACCGACATAAGGGCAGTGAGTGGGCGCTTGAGTAGGCAGCGGGAGCGGCGCTAAGTAAGTAACGCGACCGCTTGGGAATGGTTCAACGTCACCGGCTTTCTTGGGGTGCTGCAAGTTCGGTTCTGGTATTGCCGCTTTTTGATTCTTATCCATGAAGCATCTCCAGCATCAGTGGATCAATCGCCAGCCTCTCTGCCTGACGGTATGGCGGCTCAAACGGTGCCACAGGAAATACGCCCTCGCCTTTGGGATCCAGCGAAAGGTAATAGAGCTGGTTATGTGCGCTGCCGTCGGCATCGTAGGTTTCTATGGACACGGCCAAAATCAGGCGTGCCCTGGTAACGGTTGAAGGCCTTACGCGCTCATCCGGATAAAACAGTTCGAGAATCAGTGGCGCGGACTGCACCACTTGCAGGCTAGCAATGACCTCTTCGCTGACGATTGCCCAACGGTCTTGATCACGACCGCGTTCCCATTCAGCCGTAATCACTCGGTACGCGCCGATACTCAACACATGAGAGGCCTTACCACTGAGCGGTGCTTGTAAGTTAGCCAGGCTTAGCCCGGGCATCACTAGATGGATGCTGCCCGGCCTTGCCTGCATTAGCATGTCTTGCCAACGATCAGCGTAATGCTTGGGGCCCACCTGAGCTTGGGGAGCCTGTAACAAACCGGTCAATTTACGTTTGTAATCGCCAACGCTTAGCGCTTCCCGCTTGTCGTCATCCAGCCCCCAAGGCGTGCTTTCTAGCCATTGATCATGGGGCGAGAGGTTGTAGCGGTTATAGAGCCAAGTTCCTCCCAGCTCAACCACGGTAAACAGCGCTCCGGCAATATTCATTCTGAAAAATACTGTGGACAGTCGAACTCCAGCAGCGGCCCAAGCTGCGGTGCGTGCGGCCGTATCTCGTGCTGCTATGACCGTATAAGCGGAATATAGAACATTGCCGAGATCATATGAGTAACTAGTTAGTTGGCCTCCTGCGCCAAGCATCGCAACCGCCGCACTGTTTTCAAGTCTGGTTTTGCCGCTACGCACCGCCTGTTGCCAGTTGTCATAGTGAGTCCCGAGGCTAGCTTTTGAAGCTAAGATACCAGTGGTCGAACTTAATACTCCCAAACCAATGTGTAGCTTTCCAAGCTGTACATAGACGTCCGCCACAGCGTGTTGTTGAAATATGCCTGCCAGCGAAGCAGCACGAGCAGTCAACGCCGTGTCAGCAATTGCCCTGACGGCTGTAAACCCTGCAGTAGCTGTGGCCAAGAAGGCCGAAAATACAGCATGCAAGCTTTGATCATCCCAGCCATTTTTTCTAGCCTCCCCTGCTGCCACCACCAAATTCACAAACTGCGCCAAAAACACCAACAACCCCGCCCCATCCCCCAATACATTCAACTTCGGCGCAGCACTCATCCCTTTGCGCACGTTCGCCAGTAATCTCCCGATTTCTTGCTGTTGCGCCGGAGGAAACAGCACGGTGACTCCGGCTCTACCCGGTGCGACGCCCCACAGTCGCATGGACTCATCGGGCAATTCGGCGATAGGGCTGATGGCTAACGCCAATCGCGTTTCCAGCACGTTGATTGAGCCACGAACACCATGAATCTGATGCTGAAGCTCCTGCGCCCCCGGCTCTTTGTGGCCTCTCCTGCCCACGATTTGTTTTCGCTCGTTATCCAACACCTTTAGTTTGTAGCGCTGGTTGAAGACCTCCTTGATGTCCCTTTGCAACGAGGCCAGCTCTTCGGGCGTGGCTACGGTAAAGGTCACGCCTTCCCGACGTGCGGCTTCGATAATCTGCGGCGCCAAGGCTTTGGGCAGGTTGCGAAACAGTTGATCCAAGTCCGGTATTTTTTCGCTGTTGATCGCGCGGACGAATTCATCCTGCATACGCTCCATGCCGAGACGCAGTGCCGGGGTTATTGCATCGCGGGCACCCTCGGCAAGCACTCGGATGGACGCCGGAAGCGCATCAATGGCCGGGATTTTTCCGTGGCCGATGTGCTGGGAGACCTCCGTCCAATGCGGGATGTTGTTGATCAACCCATAACCGGCGTTGAACAACGCAGCGTATTGAGTCGACAACTGGTTTGTTCGCTAAAGGGCAGGGTGTGCAGTAGCGGCAAACTGAACTGCGGTTTCGTTTCCAGCCAGTCGAGGATGGCTTGACTGGCAGCGTCGCTTCTACAGATGTCTTTCAGGCAGGCGTATTCGGCACTGAACGCCAGTATCATTTGCTCCTGATGTTGGGCATCGAAATACCAGGCGGCGCGGTGGAAGCGGTCAGCGGTGACCAACGTTATGCGGTCGGTGGTGATTTGGTCGAGCAACGCATTCCAGCGCATCAATCGTGCACGATGCTCGGCCAGGGTCTGGTCCATGGCGGCGCGATCAATCAGTTCGTTGACGCCCCTTTGGCCCAATTTGGCGCCGCTGAGCACATCCTTGATTCGCTGGGTCTGGTCCTTGCCCAGTTGCACTAACGCTTTAAGATGGCGTTCGACGAAATCATCAGGCGCCGGCGCCATGAACTGGCGGGTGTGATAACGCCAATCGACATCCTGAATGATCACCGTTTTTATCGACCCCAACGCAAGGCTTGCAAAAAAACCTTCCTCCTTGCGAAATTGGTCAGACGCCTCCTGGCGTAACGCCAACAATGCTTGCGGTGGATCGTCCTTGTACGTGGAAACCGCCCTTCCGCAATTGTTTAAATGATCCAACAATGCTCGGCCAGCGTGACCGCGCTGCGGCGAGGGCAACTGGTCCAGTTCTTCCAGCATCGCTTTTAAAGCAGGATCATCGCTGGCGGCGGCAATACCGGTCAGTTTGGTTTCGTCGAGCAGGCTCAGCGCTTCGATGTAGCAGGCCAGCAGATAGTCTCGTTCATTGGCCCCCGGTTGTGACCCGCCGTTGGCCCAGGCTTCGATCCAGCCCACCACTTTGTCTTGATAATTGGCCAAATCCCGCAATACGCCGAGGTCGTCCTCGACCACCAGGCAGAGCGTGTCGTTTTGATAGAGCGGCAGAACCGGTTTAAGTAACTCACCGAGGTGCAGTTCACGAAAATACGCTGGCTGTTCCCAGAGATAGGGCGCTCGTTCATCGGCGGGCACATCGTCTGGAACAGGACAAAGCTGTTCGTCTTGCGCCAGTTCGGCGAGCCATCGCTGGGTCTGTTCCAGGGTTAGCAGGTTCTTGGCGCCTCGCTCACAACTCACATTGACCAGTGAGACCGACTGCATGAACCGTGCACGCTCCTCCTCGCTATTGAGCATCCGATTGCACTTGGCTGCCGTCCACTGCACCTCGGCGTAGGTGACATTCAGCGTGCTGGCTCTGGAAAATATCAGTGCACATTCCGCGCTCACGGCGCTGCGTTGATCAGTGCTGACCTGCTTGCCTTCCCACACTAAGGCGCTGACAAGGCCATTTGTAATCCGGTACTCGTGCAAAACGCCCGTACCGTTGTCGATGATATACAGCCAGCCGTTACGCAACAGGCGTACGCCCAATGGCCGCGTTTGCAACGCGTAGGGCAACGCCACCTCAGCCGTGGGAACGGTGTGTTCGACCAGGCCATAACGCAGCGGTAGCAATTGCACCTTGGGCTGGCGTAGGGGACAGGTGCCGTAGCTGAGAATGTCACTCTTGGATTCGGCAGCGGCGGCCAGGTTAGGGTCTATACGACGGTTAGTGTTCATGACAGCTCCTGCATTGCCGGTTGGTTGTTGGCCCAGGTGCGCGCCAGCTCAGCGGCAGCCGCCACGCGAGTGCTGGATGCCCCCACGCAAGCGCGGTCAAATAATCGAGCAATTTCAGGGTGCTGCGCAATTGGCGAATCGCCAAGCCAGGCAATTATATTGACGTAGTAAGTCAGGTCAGATTGGCTGCTAAAGCCCAGCGCGTAGGCATCGCTGACCTGCTGATGCAACGCCGGCCAGCGCTGGGGCAAACTGCCTGATGTGCGTAGATCAGGAAAATACTCGAGCAGATGAGCATCAAGTTTCAACGTGGCCCGACGTAGATCAGCGCCATCCAAAGCGTTATTTTGCTCGGCGCTCAAGACGTATTTTTTGGGTAATACCGACGCGTCTGAAGCGCAGCGTTGATGTCGATGCCAGCGCCCTTCCACACAATCGGCTAGCACCAAGGTATCGATTGGCCCGAACAAACGCTCATCGCGGTTTGGCATATTGAACAAAGCGTGCGCAACGGCAGGATCTGCCAAGCGCAACATGACTTCCGGTCCGTCCGGTACCTGCACCGTGAGCAGTCCACGCAGGTGTCCGACGACGGCGAGCAAGGGTTTGTCGCTGAATATAAGGGCGCCCCATTCGCGTGAGGCATTGGCCACGAACGCTTGAAAAACCGGATCCTCAGGACCCTCAAGAACCACCAACCAAGGCGATACCTCACTGATGGCGTCAAATCGAGTGCCCGCATACAAAGCAATCCGGGGCGCCGCAGGATGCCAGGCTGACAGTTTGCTTTTCAGATCAGGGACGGTCACACCGTCGATCAGCAGAAAAGCATGGTGTTTTTCCCACGGCACGTCTTGAGGAAAATCGATCAACGCGCTCATGCTTGCGAGGCCTCTTCGCACAACAGGCAGCGGGACTGATGTTGCGAGAGCATTGCTATTCTTTGCTGCGCCGGTATCAGCGGACTGATTAGAACCGGTACTTCTCCCGGCGCTAAAGGCGCCGCAGGTGTTCCCGGCAGCGGCGCTCCTCCCAACACAATCGGCACACTGCAGAAAATGCCCGCCGGGTTGAGCACCAGATGCTGACCATTGATGGAGAGGGTCAGCGTGACGCCGCCATCGATAACGATGTTTGCGCCAGAAAGGTGTACTTCTTGCGCCGCGTCTATGACCAGCGCGCCGCCGACCCGGGTATGGCTGGACCCCGCCACCTGCAAATGATCCCCCGCTGACAACTGCACCTTGCGCGCGCCAGTGACTGTGAGGTGTTGCTCGGCCTTGATAACGGTGGTGCTGTTGCCTTTGATCGTCTCCAGCCGCTGACCGCGCACTTCAAGACGGCTGTCGTTCTGGATCAGTTGTTCCATGTCGCGCTGGGCACGCAGGTAGACCCGTTCAGCGCCATCGCGATCTTCAAAAGAGACTTCGTTGAAGCCCTGGCTGGCCTTGGAGCTGCGACTGCGGAACACGCTTTTGGTCTTGTTCGCCGGTAACTCATACGGCACCGGATTCAGACTGTTCGGCAAACAGCCCATGACCATCGGCCGGTCCGCGTCGCCTTCCAGGTAGGAAATCAACACTTCCATGCCCACCCGAGGCAAGGTCACGGCGCCATGACTGTTGCCCGCCCAACTCGACGCCACCCGCACCCAGCAACTGCTGGTGTCGTCGTTGAGTTCGCGGCGATCCCAGTGAAACTTGACCTTCACCCGACCGAATTTATCGCAGTGAATTTCTTCGCCTTCCGGGCCAGTGACCTTGGCGGTTTGGGTGCTGTGAATCAGCGGTTTGGGGTGCCTCAAGGCGGGGCGAAACTGGATCGTTTCCGGGATGGCGGTGAAGGAGTTCCGATAACCCTGAGCGATTTTTCCGGCGGCGACCAGAGCGTCAGCGCCCAATTCTTCCAACACCTGCGGCTGCCGCCCTTCGTGCTTGATCGAAATCAGCACCCACGGGTTATTCCATTTCAGCTGCGGATGGTCTTCCAGCTGGATCACCGTCCCGCTGCGCAACACCGGGTGATCGCTGCCGCCGTCGGCCAGTTGGAAATCCGTGCGGTGCCGTTCCAGGTCTCGGTTGGATAATCGTCTGCCATGATCGTCCTCCAGAAAGCGGCCGGGATACACGTAATGCTCAAGCTTGGGATCGACATGCAGGGCCTCACCCCTTTGGACTTGGGCTGGGGTCGCCTGCGGACTTCTAGCGCTTTCCAATAAATAACCGGCTTTCTGAAAATCGTAATCGCGATGCACCACATGGCTGGTGCGCGCGGCCAAACGCACGCCGAAGGTATTTATCGAATACTCGTCGGGCACCATGCCGTTCAACGGTTTGAACGGCAGCGCCAACCGCGCCGCGTGGGGAAACATTATTTCGTCATCGGCGAAAATCAACCGATGGCCGTCAGCCGAATGCTCAAAACGGTAAAACCAGCCGTCTTCTTCGCACAGCCGATTGACGAAGTGCAGGTCGCTTTCGTCGTACTGCACGCAATAGTCACGGACCGGAGCGCGGGTCACGCCACTGTCGAATTGCACGTCCAGGCCGTCAAACAGGCCGTGCTCTTTCAGCACTTCAAGAATGATCGCCGGCACGCTCATCTGCTGGAACGAGCGGCGGTGGCTGCTGTGTTCCAAGTACGCGAGAGAGGGTTTGAGCACCGCGACGTAGTGGGTCAGCCGGGCGTTGGAATCGCTTTTGTGGATGGAGTGAATATGCCCGTGAATGCCTTCGCCGTCCGGGCCAAAACCAAGGAAAGCCGCCTTGTGCAGCAGGTCCGACAGCTCAATACCAGACGACCGACTGACCAGTTCGACGGTGATGGCGTAAGGCGTGCTGACGGCTTCCGCGCCATCAAACGCGAGCACTTGCAAAGAAGGATTTTCAAGACCTTTCACACTCAGCGTGAAGGTTGGGACGGCGGCCTGAGGCATTGGCAGATTCTCCGCATCAAAAGATGCGGCAACTCTGCAGGACTGGGCCTTTAACGACTATCGGGCGGAGCCAACATAGGACGTAGGAAGCTTCCCGTGATTAAGTAATCTGAGACTTACAGCCACTTCCTTACTCTTTACCCTCATACGCCGACACTCGATTGCGACCGCCTTCCTTCGAGACGTACAGCGCCTGGCCGGCCCATTCAATGAGTTGTTTGCATGCCCAAAGCGCCCCTCTCTCCCGACCCCAACGCCCAGCACCGCGCAGTCGATGACAAGCGCTTCGCTGTCGATCACTTCCAAGCTGCTGCACCTGGCCGATGGTTTTCAGACCGCGACCGGCGCGCGTATAGCTGCACTGAGGCATGAACGGTTGAAGCGGTTTCTCGCTGAGTTTATGGACGAGGCTGGGCCTGAATGACGCGAAAAGGCTCCACCGCGCTGTCGTCAAACCTCTGTAGGAGGGTCCGCCACGTCTTCGACGCCGCGCTGTCGCGCAGCAAACTGGGTGGCACTTTGTGTGGTTTGAGGTTGCAGGTGTCAGGACTGAAGCCTTCCCGAATGAATTCGGTCCCACATTTTGGCGCTGCACAGATTTCTGTAGGAGCTGCCGAAGGCTGCGGTTAGTCCGAAGGACCTTCGCCAACACGCTGGCTACAGATGGTCGCCTGCCTGTAGATCACCCGTGAATTGAATATCAAATTGCGGAAAGAGGCCCCATGAAACCATGCGGCCGAACGCTCCTATAATGGTTCGTGTTTGCTGCGCGACAGCGCGGCGTCGAAGACGCGGCGGCATCTGCTGCAGACCTTATTGCTCAAACAAAAACGAACACCCGGTGAAGGCCGGGCGCCGAGGGAACAGGCTGCGATGGCGATTACTTTGTATTGGGCCGCAAGTATCGCCGAAAAACTGATGCCGTTCTGACTACTCAGCCTACTCAGCGCAACGGCCGAAAAAGCGCCCTGATCTCTTGCGCCAGCGCTTGCGGTTGTTCCATGGCCGCGAAGTGCCCGCCGTGTTCCATTTCGGTCCAGCGTTGCAGGTTGAAGCTGCGTTCAACCCAAGAGCGCGGTGGCATGGGCAGTTCGCCGGGAAAGTGTGCGACCCCCAGCGGCGGCAGTACCCGCTGACCGGCGCTGAAGTGCACCGGCCGTTTGCGGCTTTCCAGGTACAGGCGGAACGATGAACCCATGGTCCCGGTAAACCAGTAAATCGAGACATTGGTCAGCAGCGCGTCCAGAGAAATCGCCTGTTCAAGCTCACCGCCGCAGTCGCTCCAGGCCTGGAATTTTTCGACAATCCAAGCGGCCAATCCCGCCGGAGAGTCATTCAAGCCAAACGCCAGCGTCTGGGGTTTGGTGCCCTGAATCTTGGCGTAGGCGCCCTCTTGCTCCGCCCACGCAGCGGCCTTGTCGAGAAAACCTTGCTCCTCGTCCGACAGCGGCGGTTGATCAGGCCCCAAGGGCGGACGGTAGGAACCCGGCAAGTAATTCAAGTGCAGCCCTTTGACTCGCTCGGGATAACGGTACGCCAGCCAGGTCGAAACACTGGAGCCCCAATCACCGCCCTGCGCGCCGAATTGCTCGTAACCCAAGCCGCGCATCAACTCGGCCCACAACCCGGCGATTTCAAACGGGCCGGTGCCTTTGGTCGAGGGTGCCGGGGAAAAGCCGTAGCCGGGCAACGACGGTACGACCACGTGAAATGCATCCTGCGGATCACCGCCATAACGCGCAGGGTCCGCCAACAATGGAATGATGGCCTCCATTTCGACAAACGAACCCGGCCAGCCGTGGGTCAAGATTAACGGCAACGGTGCCGGTCCAGTGCCAAGTTGGTGAACGAAGTGGATCGGCTGGCTGCCCACCTGCGCGATGAATTGCGGCAGCGTGTTGAGCCTCGACTCCTGCGCTCGCCAATCGAATTCGGTGCGCCAGTGATCAACCAGACGCCTCAAAAACTCGCTGTCGGTGCCTTCACTCCATCCCGCGTCATCGATGCCGGCCATCCACCGCGTCCGGGAAAGTCGGGCGTTCAGGTCGGTTAGCGCCTCATCACTGATGGCGATGTTGAATGGATGAATGTTCATGAGGCGTGGCTCCTTTATCCGTGTGAGGGAAATTTATCCGGGATGTACTACATGATCGACAGCACCGCACGTCTTATTCTGTAAAGCCGATGCACCCGTACGCCGATGCACGGTATTTTCGACGGATCAGATGGCATAACCAGTGCTTTTTCATCACGGCGCCTGACCGTACAATCACCGATCGAAACGCGCCGCCAGGCCCATCCGAGCCGTCAGACTTTGGCACACACGCTTCTCATGACGAGAAAAAATCCGCCCGCCACCGAGTGAAACGATGTCCAGCCCTTACCTTGCGCCAGTGACCTTGGCCTTGTTGATCACCGTCGGCGGGATGCTGGCGGGCTGCAACAAATCTGCCCCCGCCCCAAGCGTCTCAGCCCATGATGCCGTTGCCGTGGACGTTGCCCTCGCCACGCTTTCCGACAAGGCCAGCGTCACGGTGTTGACCGGGCGTCTAGAAGCGTATCGGACGGCGCAAGTGCGGGCGCGGGTTGCGGGGATCATCGAGAAGCGCACCTACACCGAAGGCGAAGACGTCAAAGCCGGCGCGCTGCTGTTCCGTATCGACCCTGCGCAGTTGATTGCGAATCTACAGGAGGTAGAGGCGGAATTGGCTCAGGCGAAGGTCGCCACCGAGGCCGTCTCGGACATCGCCAAACGCTCAAAACAATTGGTGGCCATCGACTCCATCAGCGTTCAGCAGTACCGCAAAGACCTGTTTGCCGAAAAAGTGGCCCGGGCTGCCGAGCAATCGTTGGCGGCCAAGGTTCGCAGCGCCCAGTTGCAGAAAACCTACGCCAGTGTCACCGCGCCCATTTCCGGACGCGCGCGCAGGGCCTTGGTCAGCGAAGGAGCGATGGTAGGTCAGGACGAAGGCACGGCGTTGACCACCATCGAACAGATCGACCCGATTTACGTGAATTTTTCCCAGCCCACCAACGACTTTCTGGCCCTGCAGAACAGCAACACGAGCGGCTTAAAAGCGTCCGCCACGATGCCGATCAATTTGAAGCTGGGCAACGGTCACCGCTATGCCCATTCAGGCACATTGCTGTTTTCCGACACGGCGGTCGACCCACAAACCGACACCGTGGCCATGCGCGCGGTGTTCAACAACCCGGATCATTTACTGCTGCCAGGCATGTACGTGCAAGTGGAATTCCACGCGCCCGACGCCGGCCCGACGGTGCTGATTGCGCAACAAGCCCTGACCCGCACCCGCGCAGGGGCGTACGTCATGGTTGAAGACAACGGTCATGCACGGCAAGTCAGCGTCCATGCAGACAGCCTGGAAGGCAAACAATGGCGGGTGACGTCCGGCCTTTCCGGGGGTGAGCGGGTGATTCTTGACGGCAGCGCCTTGGCCGATGGTCAGGCGGTGGCGGTTAAACCCTCGACGAGCACCAGCGCCGTCGCCGAGAGCCAATAAGGGAACCCATGTCCGCCTATTTTATTGCCCGCCCCGTGATGGCGTGGGTGATCGCGATTTTGATTCTGCTCGGCGGCGGTTTTGCCGCGACCCGGTTGTCGGTGGAGCAATACCCCAACGTTGCGCCGCCCCGCGTCAGCATCGAAGCGTCGTATCCGGGCGCGTCGCCGCAAGTCGCCGAACGCACCGTGACCGCCGTCATTGAACGCGAACTCAATGGCATCGCCGGGCTGCTTTACTTCACGTCCACCAGCGCCGAAGGCCGTGCCGAGATCAATCTGTCATTCGAAACCGGGACTGACACCAAGTTGGCCGCCATCGATGTGCAGAACCGGATCAAACGGGTTGAAGAACGGTTACCAGAAAGCGTTCGCCGCCAAGGTTTGAAGGTGGAACAGAGCGGCGAGAACCAGCTGTTGTTCGTCACCCTGACTGCCGACAACCCCAGCGTCGACGATATCCAGCTCGGCGATTTCGCCACCAGCATCATTCGTCCGGCCTTGTTGCGAGTACCCGGTGTCGGTGAAGTGGGGGTCTACAGCCCTGAATACGCCATGCGCATCTGGGCCGACGTCCATAAACTCACGGCCATGGGCGTCACCACCCAAGACCTGATCAGTGCAATCACCTTGCAAAACCAGCGCATCACCTTGGGTTCAATCGGTACCCTGCCCGCTACGCCAGGCACGCCGATCACTGCGCCGTTGGCGGTGGAAGAAGACCTCGACACCCCGCAAGCTTTTGGCGACATTTCGCTGCGGGTCAACAGCGACGGCTCAGCCCTGCGCGTGGCCGACGTCGCCCGGGTCGAACTCGGCGGCAACAATTACAACTACCCAGCGTTCGTCAACGGCAAGTACTGCGGCGCCATCTCGGTCAGATTGGCCACCGGCGCCAACGCCCTGAGCACCGCCGAGGCAATCAAAAGCAAGCTTGATGAGATGTCCGCGCAGTTTCCCCCAGGCGTGCGTTACCAGACCGCGTTCGACACCTCGACCTTCGTCAAACTGTCCATCGCCAAGGTCGGCTACACCCTGATCGAAGCCATGGTGTTGGTGTTTCTGGTGATGTGGCTGTTCCTGCGCAGTTGGCGCGCCACGCTGATACCAAGCCTGGTGGTGCCCATCGCCTTGGCCGGAACCTGCGGCGTGATGTACGCCTTGGGGTTTTCGATCAACGTGCTGACGCTGTTCGGCATGGTGCTGGCCATCGGCATTTTGGTGGATGACGCCATCGTGGTGGTGGAGAACGTCGAGCGGATCATGCACGAGGAAGGCCTGCCCCCTCGGGAAGCGACGCTCAAGGCCATGCAGCAGATCAGCGGCGCCATCGTCGCCATCACCCTGGTGTTGACCGCCGTGTTTATTCCCATGGCCCTTTTTCAAGGCGCCGTGGGAGAAATCTACCGCCAATTCTCAGTGGCACTGGCGGTGCCGATGGCCTTGTCGGCGTTCCTCGCGCTGACGTTTACCCCGGCGCTGTGTGCCTCGCTGCTCAAGCCGGTCAAACACACGCCAATCCCGGATCGCCTGACCCGTCGCAGCATGGCGTTAGCCGGCGCTTATTTGCGCGGGCTGGACAGTTTTCTCAGCCGCCCGAAACGTTTCATGCTGCTGTACGTCGGACTGCTCGGGCTGGTGGCCTTGCTGTTTTGGCAGTTGCCCGGCGCGTTTTTACCCAGCGAAGACAAGGGCAATTTTGCCACCGTAATCATGCTGCCCACCGGTTCTACCCAGGCCGACACCCGTGAGGTGGTGGATGAAGTGCAAGACTACCTGCGCACCGATTCGAGCATCGACAGCCTGTTTGCGATGCAGGGTTTCAGCTACTTCGGCGAAGGGCAGAACACCGCCATGATCTGGCCATCCTTGACCGACTGGTCGCTGCGCAAACAGCCCGAGCAACAGATCAATGCGATTCTGGCGCGCCTCAACCAACGCTTTGCCCATGGCACCGAGGCTCATCCGAAAGCCTTGGTCAAAGCCCTCAATACTCCGCCACTGCCGTCCATGGGCCGTAGCGAAGGGATTGATTTGCGTCTGCAAGACCGCGCCGGCCTCGGTCACGATGCGTTGATGGACGCCAAGGATCGACTGTTGGCCTTGGCCGCGAAAAATCCGGTGCTGGCAGACGTTTCCTTTTCCGGTCAAAGCGATTCGCCGCAACTGCGGGTCTCCATTGACCGCCTTAAGGCCCAGAGCATGGGCGTGCCGTTAGACGAGATTAACCAGACCTTGGCGACGCTGTATGGCTCTCAATACCTGGGGGATTTCATCTACAAAAACCAAGTGAAGCAAATCTTGGTGCAGGCAGAAAGCAAGGACCGTCAGTTGTCGGACAGCTTGCTCCAGGCCCGAGTGCGCAACACTCATGGCGACATGGTGCCGCTGGGTACGTTCGTCAGCATGCGCTGGAGCGTGGGCGCGCTGGAAATCGACAACTTCAACGGCTTCCCGGCCTTGTCGATCAGTGGCACCCCCGCGCCGGGCTACAGCACGACACAGGCGATGGACGCGTTGGCAGGTCTGGTGACTCAATTACCGGTGGGCTTTGGCTATGAGTGGGCCGGCCAGTCGTATCAGGAACGGGTCTCCGGCAATCAGATGCCGTTGCTGTTCGGGCTGTCGATTCTGGTGATTTTCTTGTGCCTGGCGGCGCTGTACGAAAGCTGGTCGATGCCTTTGGCGGTGATTCTCGCCATCCCGCTTGGGGTCATCGGCGCGCTGCTGGCGACGACGTTACGCGGCTTACCCGACGACCTGTACTTCAAGGTCGGCATGATCACCATCATTGGACTGTCAGCCAAGAATGCGATTTTGATCATTGAAGTGGCGCAAACCCTACACCAACAAGGGGCTTCGATTCGTCAGGCGGTGCTCGACGCCGCCCGCATGCGCTTGCGCCCTATCGTGATGACCTCGCTGGCGTTCATGTTCGGGGTATTGCCACTGATGTTGGCCTCCGGCCCCGGCTCGGCCAGCCAACGCGCCATCGGCACCAGTGTGTTTGGCGGCATGCTATCCGCCACGGTGCTGACGCTGTTCTTCGTACCCTTGCTGTACAGCCTGGTGGTCTATGTCCGAGAATTCAGGCGCACCCCGAAAACCGTTATTTCGCCCAGCCAAATCCTGCCGAAAAACGTGCCTTGAGGTAGCCGACAAACGCACTCACCGCCTTGGGGACTTGAGCGGAATAAGGCCGCACCAGGTTGATCTCCTCGGGGAAGGCCCCGGTCAACTTCCACTTCGGCAGCACCTGGATCAATCGACCGTCGATTAGCCCGGCTTGAGCGCTGAAATCTGGTAGCAACGCGATACCCAGATGGGTCAGCGCCGCATCGCGCAAGGCCTCGCTGTTGTTGGTGGCAAACGAGCCGGTGATCGGCACGGTCAAGCGATTGCGTTCTGCCTGTTTGCGCACCGGCGCTTCAAAGGTCCAGGCCGGTACATCAGCGCCGCGAGGATAGTACAGGCAGTTATGACGAAGAAGGTCTTCGGGGTGCTGAGGATTGCCGAACCGTTCGAGGTAAGCCTGGGTCGCGACCAATACCGAATGGGTCGCGCACAGCTTCCAGGCAACGTGGGTGTCGGGGATTTGATGGCTGTGCCGAATCGCCAGGTCGTAGCCTTCTGACGCAATGGAGCTAATGTGGTCGGAAACGTCCAGTTGCACCCGAACTTCGGGAAGCTCGGCGAGAAACTCTGCCAGATGCGGCACCAGTTGCTGACGGGCGAACGCTACGGGGGCAGTCAACCGCAACAAACCACGGGCGACACCCGCTGAGTCGCGCACCTCAGAAAAGCTGCGAGCAATCTGCTCGTAGGCGCCACCGACGTCCCGCACCAACGCCAGCCCCGCGTCGGTCAACCGCACGCTGCGGGTGGTGCGTTGGACGAGGCTCATGCCCATGACTTTTTCCAGCTCGACGATACGTTGGCTGACCGCTGATTTGCTGACACCCAAGCGGATCGCCGCAGCGGTATAGGTGCCCTGCTCGGCTAAAACCGACAACCAGTACACGTGGGTCCACAGACCTTCAATCTCAGCTTTTTGCACCGTTGATTGTTCTCATTTCAAAACAATGAATTCGATATTTGCGCCTCGCGCCGCACAAAGTAAAGGCTTAACGTAGCGTTCATTAGCCCTTGAACGAGATAAACGACATGCCATTGATCAGAATCGACATCGTAGAAGGCCGCAGCGACGCGCAAGTCAAAACCCTGCTAGACGCCGCGCACCGGGCGATGGTCGAAGCGTTCGAAGTGCCTGAGCGCGACCGTTACCAGATCGTCAACGAACACCCTGCCAGCCGCATGATCGTCGAAGACACCGGCCTGGATATCCCACGAACGCGTAACGTCGTGTTGTTCAGCGTCACCAGCCGACCGCGCAGTGAAGCGTCCAAGGTCAAATTCTATGACCTGCTGTGCCGAGAACTGCACACCCACTGCGGTATCGACCCCAGCGACGTGATGATTTCCATCGTCATCAACAGTGATTCGGATTGGAGTTTCGGCCACGGGCGTGCGCAGTTTCTGACCGGCGAACTGTAGCCGCAAGCTAATAGCGGAAGCTTTGGTTCTGAGTATTCGAAATTGCTATCTTTGGTTTGACGGTATTCGGCAGGAGCGACGTTATCCGGTCCCACCGGGATCTGCGTTTGCCGGTGATGGGGTCGATCAGTCGGGCAATACGGCGCTCCGTTTTCAGTATTTTTTATTCGATCAAACACGAACCATGGCCCATGCCATCACCGTCCTGCCATTGATAGCCTTGCCGCCGCGCTTATGATGCATCCAGAAGTCTGTCGAGCCGTGTCGACAGCCTCGCGATAACCTTTCTCTGCGAGCGCGACCATGACCCAAGCAAGAACGCTATACGACAAGCACATCGACTCGCATACCGTGTGCAATCTCGATGATCAAGGGCATGTTTTGCTCTATATCGACCGCCAGGTCATCAACGAGTACACCAGCCCGCAAGCCTTCAGCGGTTTGCGTGAGGCCGGCCGTGACGTGTGGCGTCCGTCGACCGCGTTGGCCGTGGTCGATCATGTAAACCCTACCGCACCGATACGTGTAGCCGCCATGGCTGACGAAGGAGGGGCGTTGCAGGTGTCCTACCTGGAGCAGAACTGCGAAAAATTCGGCATTGAGTTATTCGACGTCCTCGATAAGCGCCAAGGCATCGAACACGTGATCGCCCCCGAACAGGGTTTTATCTTGCCGGGCATGGTCATCGCGGCGGGCGACAGCCATACCACCACCTATGGCGCATTGGGGGCTTTTGGGTTCGGCATCGGTACGTCCGAAATCGAGCATCTGTTGGCCTCACAGACCCTGGTCTACAAACGCCTGAAAAGTATGCGTGTGACCGTCGATGGCACCCTCGCCTCCGGCATCACCTCCAAAGACGTGATCATGGCGCTCATCGGTAAAATCGGTGCGTCAGGTGCCACCGGTTACGCCATCGAATTCGCCGGTTCGACCATTGATGCCCTGAGCGTCGAAGCGCGGATGACCATTTGCAACATGGCGGTCGAAGCCGGCGCGCGCGGTGCGTTCATGGCGCCCGACGACAAAGTGTTTGATTACCTCAAGAGCAAACCCCGGGCGCCGAAAGGCGAGTTATGGGGCCGTGCGGTCGCCACGTGGCGCCAATTGCACACCGACCTCGGCGCTCATTTCGACAGCGAAATCCATCTGAACTCCAATGACCTCGAACCCATGGTGACGTGGGGCACCAGCCCGGATCAGGCTGCCGCCATCGGTTCCACGGTGCCGGACCCGCTAGCCATCAGCGACCTTATTTTGCGTCAGGACATGGTCCGCGCCCTGAAGTACATGGGCCTGGAAGCGGGCATGCCGCTAAGCGACATCGTCATCAGCCATGCGTTTATCGGCTCCTGCACCAACGCACGGATCGAAGACCTGCGCGATGCCGCCAGTGTGGTACGCGGCAAGCGCGTCGCCGATCACGTTCGGGCGATGATCGTTCCGGGGTCGACGGCGGTGCGCGATCAAGCTGAAGCCGAAGGGTTGGCCGCCATTTTCATCGAGGCCGGTTTCGAGTGGCGTCAGTCGGGTTGCTCCATGTGCCTGGCGATGAACGATGACGTGCTTGCCTCAGGCGACCGTTGCGCGTCCAGCACCAACCGCAACTTCGAAGGCCGGCAAGGCGCGGGCGCACGAACGCACTTGATGAGCCCAGCCATGGTGGCCGCAGCGGCCATCACCGGAAGATTGACTGACGTGCGCCGCTTCAACGGCCGCGTTTGAGGAGATGAACATGCAACCGTTTACCACTGTCAGCGGCATCGCAGCGCCGATGCTCGCGGCCAACATCGACACCGACGTGATCATGCCCAAGCAGTTCCTCAAGGGCATCGACCGGAATGGATTGGATCGCGGTTTGTTTTTCGACCTGCGCTTTCTAGTCTCAGGCGAACCCAACCCGGAATTTATCCTTAATCAAGCGCCTTGGCAGGGTGCTAAATTCATGGTCACCGGGCCGAATTTCGGTTGCGGTTCCAGCCGTGAACACGCGGTATGGGGCCTGAAGCAGAGGGGCATTCGGGCGCTGATCGGCAGCAGCTTCGCCGGGATTTTTTACGACAACTGCCAGCGCAACGGGGTGCTGATTATCTCGTTGGAAGAAGCGCAAGTTCAGGCGTTGGGTCGCACGGTCAGTCAGGCCCAGGGCGCTCACATCGAAGTCGATCTGGACGCTCAGGAAATTCGCCTGCACGGTGGCAGCGTCATGCCCTTCCAGATCGATACCTTGCGCAAGGAAGCGTTGCTACTGGGGCTGGACGCCATCGGCAGCACCCTGCAACGCAGCGCGCAGATTCGTGAATTCGAACAGCGGCATCTGCACGCCAATCCTTGGCTGAACTAAGGCTTAAAGCGACAACTGATGGAAGTGATGCTGGAGGAACTCGACGCAAGCGCGCAGCTTGCCCGAGTTCGCCAGCCGATTCGGGTAAACCGCCCAGACATTGGCGCTCTGGGTGTAGTCATTTAGCACCTGCACCAAACGACCCTGCTCCAGCAGCGGTCGCACGTCCCACAATGAACGCAGCAAAACCCCACGCCCATCCAGTGCCCACTGCAAAACAATCTCCCCGCTGTTGGACGACAACGGCCCACTGACGTGCACGCTTTCGTGACCGCTTTCGCGCTCCAGTTGCCAATGGCCGAACGCGTTGTCGCGCTCTTTCAGCACCAAGCAATCGTGGCCCTCGAGATCGGACAGCGTCTGCGGGATGCCGCGTCGTTTCAAGTAGTCGGGCGCAGCGCAGAGCACCCGGCGATTGGTGATCAAACGGCGACCAATGTGTTGGCCAGGGATGTCATCGCCGACCCGAATCTCCAGGTCGAAACCTTCGCTTACGATGTCCACCACGCGGTCGAACAGGTCCAGACGAATTTCCAGTTGTGGATAAAGTTCGGCCAGCTGCGAAATGGCCGGCGCCACGTGGTTACGGCCAAAACCAAAGCTGCTGCACAAGTGCAAACGACCGCGTGGCTCGGCATGGGCTTCGGACAACTCGTCATGCAGTAACTGGAAGTCTTCAAGAATCCGCACGGCCCACCGCTGCACACGCTCGCCGTCTTCGGTCAACGAAACGCGACGGCTGGTGCGGTGCAACAGGCGTGTCGCCAGGGTGCTTTCAAGAATCTGAATGCGCTTGCTGACATACGCCGGTGACAAGCCCAGCTCATCGGCGGCGGCGGCGAAACCGGCTTTGCGAATGACGGTCAGGAACACCCGTAAGTCTTCCGGCAACGGTGCGGCTTCTTTTTTAGCGTTCATGCAGCTTCTTTTATGAGAGGTCGAGGCGCGGGTGGCAAGGATAGCACCGGACCGCACGCCGGCTGGTCGCGACGCCCGACGCCGCTTATGTATAAACGATCTAAAAATATAGATTTAGGTTCTTTTGCGGAATAACCCTGAGGCTTTATAACTAGCCCACTGTTTGTTCACCAGCAACAGCTATTCAACAGTGGCCGCCTGTTTGCCGCTGAAAAAAATTAGCCGACCTTGCTTGAAGGATTTTTCATGGACGTTTTCTGGTTCCTCCCCACTCACGGCGACGGCCATTACTTGGGCACCACTAAGGGCGCCCGCCCCGTCACCCTGAACTACCTGAAACAAGTGGCCCAGGCCGCAGACGACCTCGGTTATCACGGTGTGCTGATACCCACCGGCCGTTCGTGCGAAGACTCTTGGGTCATCGCCTCGGCCCTGGTCCCACTGACCGAACGCCTGCGTTTTCTCGTGGCGATTCGTCCGGGGATTATTTCGCCCACCGTGTCGGCCCGGATGGCCGCAACGCTGGATCGATTGTCCGGCGGCAGACTGCTGATCAACGTGGTCACCGGTGGCGATCCAGATGAAAATCGCGGCGACGGCAGCTTCTTGGATCACAGCGAACGCTACGAAGTCTCCGACGAGTTTCTACAGATTTGGCGCAGGGTCTTGCAAGGTGAATCCGTTGATTTCGAAGGCAAGCATTTGCGCGTGCAGAACGCCAAAGCGCTCTACCCGCCGATCCAAAAACCTTACCCGCCGTTGTATTTCGGCGGTTCGTCAGAAGCCGCCCACGCGTTAGCCGCAGATCAAGTGGACGTCTACCTGACGTGGGGCGAGCCACCGGCCGCCGTAGCGGAAAAGATCGCTGATGTTCGCAAACGAGCCGCACTCAAGGGCCGCACGGTGCGCTTCGGTATTCGGCTGCACGTGATCGTGCGTGAAACCAGCGAAGAGGCCTGGCAAGCTGCCGACACACTGATCGAACACATCAGCGATGAAACCATCGCATCGGCGCAAAAATCCTTCTCGCGCTTTGATTCCGAAGGCCAGCGGCGCATGGCAGCGTTGCACGATGGCCGTCGCGACAACCTGGAAATTGCGCCAAACCTGTGGGCCGGTGTTGGCCTGGTACGAGGCGGCGCAGGCACCGCGTTGGTGGGCAACCCGCAGGAAGTCGCGGCGCGAATCAAGGAATACGCGGACCTGGGCATCGAAAGCTTTATCTTCTCCGGTTATCCGCACCTGGAAGAAGCCTATCGCTTTGCCGAATTGGTGTTCCCGCTGCTGCCAGAACCCTACGCCAGCCTGGCGGGACGCGGCATCACCAACCTGACCGGGCCGTTCGGCGAAATGATCGCCAACGACGTACTGCCGACCCAGGCCAACGCCTAACCCCCCCTGTAGCCAACTGGCGAGGCGATGTATCTGGCGCACCGAATTAAGCGCTTTGCCAACCAGTTGGCTCATACAGAATTTGTGTTCGCAGCACGATTACAACCAGAAAGGGATGCTTATGCAGCTTCTGACCTTACCGCCATCGCCCGCACTGGCGACATCGATCCGGGCCACAGCTCAAGTGTTCGAAGACCCAAAATCACGTGCCCTGCTGGCGCATGTGCACCAGGTCGCGCCCAGTGATGCCAGCGTACTGATCATTGGCGAAACCGGCACCGGCAAAGAGCTGGTCGCACGGCATATCCATAACCTGAGCGGGCGTCGCCAGGGTCCGTTCGTAGCGGTCAACTGCGGCGCGTTTTCCGAATCGCTGGTTGAAGCCGAGTTGTTCGGTCACGAAAAGGGCGCGTTTACCGGGGCCTTGGGCGCCAAAGCCGGCTGGTTTGAGGAGGCCAATGGCGGCACGCTGTTTCTGGATGAGATCGGCGATCTGCCCATGTCAATTCAGGTGAAACTGCTGCGGGTGTTGCAGGAGCGGGAAGTCGTGCGCCTGGGCTCACGTAAAAGTACGCCCATCGACGTTCGGGTGCTCGCGGCGACCAACGTGCAGTTGGGAAAAGCCATCAACGCCGGGCACTTTCGCGAGGATTTGTATTACCGGCTGGACGTGGTCAGCCTGGAACTGAGTCCACTGCGTGTGCGGCCCGGCGATATCCTACCGCTGACTCGACACTTCATCGAGGTCTATAGCCGACGCTTGGGTTATGGCCAGATTACGCTGAGTCCGGAGGCCGAACACACACTCAAAACCTACGGCTGGCCGGGCAATATTCGCGAGCTGGAAAACGTAATCCACCACACCCTGCTCATTTGCCATGATGGCGTCATCCAGCGCGACGATTTACGCCTGTCGAATCTGCGCATCGAACGCCAGGAAGAAAATACGCCGGTAGACCCGTCCGCCAACGGGCTGCTAGCCAGGGCTTTTCAAGCGCTATTCGAAGAACACACCGGCGCCCTGCATGAAAAAGTCGAAGACAGCTTGCTGCGCGCGGCCTACCGATTTAGCCACTACAACCAAGTACACACCGCGAATTTGCTGGGTTTGAGTCGCAACATCATCCGCACCCGCCTGATCAAAATCGGCGAACTGGCGGTTAATAAACGCAGAAAGAATGACGACGCCGAGGAGGAGCGATTCCTGCAACTGTCGATCTAGCGCTTGGGCGTTGAGCAGCTTTTTTACCCTGCTCAGGAGGAAAAAAGACTGGCTGCCAAGCTCCTACGGAATTTACTTACAACAGGTGGTTAAGAAACCCTCAACCAAATAGGAAGCGCCTGACATCTTCTTGAAAGCACTCTGGTTAAGGTTGCGCCGGCTTAATTTGCCAAGCACTTACCCTCAGGAGTTCTCCCGAATGAAAAAATTATACCTCTCTGCCGCCGTTGCCACGTTGATCGCCACGACTAGCGGTTGCGTGAGCTATAACATGAGCCAGCCAACCGCTCCGATTTCAGGTTCGGTCACCGCTGACTTGAAAGCGAACGTAAAAGTCGGCGAAAAAATCACCGGCGAATCTTCCACCAACATCCTGTTTGGCTGGTTGAGCGTGGGTGGCGACACTCAGTTCGCCGATGGCGTTACCTACGGTGGCGCTGGCGCTGGCGGTTCCGCACTGAGCCTGCCTGATCCAATCTCCGCCGTGAAAGCAGCGGCTGCCTACAAAGCAGTGAAAAGCTCCGGTTCCGACCTGATCGTTGCGCCGCGTTATGAAGTGAATGTCGAAGACTATTTCATCTTCAAGAAGGTGAACGTCAAAGTTACCGGTAACAAAGGCAGCATCGACAGCATCCGCTAAGTGCTGACGTCCACGGACTGAGCCTCACCGTGGAAGAAACGCCGCTTGGACCTTAGGGTCGAGCGGCGTTTTTGATGACTCAGCGCAACCGGATCATTCACTAACGCAGTGAAGCCAATCGCTCAGCCAACGCTTTTGCCTGACTGGCAACGTCGGTGACCGCCGTACTTTCCCACCACATGCCGCGCAACGGCGGGCCCAGTGAGAACAGTCGCTTCGACACGATTCCCTGCGCATCGAGCAACGCACCGTTAGCCTTTGCAGCAATGCCCAGCGCCAAATGTCCCGGCTGGATCAGGCGCCTGGCCAACAGCTGACGGGGCAGCGGCCGGTCCACTCGACGCCAGTCGTATTCGATGCCCGTTGAATTGATCAGCGCATCCCCGATGATGTACGACGGTTCAGCGTCGCCTCGTCGACGGACGCGAATCTGCAACTGACCTGTGGATAACATTTCCAACCCCTGAAACGACGCGGCATGAATCGTTAAACGGCCCTCCTTGACCAGCTTTGCAAGCAACGCCGCGCCCATGGGTGGCGAGCGATGGTGGTGGCTCTCCCACCACGGCCGAACATGGCGAACGAACTGCCGGCGTTGCACATCACTGGCCTGACTCCACAATCGGCCGATGTGGGCGCGCACTGTATCCAACGGCGCTTGCCAATCGATCCCTGCTGCAATGGCTTGCTGGCATTGCTCGCGCACCTTGCGCAGTAACTGGCGTGTGCTGCGAATGCTGGGATCTGCGGCCAGAAAATCTACCCATACGGGCGGTTGTCGACGAACATGCGGCAACAAGCCATGACGGGAAAAAACTTCGATCGGTCCCCGATGCCCGGCCTGCTGCAAGGACACCAAGGCGTCGACCATGGTCAGCCCAGCACCGACAATCAAGACTTTGGCCTGCGGATCGAGTTGGCTCATGGTGCAGACATCCCACGGATCAACAGCTGCTGCATTGAGCCCACTGGACTCACGTTGCTGCGTGCGCGCGGCGGGGAACATTCCGGTGGCCAGAACGGCGAACTTGCCTTGCAACTGCTTACCGCTCTTAAGCGTTATGCGTACGCCAAAATCACTGCTTTGTAGATCGACTGCTTCGTCCCGCACATGCTCCAGCGTCGATCCATTGGTGGCGCCCAAAGCTTGGGCTTCGGCCAGTCGTTGCTGAACGTACAGGCCAAAAATCCCCCTGGGAGGGAAGAGTTCGGCCACCGGCACTCCTTGCTCGGCAGACTCAGGCCAACCGCCCCCCGCGATGTAATGGCCGAGCCAGCGGGTCAAGTCGTCAGGATCATCGGGCTCGACGCTCATTCGGGCAGCGTTACCGTTCAACGTGTGGCCCAACTCGGTGGCACTGTAAGCTTCTCCTCGCCCCAACTCACTGCGTGTCTCGACAATCAGAATGTGCCGCTTACCCGGCAGTCTCAGCAATTGCACGGCCAGCATGCTGCCACTTAAGCCTGCGCCGACAATCAGGATATCAGCGGTACGAACAGTACGATTGGCCTGTTCAAGTTGCGATGCGGGCATTTTTCCTGACGGCTTCATCTAATGCGGTTCCTTCGATTGAGAACTCATAACACGACGTTACGGACGAAACGCACCAGCACGTGGCCGTCATTGCGATAGGCATGGACTTGATGGCTGGCAAACATAAAGAACTCGCCGCTTTCAACGTAACGAATATCACCCCCCAGCCAAACCCCAAGGCACCCCTCAAATACGTACACTTGCTCGCTCCAACCCTCAGGATCGGCTTCGGAAGAATAGACTTCGCCGGGCTGCAGGCAAAATTCCCACAGTTCCACTTCACGTTTCGCCATTGCCTTGGCCAACAGCACGGCCTTGCTTCCGGGGATTAAGCCGGCCCAAGCCACTTCATTGATTCGGCTGGGATCACGCCCGTCAGGCGCCTGGATAAGGTCACTGAACGCCACCTCCAGCGCATCGGCCACCCGATCAAGGGTGGCCAGGCTAACGTTTTTCTCGCCCGCCTCGATGGCCACCAACATGCGCCGGCTGACCCCCGACTTTTCCGCCAAGGCGCTCTGGCTCAACGCTGCTGCGTTGCGCAGGCGTCGCACGTTCTGGCTGACGTGTTGCAGCACTGGCGCTCGATGGGAACTGTCTTTGTGCACGCTATTACTCGCTCCATTGGATCTACGCAGGATATTGCCCACTTTCGATGTAACGCGTCGTCTCATCTTGATGGTTGCTGAATGTATGGTCTCGCTTTTACAGCAATTCGGCATTTAACTCACAGGCGATCTCGGGCGCTCGGCCATCTGAGCCAACGTGTTGGCGAGGCGGTTTACCTGGCAGACCGCATCCGCGCGCTCGCCACCACAACATGGCTCTTATCAAACTACTTTTTAGTCTTTTGAAAACAATGGGTTGGCGCTGGGTTTGGCGTGTATATCTGGCCTTTGTGGTTGCTGAGCTTATAGTTTCGCTTTTACAGCGAGTCACCTTTTTCAACCGTCGGGACGCCGAACCGCAAAAAGGTAACCCAAAACGCTTGCCCCACCATGCAGGACCTCGCTTAGGCTCGGTCTTCCCTCACTCCGGCGTTGCTCCGGGGGTCGCCGTGAGCGGCCGTCCCTGGCCGCGCACGGCTTACTCGGCATCCTTGCCTCGTTACCCCCTGCGCAACGCCTGCGTTCGGCCGCATGGTTTCATGGGGCCTCTTTCCGTAATTCGATATTCAATTCACCGGCAATCTATAGGCGGGCGACTATTTGTAGAGCCAACTTGTTGGCGAGGGTCCTTCGGACCTGATCGCAGCCTTCGGCACCTCCTTCAGAAATCTGTACAGCCCCAAAATCTGTGGGACCGAATTTATTCGGGAAGGCTTGCGTCCTGACACGCTGCAATCTCGAAGCACACACAGTGCTTCCCAGTTTGCTGCGCGACAGCGCGGCGTCGAACTCCAGACTACCCTTGTAAAGCATGCTCTGTAGGATCTTGCCATAGGTTGGCGATTGGTGATCAGCAACCCGCCACGTATCATTCTTGCCTTTCCCCGCAGATTAGAAGCCTATGTCCCTGATAGTTCTGCTGCTTCTGCCCTTTATCGGCAGCTGCCTGGCGGCATTGCTGCCGCACAACGCGCGTAATGCCGAGTCGATTTTGGCAGGCGCACTGAGCCTGGCCGGGGCGATACAGGTCGCGTTGTGGTATCCGCAAATTGCCAACGGCGGCGTTATTCATCAGGAGTTCGTTTGGCTGCCCAGTCTGGGCCTGAACTTTTCGTTGCGAATGGACGGTTTCGCTTGGCTGTTTTCGATGCTGGTATTGGGCATTGGCGCGCTAGTGTCGCTCTATGCCCGCTACTACATGTCGCCAGACGACCCAGTGCCGCGCTTTTTCGCGTTTTTTCTCGCGTTCATGGGCGCGATGTTGGGTTTGGTCATTTCCGGCAACCTGATCCAGATCGTGTTTTTCTGGGAGCTGACCAGCCTCTTCTCTTTCTTGCTCATTGGTTATTGGCACCACCGCGCCGATGCGCGACGGGGTGCCTATATGGCATTGGTCGTAACCGGCGCCGGGGGGTTGGCGTTATTGGTGGGCGTCATGCTGCTCGGCCATGTGGTCGGCAGTTACGACCTGGATACAGTGCTCGCCGCTGGCGACCAGATCCGCGCCCACGCGCTGTACCCGGTACTCTTGCCATTGATCCTGATCGGCGCCTTGAGCAAAAGCGCGCAGTTTCCGTTCCACTTTTGGCTGCCCCACGCCATGGCCGCGCCGACGCCGGTGTCGGCTTATTTACATTCGGCGACGATGGTCAAGGCCGGGGTGTTTTTGCTGGCCAGGTTCTGGCCGGTGTTGTCGGGCACTGAACAATGGTTCTGGATCGTCAGCGGTGCCGGTGCCTGCACCCTGCTGCTGGGTGCGTACTCGGCGATTTTCCAGACCGACCTCAAAGGCTTGCTGGCGTATTCAACCATCAGCCATCTGGGGCTGATTACCTTGCTGCTCGGCTTGAACAGCCCATTAGCGGCGGTCGCGGCGGTGTTTCACATCCTCAATCACGCCACGTTCAAAGCGTCGCTCTTCATGGCCGCCGGGATCATCGACCACGAGAGCGGCACCCGTGATATTCGACGCCTCAGCGGCTTAATCAAACTAATGCCCTATACCGCCACATTGGCAATGGTTGCCAGTGCAGCCATGGCCGGCGTGCCGCTGCTCAACGGTTTTCTGTCCAAGGAAATGTTCTTCGCCGAGACCGTGTTCATCTCTTCCACCGCGTGGGTTGAGGTCGCCCTGCCTGTGGTGGCGACCATTGCCGGGGCGTTCAGCGTTGCCTATTCGTTACGCTTCACTGTGGATGTGTTTTTCGGTCCAAAGGCTACCGACCTGCCCCATACCCCTCACGAACCGCCACGCTGGATGCGTGTTCCTGTGGAACTGCTGGTGTTCGCTTGCCTGGTTGTCGGTATTTTCCCGGCGCAATCCGTGGGGCCTTTGCTGGCTGCGGCCGCCCAGCCGGTGGTTGGCGGCGCATTGCCAGCGTACAGCCTGGCAATTTGGCACGGCTGGAATGCGCCAATGATCATGAGTCTGGTGGCCATGGGCGGCGGCATCGTCCTGTTTTTGCTGTTGCGGACCTCGTTCAAACAGGAGCGCTTTACCGGCCCACCGCTGGTTTCCCGCTTGAACGGCAAACGTTTGTTCGAACGAGTCCTGGTGCTAAAAATGCGCTGGGCGCGACGTTTTGAGCGTTTGTTCAGTACCCGCCGCTTGCAGGCGCAGTTGTTTCTTTTGGTGTTAGTGGCACTGATCGCCGGCGCGATCCCGATGTTTCATAGCGGTTTGAGCTGGGGTGATCGACCAAAAATTCCCGGCTCCGGGGTGTTCGTGACTTTGTGGCTCATCGCAATCGCCTGTGCCATTGGCGCTGCATGGCAGGCTAAATATCACCGTCTGGCAGCACTCACCATGGTCAGCGTCTGCGGGTTGATGACCTGTATGACCTTTGTCTGGTTTTCGGCACCGGACCTGGCCCTGACCCAACTGGTCGTGGAAGTCGTCACAACAGTATTGATTCTGCTTGGGCTGCGTTGGCTGCCGAGGCGTAACGAAAATGTCGCGCCGTCGCCGGACAGCCTCAACCGTGCCCGCGCTCGACGGATTCGTGACTTGCTGTTAGCGGGGCTGGTCGGTGGCGGTATGGCGCTGCTCTCCTACGCCATGCTGACCCGGCCGACACCCAATACGATTTCGTCGTTCTACCTCCGTCACGCGTTGCCCCAGGGTGGCGGCAGCAACGTAGTGAACGTCATGCTGGTGGACTTTCGCGGCTTCGACACCCTGGGTGAAATCACCGTATTGGCGGCCGTGGCACTGACCATATTTGCCTTGCTCAGACGCTTCCGTCCTCCCAAGGAAAGCATTCCGTTACCGGCGCAACAGCGTCTGTTGGGCCGCGACGTGGTGACCGATCTGGTCAACCCGCGCAGCGCCAGCGACACCGCGCTGGGGTTCATGATGGTGCCCGCGGTATTGGTGCGTTTGCTCCTGCCCATTGCGTTCATCGTGTCGATGTACTTGTTCATGCGCGGGCACAATCAGCCCGGTGGCGGCTTTGTTGCCGGATTGGTGATGTCGGTGGCGTTCATCCTGCAGTACATGGTTGCAGGCACCCAGTGGGTCGAAGCGCAAATGAGCCTGCGGCCGTTGCGCTGGATGGGTACCGGCCTACTTTGCGCGACACTCACAGGCCTGGGAGCCATGACCTTGGGTTATCCATTCCTCACCACGCATACCGCACATCTGAACCTGCCGTTACTTGGGGACGTGCATATCGCCAGCGCGCTGTTTTTCGACATCGGCGTCTATGCCGTGGTGGTGGGTTCGACCTTGCTGATTCTCACGGCGTTGGGCCACCAATCGGTGCGTAGTCATCGTCCGACCTCGCTGCCCAAACCCATCACCACGCAAGGAGCTGCCTGATGGAAGAAGTCATCGCCATTGCCATCGGGGTATTGGCCGCTTCAGGGGTGTGGCTGATCCTGCGACCGCGAACGTTCCAGGTGGTCATGGGCCTGTGCCTGCTGTCATACGGGGTCAATTTGTTCATCTTCAGCATGGGCAGCCTGTTCATCGGCAAGGAGCCGATCATCAAGGACGGTGTGCCCCATGACTTGCTCAATTACACCGACCCATTGCCGCAAGCATTGGTGCTGACCGCGATTGTCATCAGCTTCGCCATGACCGCACTGTTTCTGGTGTTGCTGTTGGCATCACGGGGCCTGACCGGCACCGACCATGTGGATGGCCGGGAGCCGACACAATGACCGAACTGAATCCTGCGACGTTTATGAATCAGCTGATCGTCGTACCGATTCTGCTGCCGCTGTTGACCGCCGCCCTGATGTTAATGCTGAGTGAAAAGCGTCGGCCCCTAAAAGCCAAAATCAATCTGCTGTCCACCGTGGTTGGATTGGGTATTTCGATCTGCCTGCTGGCATGGGTCCAGCAGGAGGGCACCACGGGCTCCATCGGTGTCTACCTGCCCGGCAATTGGGAAGCACCGTTCGGCATCGTGTTGGTGGTGGACCATCTTTCTGCGCTGATGCTGGTGTTGACCGGAATCATTGGCGTCTGTGCCCTGCTCTTCGCATTGGCGCGCTGGGACCGGGCGGGCGCCAGTTTTCATGCGCTGTTTCAGATTCAGTTGATGGGCCTTTACGGGGCATTTTTGACCGCTGACCTGTTCAATCTGTTCGTGTTTTTCGAGGTGCTGTTGGCGGCATCGTACGGCTTGATGCTGCATGGCTCCGGCCGCGCCAGGGTCTCGGCGGGCTTGCATTACATCACCATCAACTTGGTGGCGTCGTCGCTGTTCCTGATCGGGGCGGCGATGATCTATGGCGTCACCGGCACCTTGAACATGGCCGATCTGGCGATGAAAATCCCATTGATTCCCGAAGCGGATCGCGGCCTATTGCACGCCGGCGCGGCCATTCTGGCCACCGCGTTCCTGGCCAAAGCCGGGATGTGGCCGCTGAATTTCTGGCTGGTGCCGGCGTATTCCGCCGTCAGCGCACCGGTTGCGGCGATGTTCGCGATCATGACCAAAGTCGGCGTCTACACCGTATTGCGGCTGTGGACGCTACTGTTTTCCGGGCAGGCAGGCGCCTCGGCGTTTTTTGGTGGGGACTGGCTGATCTACGGCGGCATGGCGACGGTAGTGACCTCAGCCGTGGCCATTCTTGCGGCCCAACGTCTTGAGCGAATGGCCAGTCTGAGCATCCTCGTGTCGGCGGGCATCCTGTTGTCAGCCATCGGTTTTGCACAGCCGAGCTTGACGTCGGGCGCGCTGTTTTACCTGGTCAGTTCGACCCTGACCCTCAGCGCTTTGTTCCTACTAGCAGAACTGATTGAACGCTCGCGCTCGGCTAACGAAATACCGCTGGAGGAGGACCCCGACCAACTGCCCAAAACCGTGGAGTCGCTGCATCCGCCCCCGGGTACCAATCTTGATGACGAACAGAAAGCAGTGGTGGGTCAGGTAATCCCCATGACCAAAGCCTTCCTCGGCCTGAGCTTCATCGCCTGCGCCTTGTTGATCATCGGTATGCCCCCACTGTCGGGTTTCATCGGCAAACTGACCCTGCTCAGTGCGCTGCTCAATCCGCTGGGGCTGGATGTGGCAAAGGAAGAAGCGATTTCCAGTGTCAGTTGGACGTTGATCGGCTTGCTGATTTTTTCCGGATTCACGTCGCTGGTGGCTTTCTCCAGAGTCGGCATTCAGCGTTTCTGGACACCTGCGAACCGGCCTTCCCCGCTGCTGCGTCGCTACGAATGCCTGCCCATCGTGATTCTGCTGGGGTTATGCATCGCGCTGACGTTCAAAGCCGAACCCTTGCTGCGCTACACACAAGACACGGCTGCTGCGTTACATGATCCACAGCACTATGTGTTGTCGGTGATGGCCGCACGGCCACTGCTCGGACCCACTTCGGCTGGAGAGACACAACCATGAAGCGGTTCTTTCCTGCCCCATGGCTGTCATTGGCACTTTGGGTGCTGTGGCTGCTGCTGAACGGGTCACTCAGCCTTGGCAACCTGCTGCTGGGCGCGCTATTGGGGTTTATCGCACCGGTGCTCACGGCGCCGTTGCGTCCGCTGCCGGTACGCATCGGCAAACCGAACGTCCTGTTTAAACTGGTCTTGCAAGTGGGGTGCGATGTCATCTCGTCTAACTTGGCCGTGGGCTGGCGCGTATGGAATGCCAAGCGGCGCCCGCCTCGCCCGGCATTCGTCAAAGTCCCGTTGGACTTACGCGACGCCAATGGCTTGGCGGCCCTGTCGATGATTACCACAGTGGTGCCGGGTACTGTGTGGTCAGAGCTAGCGCTGGACCGCAGCGTGCTATTGATGCACGTGTTTGATCTGGACGATGAGGCTCAATTCATTGCCCATTTCAAACACCGTTATGAGCGCCCGCTGATGGAGATTTTCCAATGAGTGACCTGCTGTCCAACGCAATCCTGCTGACCCTGTGCATTTTTGCCTTGGCGATGGTATTGACGTTAATTCGTTTATTCATTGGCCCGTCCGCGCAGGACCGGGTATTGGCGCTGGATTATCTCTACGTGCTCGCCATGTTGATAATGCTGGTGCTGGGCATTCGCTACGCCAGCGACACCTATTTCGAGGCCGCGCTACTGATCGCTTTATTTGGTTTCGTCGGGTCATTTGCGCTGGCAAAATTTCTATTGCGTGGTGAGGTGATCGAATGAGTTCGCTCAGCGTGTTGCCGTATTGGGTCGAAGTCGTTACCGCACTCTTATTGCTATCCAGCAGCCTATTGGCCCTGACCGGGGCCTTGGGCTTGCTGCGAATGCAGGACTTCTTTCAACGCATGCACCCACCAGCGCTGGCTTCTACGCTGGGTGCGTGGCTAGTGGCCTTGGCTTCTATCGTTTATTTCTCGGCCCTGAACTCCGGGCCGGTGCTGCACGCCTGGTTAATCCCGATACTGCTGGCGATCACTGTACCGGTCACCACATTGTTGTTGGCACGTACCGGGTTGTTCCGCAAACGCGTGGCCGGCGATGACGTGCCACCGGAGGTCAGCGGCGAACGGGATGCCGGTGGACACTGAGGGGATTATTCACTGGCCTTGAAGGTCAGCTCACCCTTGCGCCATTTGGCAGCTTTGCCGGTCACCGCTTTTAATGTCTTGCTGAGTGTGCCTTGCAACTGCTCGTGAGCCGCGAACACTGTGACAACAGTCTGACCTTCCTTGAACACTATCCCGTGCCCCTCAGCGGTATCGACATAGGCATATTCGCCTAGCCCGTAGACCGTCAATTTGATATCGCGGAATTTCAATTCGAACTTCCCACCTTCACGGCTGGGCAATACCGCCGCGCGAAAATGATCGCCTACTTTGAGTTCGAGTCGGGGTTTATCGTCCACCACCAACGCGGTTTCAGTGTCGATTTCGGCAATGTAAATGCCTTCGGCATTCTGCTCAGTGACATAAACGAAACGGGATTGAAATTGCTTGACCAGCTTGGCGCGAAGATCGCCAAGTACGAACAATGCGTGCATGTCCAGATTACTGACTGCCAATGAAGAATCCTCAAACTTGAAAATGAGCGTACCCAACTGTGTCGGGCGCCGCAGAAAACGGGTCTTGGTCCATGGGGTTCGGCGCCTAGCAATATCGCTCGAGCCTTTCAGGACGCTACCCCCAGTGACCGGGGAATATCGAATGGTAAATCCGAGGGGGGGGAAAAAAGCAATTCTACCGGCTAGCGGCGCCTTACGGATATATACCTTTCGTCCGCTATCAAGCAATAGTTCGGTTTAACCCCAATACCCCAAGCTTGCCCCTGCCGATCAGCCCTCGATCCGACAACCTGTCATTCGTCATCGTTAGTGCTAAACACCGCCTGAGCACGTCAACAACTGCCATACTCGCGCACCTCAAGACTACCGGCGAAGCACAAGCACGCCATAGAGTAGCAACTCGTCATCCATGGGAAGGTAATAGTGACTGAATTTGATATCGGCGAATTCTTCATCTGGGGTGAGTCCAGAGAAGTCGAAGGCGAGTACCAAGCTGTAATTGTAATGCGTGCCAAGGAAGGGAAAAACGCTATCAGCTACCACCAGGTCGAAAAAGACCGTTGGTTCAAAACCGCCGACGTCGCTGCGGCGGCAGCAAAGGAATCGGCCAAGGCGTTAAAAGTGGCTGTAGACGCCGGCGCATTGAGCGCTTAGTTCGCCGTCGTCCAGAATTTTCGTCTTCGGGCATTTCCATCCGAACTCTTGCCGAGCCAAAGCCTCAGATACTGTGCCACGGTTAAAGTGTGGCGTTGCCATCCAACAAGTTACTTGCCCGCGACGGAGATGACATGGACTTGACGACACCCACCCTACAGACCTTATTCGATCAACTGGGCCTTGATTCCGATCAGGCCAGCATTGACGCATTCGTCGACAGCCATGGCCCGCTGCCCGAAGACGTCAAACTGATCGACGCTGAGTTCTGGACACCGCAACAGGCGAAATTTCTTAAAGAAGAATTACGCGTAGACGCCGATTGGGCGCCGGTTGTGGATGAACTCAATGCGCTGTTGCACGAAGCCAACAAATAGGCTGCCGGCAACCGTAGTGACGTCAGGCCGTCATGGACAACTGGGCGGCCCAGGCTGATCGGCACTCTTCGGCATCATGGCGGCTGGCAAAGGCAGTGCCTCGTCGCTCACCGTTAAGCAAAACCACCCAGCACATCTGCTGGCCCAACGCGCGCATTGACGGTGGAACGCCGCTTCCGATCATGACGGCGACATCGAGTTTGCTATGCATGAGCGTACTCCCGAGATTTCATTAGCAAGGTAACGATGTCGCTATCTTAGGGGTTAGACGCCTGGGGAAAAAGCTATCCCTTGCATAGCTTCGTTACATAACCGGTAACAAACCATCCCATGGTCTAGCGAAAAAGGTCATTCGGGGTAACCGGGCTTGCCAACATTGGGGTGGCAAATTCGTCCCCCAGGCTCCGGCGCGTGCACGAAAATCGCGTGGCTTCGGCTGGCACCGCTGCCGACCAGCGCACTCCAATGCGCGGACCGATGGATGAAACGTCGACGCAGTAAACGCTGCTCGCCCTCATCCAGCGTGTACGGACCACCTTTGGCGTACGCAATCAGCTTTTGAGCGATGACCTGTAATTCCGGCACCAGGCTCAGCGCCGGGCTGTCTGGCACTGGTTCCAACGGCACGCCCTCGGCGCTTGCCAATTCATGCATCACGCGCAAATAAACCCGAGAGAGATGTCCATAAACCCGGCGATTCATACTCACCGCTGCCACAACCGCTTTTACCCCAACCGTGTTGCTGCCCGCATTGGGGAGACGTTCATCGTTCTCGATCGACAGCGAAGCCTCCGCGTCCAGCGGGTCTAGCCACTCCCTGGCGTCTATGGTCTGAAGATCAGCCTGGCTTTCGCGCCAGGCAACCGTTTCATGAAACGCCGTATTCAGATTGACAACACTGCGCCGAGGACGGGAGAGCAGCACTTTTTCGCGAACATTCAGGTGGTAGCCGCCGCCGATATCAGAGTGGGCCCCTGGCAACACGATCTCCTTGGGCCAACCCGGCGTCACGCTGTTCAAGGCAAAATTACGCCGCTGCTCATCACCTGCAACCAAGTGCAGCACCTGTTGAGCGCTGCCTGGAGGTAGGTAAAGATTGACCCGGCGATTGCAGTTATCCCTCGTATTTCCGAAGTCTGAAAAACCACCGATCGCGGCCACCGTGTCGAATAACCCGATCACCTTCAGCCTGACGCTGCCTGAACCCCACGCGAAGTCGGACCCCCACGCAATACTTTGCAGCTTGAGCAAGGGGCCAAGTGCCCCCTTCTCTTGTTTCAACACTTCGTTGGCAAAATGCCGAGCCGCCGCAGCGCCTCGGCTGAATCCAAACAGGTCCAGTTCCAACCCCTCGACCGTGCAGCCGCAATTATTCGTCTGAAAAGTCTCGAGCACCGTTCGGAGCTTTTTCACCCCCTCAGAGACCTTGGCCAGAACCCCCGTGTTACCGCGCCCTAGCACTTGGCCCGCCCACACAGAGTCGTGCTTGCCAGATGTGGTGCCAGCGCCGCTGACGTAAATGGGCACAGACACACTTAACCCCTGCGGTGTCTCATGCGCCTTGGGCCGCAATACATACAATTCATACAGCCGGGCAATGTTCGTAATGTCGCTAGCATAACTGCTAGCGGCGTTCGCATGACGTCCAGCGCAAGCGCCGGTATGAGCGTTGTTGTTCATTACCGCTTGAGCACGGCAATCCGCCGCGATTTGGCTGTTTATTCGGTTATTGCCTGTTCCATCGAAGAATAAGCCGATGCGCACCGTAACACCGCGCGTTTGAACGTGAAGGTCAGGGCAGCGCCCGTCACACACTGTTTTAAAAATAGAAACCATAATGTTCAATGCCTGTGGAATGCAGCTGAAAGTCAGACTGCTTAAATCAAAAAGTGACTGTTGATTTAAACCAGCTTGCTCAGCCGCGAACCGACGTCAAGGTCATCACGATATTTCAGAACAGTCCCACAAACGTTAAGGACTTTTGAGGGGCTTACAACTTAAACGCCCTGCAAAACGGCCTAAATGAAGGACGAACTTACGCTTTCGAAAGCAGTAGTCGTTATCAGTATTCGGTGACTCACCGCGGTTAGATTTCAGACGATTCCCACAAGTAAATGCCGGGAATCGCTGATTTCGCAGGAAACTTCTTAGCCACGCGTAGACGGTGGCAGACCCTCGGGTTTGTAGCCCAGACGCAGTCCACCCCAATGACGACCTTGAACCATGATCGGTACCGAGAGGTCGTGCATCAGTTCACCGGTGTCACGGGTGTAGGTTTGCAGCAACACGGGCTGCTGATGGCTGCCGCAACGGATGCCCGTGCGGTCATCGAACTTGCGCTTGGTTCGGTTATGCACGGTGTCGAGTCGGGGATCGCCGGTCAGCGGCTGACAGAACGCAGTATTGTGCGTCGGCACGTAACCTTGAGGTGTGCAGGCGATGGCGAACACCAAGCCCTCATGGCGCGGCAGCAACGATTCTTGAATCGATGGCAGCACCTGGTCGGTATACCGGTCAAAACGTGTCTGAAACTTGGGCGGAGAGGTTTTAGGTATCAGTTGGTAACTGCGATCAAACAAGTCTTCCAGGCTGACACGACGTTGCCCGATGTCCGCTTCAAATTGAGTCGAGATTTGATGCGCCCCTTCAAGGGCCAGATCGTAAATTCGCTGATGGTAATCATCCAAGCCAACTTGGGCCAGCCGCTCACTGATGGTTTCCGCCTGCCCCTCCATTTGCACCGCAGCCTTCGCCAGTTGCTTGGTTTGTTCGTCGCTGATCGCCAAATCGCCGCGCATTTGCTCAACGGCGGTAAACAGGCTGCTCAATTGTTGCTGATTGGTTTGCGCGCCTGCGGCGATTTCGCTGACTTGCGCTTCAACCCCGGCGGCTAACCCCGCGATGTTTTCCAAGTGCTGACCGGTTCGCTCAACCTGTTCGACGCCGGTGTCCAGGTCGCTGGATAACTGCCGGATCTGCTCGACCACTTGCCCCGTAAGCTGCTGAATATCGGTCACCATTTGCCCGACTTCCTCGGTGGCGCTGGCGGTGCGCCCCGCCAAACCGCGTACTTCATCGGCAACTACGGCAAAGCCTCGCCCGTGCTCACCGGCGCGGGCGGCTTCAATGGCGGCGTTGAGCGCCAACAAATTGGTCTGACTGGCAATTGACTGGATGACCAGGGTGACACGCTGAATGTCTGAGCTGCGTTGGTTCAAGGCCTCGATCAGCTCGCGACTGCTGACCGCGCGCTTGCTCAACTGGTGCATCCGAATGATGGACTCAGCCAATACGCTACGCCCGGCGTCACTGCTGACGCGGGCCTCGCTGGCGGCGCTGAGTGCCTGTTGGCTCAGAAGAGAGGTCACCTGTTCGGTTGCGATCATCACGTCGGCGCTGCTGACGATTTGCTCGGCTGCGTCGAGCTGCGACTGGACCTTGCTTGCCAACTGGCCCACAGAAAATGCCACGCTGGCGGCGGACAGTGCGTTGTGACTGGTGGCGTACGACAAATCGCGAGTCAATTTTTCGATACCTTCGCCGCTGCTCGGTGCGAGGGCTGAAATCGTCGGTGCGGCAAACAGGCGAGGCAACCAGATGACCACCAGCACCAATGGTAGACAGGCGTAGACCGACACGCTGAGAAAGGCCATTGCCATCAGCAATAGACACAGCAAAATGCTTTGTATCAATGGGGTCAGCCAGCGGGTGCGGCTAAGAGGACGTTGCGGTTCTACAGCCAATGCGTTGGAGGCCTGCGCCTGCGACGCCAGCGATCCCATGAGAGGTCCAACTCCAGCCATGTTCGTCACCCATCTGCATTTTTGGTTGTTATGCCTGCATTAAACGCCAGACATTGGCCATTAGCTATGGGTCGTTAGTTGTACGTTGGCGCGAGCGCGCAGCGTGATAAATATTCTGCGCGTGAAGCAAATAACGAGGGGGGAAATACCGGGGCAATTGAATGCCCCCGTAAAGCAACCCGTGGCCTGATCAGGCCTGACGCTGGTGCTTGTCGATTTGCTCGTGACGCTCTTGAGCTTCGATGCAGTACTTGGTGGTCGGGCTGATCAGCAAGCGTTTAAGGCCAATGGCCTCGCCGCTGTCGTCGCACCAGCCAAAGCTGTCATCGGAAATGCGCGAAAGCGCCATTTCCAGTTGTGGAAGCATGCGCTGGTCACGATCAATGATGTTGACCAGCCAGTGACGTTCCTCTTCGACCGAAGCCGCATCGGCAGGGTCAGCGGGCGTGTCCAGGCTTTCGATAGCGATACGGCTTTGATCGATACGCTCATGGATCTCGACTTTCATGGATTGCAGCAGCGCAACGAAGAAGGCGTGCTGCTCGGAATTCATGTAGTCATCGGCTGGCATCGCCAGCAACTTGTCCTTTGTCATTGATTTCTCTATAAAAAATACGTGCATTAGGGCGAATTAGGGAGCGACTCAGCGTTGCCGAAAAAGCGCCACAGTCTCCAAGCGCCACCTGGCACTCAATTTACGAGGGGCGGCAGTCTAAGGCCGTGGTAGGGACACAGCAACATAATTGAAGCAGTTTTGCGCAACAAGTCACTCAAGCCGGTCACCCAGCGGCTTGAGTGACCACTGATCGGACAATGACTTGCGCATCAGTGACGGTCTGACCCCTGAAAACAGGCATCAGTTCCGGGCTGGAGGGACGACGGGTATAAGGGGCCAGGGCTGGCCCCAGGAGACGTTCAGCGATCAACGTTTGATTTTGCGTTTGTTGCGGTATTGGTCGATGACGACGGCAACGACAATGATCAGGCCCTTGATGATGTCCTGGATATACGCATCGACACCAACAAACGTAAAACCGCTGGCCATGACACCCAGAATCAAAGCACCGATGACCGTGCCGGTAATACGCCCTACCCCCCCTGACAGGCTGGTGCCGCCAATGACGGCTGCGGCAATCGCATCCAGTTCGTAGGACACGCCCATACCGGCTTGCCCGGTGGCTGCCCGCGCTGAAGCGACGACGCCTGCCAACCCCGCCAGCAGACCGGCAATGCTGTAGACAATGATCAAATGCCGTTTGACATTGATCCCGGAGGTGCGCGCCGCCTGCATGTTGCCACCGATGGCGTAGGTGTATTTGCCGTACTTGGTGTAGCGCAGGGCGATATGGAACACCACCGCCGTCGCCAGGAAAATAATGACCGGCATCGCGCCCTGACCGATAGCCGTGTAGGAGTCGTTCAACATGCTCACGGGCTGGCCTGCGGTGTAGAAGCGCGCCAAGCCACGCGCCGAGACCATCATGCCCAAAGTGGCGATAAAGGGCGGAATGCCGGTAATGGCGATAATACTGCCGTTAATGGCACCGGCCAGCAGCCCCACGCCCATGCCAACCGCCACCGGAATCCAGACCGGCAAATCAGTGAGCGATGGGAACACCGCACGGGTGTAATCGGAGCTTTGCGCCAGGCTCGCGGCAATCATCGCTGACAGCGCCAATACCGAACCGGAGGACAAATCGATACCGGTGGTGATAATGACTTGGGTCACACCAATGGCGATCAAACCGATGATCGAGACTTGCAGGATCATCAGTACCAAACGTTGCGAGTTGAACAAAAAGCTCTGATCACGAACGATCCAACCAAACACTTCAAAGACCAGGCCGATACCGATCAGCACCAACAAAATGCTCAGTTCGGTAGGCAAACGCCGTTTAGACCTTGCCGGGACAGCGACAGGTTTGTTGCCAATAATTGCGTTCATAGCGGTTACTCCTCTCTCTGCGGCGTCGACCGGCTAGTGAATCGAATTGCCGGAAGCCAGATGCATCACTCGCTCTTGGGTCGCCTCGCCACGGTCGAGCATGCCCATCATCTCGCCCTCGTGCATGACCATGACCCGATCGCTCATGCCCAAGACCTCGGGCAACTCCGAAGAAATCATGATCACCGCCATGCCTTCACTGGCCAGGAAAGTAATCAATCGATAGATCTCCACCTTGGCGCCAACGTCGATGCCGCGGGTGGGTTCGTCGAGAATCAATATCCTCGGATTGGTCATCAGCCAACGGGCGAGTAAGGCCTTCTGTTGATTACCACCGGACAGGTTATCGATGCACTGCTCCAGCGAAGGGGTTTTTACCCGGAGCTTCTGACACATGTCTTCGCACAAGGTACGCAAGGCTTTTTGCTTGATAAAACCACCACCTGCGTAATGCGGGATGACGGCCATTTCCATGTTTTCCAGCACCGACAGGCACGGAAACAGGCCAGTCAATTTGCGGTCTTCGGTCAGCAGGGCGAAGCCTTTTTTGATCGCCAGATTAGGGTCGGTGATGCGTACGCTGACGCCGTCGAGCTGAATCTCGCCACCATCGCTGGGCGTAATGCCAAAAAGGGTTTCGGCAATATTGGTACGTCCTGAGCCCATCAAACCGGCGATGCCGAGAATTTCCCCGGCGTGCAGGTCAAATGAAACGCCCTCAAAAACGCCATTCAGACGCAGATCGCGCACTGAGAGCAGCAAGTTGCCGGAAGGTTTTTCACGTTCAGGAAACAACTGGCTCAGTTCTCGACCCACCATCATCGACACCAGACTGTCACCGTCCATGCTGTCGGCGCGTTGCAAGCCGATGTAGGCACCGTCGCGGAACACAGCGACTTCATCGGCGATGCTGAACACTTCGTTCATTTTATGGGTGATGTAGATGATGCCCTTACCCTGAGCCTTCAAGTCAGCAATGATCGAGAACAAGTGGGCGACTTCTGTTTCAGTGATGGCAGAGGTCGGTTCGTCCATGATCAACACGTCTGAGTCATACGACACCGCTTTGGCGATTTCGACCATCTGCCGCTCGGCGATGCTTAGCGTGCCTACCAAATCCTGCGGTTCAAGTTTGATCCGCAGGCGTTGGAGCAAGTCTGCCGTGCAGCGGTACATTTCTTTATGGTCGACCATGTGCAGACCATTGAGCTGTTCGCGGCCGATCCAGATGTTTTCGGCGATGCTCATGTGTGGCATCAAGTTAAGTTCTTGATGGATCATCGCGATCCCCGCTTGCAACGCCGCCAGCGGAGTTTCAAAGCTGATCGGCTTGCCACGCAAACGTATCTCGCCTTCATCGGGCTGGTAGATGCCGGCAATGATTTTCATCAGCGTGGACTTGCCCGCGCCGTTTTCGCCCATTAACGCCAGCACTGAACCGGGGCGCACGCGAAGCTGCACATTGGACAAGGCCACCACGCCGGGAAAGCCTTTGCTGACATTGACTATTTCCAGCAGATACGGCGTGTCGACAGTGTCCATCGCGGCAGCGCCCGCCAACACATCGGGCGTGGCGTTACTTGGAGTCGTACCAGAAGTGAACATGTGACAAATCCTCTCGCGACATTCTTGTTATAGAAAGAGATGATTCTGTTATTTGAACGAAGCAACGTTTTCCGGGGTGATCAGGCGATAGGGCACCCAGACCGACTGTTCGACCGGTTCTTTCTTGGCCATCTTCACAGCGGCATCCAGGGCACCATCGGCCTGACCTTTGGCATCCTGGAATACAGATACCGTAAGGTCACCCTTGGTAATCGCATTCAAGCCATCCGGCGTGCCGTCGACACCGGCAATCATCACGCTACCCTTGGCAACGCCCGCCTGCTTCAACGCCATGGACGCACCGATGGCCATTTCGTCATTGTTGGCGACCACCGCGTCGAATTTTTTGCCCTGGGTGATCCAGTCGTTGGTCAGGTCCATCCCTTTTTGCCGTGACCACGTGCCACTTTGTTCTTGGTCTATCTTGATATTTGGGTATTTTTTCAGAATTTCTTTGACTCCATCGGTGCGACCTTTCGTGGAGTTATTTGATAAGTCGCCCAACAGAATCACGATACTGCCCTTGCCACCCATCTTGTCGGCCAAGTACTGCATCTGCAACTTGCCGGCCTCTTCGTCATTGGAGGCCACAGTAATCACGCCCTTAGGCAGGTGGAGATCATCTGGACGGCGATTGACGTACACCAACGGAATACCTGCCGCGACGGCAGCCTGAGTAATCTTCGCGGTACCGGCGGTATCGACCGGGTTGACGATCAGTGCATCCACTTTCTGGTTTATCAGGGCTTGTACATCACTCAACTGCTTGTTCACGTCAGCACGACCATCCACAAACTGCAGCGACACACCGTCAGGCATGGACTTGGCTTTGGTGGCCATGTCTTCGCGCAGGTAGGTCAGCCAGGTGTCATCGAACTGCGACATGCTCACGCCGATTTTCATATCGGCCAAGGCAACGCCGCTGACGAACATAAGTGACAAGGCAAGAGAAGTGAAACGGATAGGGGTGTTCATGATCGGTCTGTCTCCACGTTTTTGTAGTTGTATGGATAACTTGGAACGACTCTATTAGAAAATAATTTCTATATCAACTGCTTTTAGAATTCTTTTCTATTTTTACGCTACTGACTTGCACCTCTTTAGGCGCCAACGTGTTGGCGCGAAGGCTGATGTGGCGCATCAGGTTCATCGCCTCGCGAACACGTTCGCTCCTACAGGGTTCGCCTACAGCTTAATTACCGTGCCTGACTCGGCACTCGCTCGCGCCGCGTCCAGCACCACGGCTGACGCCACTGCATCGCGCGCGTCCACCGGGTTATTGCCTTTACCTGCAACCGCGTCCTGCAACTGCCGATAAAACTCGTTCCAGCAGCCACGTTCGGAAGGAATACGTTCGCGCTGTTCGCCCTGTTCGAACCAGCCCCAGCGGCGATGTTCTTCAACGCCCCAGTTATCACCTTCGCTTTTCGGTGACAGCCCAGCTAAGGTTGAAGCTTCCTGCCCGTCTAACCCTTCCACGCTGTAGCAACCTGCTGAGCCGCTGACCCTGAAACGCGGCCCCGGACAGTTTTGCAAACAGCTGCCCCAGAGGTGCGAAACCACGCCACTGGCGTGGGTCAGCGACACAAAAAACCCGTGATCGAGTTCTTTGTCTGAGGTTGAAAAGTCCAGTTCGGCGTACACCCGTGACACAGGACCGAACAACAAGAGGGCCTGATCTACCAAGTGACTGCCTAAATCGCGAAGCATTCCACCGCCGCTGACCTTGCCCACGGATTTAGGTGAATAACGTTCCACTCGGGATTCAAAACGCGTGATGTCGCCCAGCACGCCGTTATTGATCAGTTTGCGGACGGTCAGGAAATCCGAATCCCAGCGACGGTTTTGATACACGCTCAGCAGCACACCGCATCGCTCAGCGGCCTCGACCAACTCCCGGGCCTGAGCCGCGTCGTTGGCGAACGGCTTATCGCTGACCACGGCCACGCCCAGTTCGATGGCTTCGAGAATCAGTGCCCGTCGCGAGGCCAATGGCGTGGAAATCACCACTGCATCCACGCCGTTGCCGACCAGCGCCGCCAGCGTGTCGAACGCCAGGACGTTGGGGTAGTCCTGCGCCAACTCCAGGCGCCGCTCCGGGGAACGGGTAACGACGCCGACAAAACTGGCACCCGGCAAGCTGGCGATCAACGGCGCGTGAAAATAGCGCCCACCTTTGCCATATCCGACTAATCCAATACGCATTTAAAGGTCCTCTGATTCAAAATATTTACGCCGTAATCTTCGCAGGCAAGCCTGCTTCCACAGTTTGAGTGTTCAATGTGTCCTGTGGGCTTGCCGACGAAAGCGGTGTACCCGTCGCCACCGAGTCTTGGCATTCGCGAATGAATTCGCTCCCACAGCCTCAAGGCAGTTTCAGTGTGCTTATCTGATCAACTCGCTTCTCACCCGTTCCAGCATGAAGCGGCTGGATTCGTCGGCACGCTCTTCCCAGGCAAACACCGAGACGGTGGCGATGCCGTCGAACTTGATGTCGCGCAGGGTTGAAAAGAACGCCGGCCAATCCACATCGCCCTGCCCTATGTCCAAATGTTGATGCACCGTGGCCGTAACGCCCGGCGGGTTGACGATATAGCGTAGACCCGAAGAGGCGCGGTGGTTGTAGGTGTCGGCGATGATCACATGAGTGAGCTTTTCGCCTGCGTAGCGGAGCATTGAGGCGATGTCACCTTTGCCGTCGTCATAGAAGAAGGTGTGCGGCGCGGCATACAGGTAGTTGATCCAGTCACAATCCAGGCCACGGAGGATGTCTACGGATTCGTTGTTGCGCTCGCAAAAATCGTAGGGGTGCGCCTGGATGTCCAGCTTCACGCCTTCGCGCTCGAAGATCGGCATCAGTTCGTCCATGGATTTCATAAACTGGTTTTCACAGACCAATGCATTATTGGACTGGCCGCTGAACTCAGTGTTGATTAGCGGGCAGTCCATTTCCACGGCGACTTGGATCGCACGCTTCCAATTGCGCACAGCGGCGTTGCGCAGCTCTTCGTCGGCATCGGCCCAGTGATAGAGCGGTAACAATGACGAGAGATTGACCCCGGCGTCGCTCAAGGCTTTGCGAAACTCTTTGATCCGCGCCCGATCAACGCGGGGGTATTTATAGAAGGGCAGAAAGTCTTCGCGGGGCGACAGCTCAATGTGTTCGTAGCCCAGCGCGGCGACTTTATCGACCATCTGCCCGAGTGACAGATGGCGGTACATGTAAGGGTCCAGTGCAATGCGCATTATTGTTCTCCTTCATGAAACCATTGCTCAACTCACGTGAAATCCCTGTAGATACCGTCTTGTTGGCGATTGGCTGATGAATCGCTTCGCCAACAAGTTGGCTCCTTGAAAATGTGTCAATCATAAAACGCTGGCCGCTCCGGCAAGCCCACGGGGACGATTGCTCCGCTTTTTTGGGCTTCGATACACGCGTCGGCGGTGACTGCGGCGGCATAGCCATCCCACGCGGAGGGGCCGCCGATCTGACCGATGCGTACGCTGTCGATGAAGGCTTGCAACTCGACGTCGTAAGCGGCGATGAAGCGGTCTTTCCAGTCCATAAGGATCGCGCTAGACAGTTTGGCGCCGCTGCGCAACTGGACTTGTGAGGGCTCCGGCAAGCGCGCAATCCCGGTTTCGCCGACGACTTCACACTGAATGTCGTAACCGTATTGGCAATTGACGAACACTTCGACATCGATGCGCGTGCCTTTGGCGGTTTCCAGCAAGATAATTTGCGGGTCCTTGAGGTGCGCGAAAGCTTTGCCGGTTTTGCGCGGGAACACCACTTGAACCGAAACATAATCATCGTCGAGCAACCAACGCAGCAAGTCGATCTCATGGATCAGCGTGTCGGTAATCGCCATGTCAGTTTTGTAATTCTCACCCACGGTCGGGTTGCGATGGGCGCAGTGCAGCATCAGCGGCTCGCCGATCTGCCCGCTATCGATCACTGCTTTGAGCGCCCGATAACCCTCGTCATAGGGGCGCATGAAACCGACCTGCACCAGACGCTTGCCGTAAGCGATTTCAGCATCAACGATTCGGCGGCAGCCCTCGGCAGTAACGGCCAATGGTTTCTCACAGAACACAGGCTTACCGGCCGCAATCGCGGCCAGCACGAACGCTTCGTGGCTCGGGCCCCAGGACGTCACTAGCACCGCTTCCACCTCTGGAGCATTGATCAACGCATGGCCGTCGGGGTAAATCTCAGCGGTCAGGTCCAGGTCGCGGGTCACGTTGGCGGCCTGTTCGAGATTGATGTCGTTCAGCGCCACAACCTGGCTGCCCAACAAGGTCTGGCTCAATCGCCGGATGTGTTCCTGGCCAATTGCGCCGGTGCCGATTACGCCTATTTTCAACGCCATTTCACTGCTCCCGTTGTGGTTGTTGTGGAGTGAGTTGTCAGTATTTGCGGGCTTTCGCCAATTCGTTGCTGAGCTTTTCAAACACCTGCGCGGTGGTGCCGTTGGTCGAGACTTCGGCCACGCCCACGCGCCACCACGACAGGTATTTGTGGATCATGGTCTTGGGCAGAACCTTGATATCGATCAGGGTAGAGACGGTCTGTTTCTGCGCATCAAGCAATGCCGCTTCAAGTTCGGCAATTGTGGTCACCTTGTAGGTCTTGCAACCGTAGGCCGCTGCGCTCATGGCGAAATCCACCGGGACAAAATCGCCGTCGAGCTTGCCGGTTTCCGGATTACGGAAGCGAAACTCGGTGCCGAAGCTGTCCATCCCGTGTTCCATCTGCAGGTTGTTGATGCAACCGAAGGTCATGTTGTCGAGGAGGATCACGTTGATCTTGCAGCGCTCTTGAATCGAGGTTGCCAGCTCCGAGTGCAGCATCATGTAAGAGCCGTCGCCCACCAGCGCATAGACCTCACGCTGCGGTTCGGCGAGCTTGACCCCCAGTGCGGCATTGACCTCGTAACCCATGCAGGAAAAACCGTATTCCACGTGGTAGCTGTTGACCGCGGTGGTGCGCCAGGCGCGCTGTAAATCACCCGGCAAACTGCCAGCGGCGGCAACAATCACGGCGTCACGGGGCAGGCTTGCATTGAGTACGCCCAGTACCCGGCTTTGGGTCAGGCAAGAACCGGTCATCTCGATAAATTCCCGCAGCACGGCCGGATCAAGGTGGTCGTTGATTTCTGGAACGAAGTCGTCGCTTTGGTATTCCACCGCGTAGATGCGATCCACTTCGGCATCCAGTCTCGCCCGTGCCTGGTGCGGCTGATCGCCCCATGCCGAGCGATAACCGCTGTCGTTCAGCGCATCGGTCAAGGCCAACAGCGCAAACTTGGCATCCGCCACCAGTTGCACACCGTCCAGTTTCTGCGCATCAAAAGCACTGACGTTGAGGTTGAGGAATTGCACGTCGGGGTTTTGGAACAGCCATTTCGAGGCGGTGGTGAAGTCGCTGTAGCGGGTGCCTATGCCGATGATCAGGTCTGCTTGCTTGGCCAACAGGTTGGCGGCCAGCGAACCGGTTTCGCCCAAGCCGCCCATGTTTAACGGGTGGGCTGAAACTATTGCGCTTTTACCGGCCTGGGTTTCGGCGAACGGAATATCAAAGCGCTCGGCGAATGCCTGCAAAGCATCCGCCGCGCCGGAATACCGCACCCCGCCGCCACACACCAGCAACGGCTTACGCTTGCCTTTGAGCAACGTCAAGGCATCGCCAAGCATGGCGTCGCTGGCGGGGCGACGGTCGATGCGGTGTACGCGTTTTTGCAGGAAGCTGTCCGGGTAATCGTAGGCTTGGGCCTGCACGTCTTGCGGCAAGGCCAAGGTCACGGCGCCGGTCTCGGCCGGGTCAGTCAACACGCGCATCGCATTGATGGCGGCACTCATCAACTGCTCAGGACGGTTGATGCGGTCCCAGTATTTGCTCACGGCTTTGAACGCATCGTTGGTGCTGATGCTCAAGTCGTGAAACTGCTCAATCTGTTGCAACACTGGGTCCGGTTGGCGGCTGGCGTAGACATCGCCGGGCAGCAGCAACAACGGAATACGGTTGGCCGTCGCGGTCGCCGCCGCAGTGAGCATGTTCGCAGCGCCCGGCCCCACCGATGAAGAACAGGCGTAAATCTTGCGCCGCAGGTGTTGTTTGGCAAAACCAATGGCGGCGTGGCACATGCCCTGTTCGTTGCGGCCTTGATGGACGATCAATTGCCCGCTGTCTTGCTCCAGGGCCTGGCCGATGCCCAACACATTGCCGTGGCCGAAAATCGTGAACACACCGGCGACGAATTTGCTCTCCACCCCATCGACTTCCACGTACTGGTTATCAAGAAACTTCACCAGCGCTTGGGCCATGGTTAATCGTGTTGTTTTCATGTTTGATTCCCTTTGTCCCATGGGCCTCTTCGCAGGCAAGCCTGCACACACCTCTGTGGGAGCAGGCTTGCCTGCGAAGAGGCCCGCACATTCAACGCTTTAAATAAGCCATGCTCGCCGAGACGGCCTGCTGAATATCATCCAACTCATGCACGCTGTCAGCGAAGGGCTCGAAGGACAGGTGCCCCGTGTAGCCATCGCTAAGCAACCGATCAATCTGCATCGAATTGCCGAGAATATCGCCCTCACCCACCAGCACCCGGTGCCCGTCGCGAATATCTGGCAGCGGTACGTCGCCGTCTTCGACACCGGAGATGTGCACCAACCCGGTGAGGTCCGCGAAAAACTCTTTTTCATTCGCCAGATGGTGGTGAAAGGTGTCATGCACGACCCGAAACACATCCAGCCCACCAGTGGCGGTTATGGCGTCCACCGCCTGGCGCTTAAACCGTAGCGAGCATTGCTGAAAACCCAGCGGCTCGACGAAACCGAGGATCCCGTACTCGAGTAAAATAGGCGCCAGCTCACTCAATGCAGTCCGTAATCCCGACGCCCGCTCACCGACAGTCCGCGGATCGGTGGGGCCATTGAATGGGCACAATACCAACGCCTCAGCGCCGCAGTCCCGGGCATAAGCCGCCAACTTCAGCGCCTGCGCCCGGCGCTCGTCGTCCCAGACATCGAACGGGTACAACGCGTTGATCGACAACACCCGAATGCCGTGGGCCGCGCACTGTTCACGCACGGCCTGAGGCGCCATACCGTTCTCGATTTCAACGCCCTTGAGGTCGTTGCGGATTTCAATCGCGTCGGCGTTCAGCGTCACTGCCAGATCAATAAAATCTGGCAGCGACAGACGTGGGGCAACCATACGATTCAGGGCGAAACGCAGGGGATGACTCATTATTTTTATTCTCCTAAACGTACACGGGTGAGAGGTTATTTAGCAGTGGGCATACCGAACTCCGGGCCTTTGACGATGCTGTCTGGCCAGCGCTGCATCACACTTTTGTAGCGGCTGTAAAAGCGCATGCCTTCTTCGCCATACGCATGGTGATCGCCGAACAACGAGCGCTTCCAACCGCCGAACGAATGCCAGGCCATCGGCACCGGGATCGGAACGTTGATCCCGACCATGCCGACCTTGATCGTGCGAGCAAAGGCACGGGCAATGCCGCCATCACTGGTGAAGCACGACACGCCGTTACCGAACTCATGAGCGTTGATCAACGCCACGGCGCTGGCGAAATCCGGCACCCGAACAATGCCCAGCACCGGACCGAAAATTTCCTGCTTATAAATAGTCATGTCAGGGGTGACGTTATCGAACAGCGTGGCGCCGACGAAGAAACCTTCTTCTGAACCCGGCACGCTGAAGTCACGGCCATCGACAATCAGCTGGGCACCCTGCTCTACCCCTTGATCGATAAACCCCAAGACTTTGGCTTTGTGCTCGCCAGTCACCAGCGGCCCCATGTCAATGTCGCGTTGCATGCCATTGCCAACCTTGAGTTGGTCGATGCGCGGCAGCAGTTTTTCGATCAGTTGGTCGCCGACGTCACCGACCGCCACCGCGATGGAAATCGCCATGCAGCGCTCGCCGGCGGAACCGTAGGCCGCACCGATCAAAGCATCGGCGGCCTGATCGAGGTCGGCGTCAGGCATGACGATCATGTGGTTTTTGGCACCGCCCAAGGCTTGCACACGCTTGCCCCGCGACGTGCCCTGCTGGTAGATGTATTCGGCAATCGGCGTCGAACCGACAAACGAGATAGCTTCGATGTCCGGGTGTTGCAGCAAGGCATCAACGGCAGTCTTATCGCCCTGAACCACGTTGAACACACCGTCTGGCAACCCGGCATCGCTGAGCAGACGCGCCATCAACAAGCTGGCCGAAGGGTCGCGTTCAGAGGGTTTGAGAATGAAGGTATTACCCGTGACCAAGGCCATGGGAATCATCCACAGCGGCACCATAACCGGGAAGTTGAACGGCGTGACCCCGGCACAAACACCCAACGGTTGGCGCAGGTTCCAATTGTCGATGCCGCCACCGATGTTATCGCTGTAATCGGTTTTCAACAGGCTCGGCGCACCACAGGCAAATTCGACGATTTCGATTCCGCGTGTGACTTCACCTTTGGCGTCGGAAAACACTTTGCCGTGTTCGCGGCTGATGATCGCTGCCAGCTCATCATGGTGTTGATCCAGCAGCTCTTTGAATTTGAACATCACCCGGGCGCGGCGCAGCGAAGACTGATCAGCCCAGGCCGGAAACGCCGCCAATGCAGAAGCCACGGCCTCATCCACGGTTTTCACACCGGCCAGCGCGACTTTCGCCTGCACCTTGCCAGTGGCGGGGTTGAACACATTGCTGAAACGCTCGCTGGCGTCGTTTTGACCCGAGCCGGTGAGCACGTGGCCGTTGATGTAGTGACCAATAATCGGAGTGTTGCTCATGCCACTGTTCCTCATCGAATAGGGGTTAAAGATCCAATAGCCAGCTGTGCTGAGGATCGTTGTGAAATTGCCAGGCACGTTTCGGACCGGCCATCACGTTCAAATAATACGACTCGTAGCCATAGGGCACACTGACCGGGTGATAACCCTTGGGCACCGTGACCAAGTCGTTGTTTTCCACAGCCATGGCTTGATCAATGCTGCGGTCGTCGGTGTACACCCGCTGAAACACGTAGCCTTGCGGCGGGTTGACCTGATGGTAATAGGTTTCTTCAAGAAAGCTCTCGTGGGGCAGGTCATCCTGGTCATGCTTGTGGGGCGGGTAGCTGGACGAATGCCCGGAGGGCGTGCGCACTTCCACCACCAACAGCGAATGGGCAGGCTCAGTGTCAGGGAGGATGTCGCACACATAACGGGTATTGGCGGCCTTGCCCCGGCTGCTGCGTTTCATGCTTTCAGGGCGGATCAAGCGTGCCGGCAATTGCTTGGCAACATCACCGGGGGCGGCGCACACGGCAATTTGCACTGCGCTCAGGGCGGTGACCTGCGCCTGACTGTGGGGTGGCAAGTACACGGCAAAGGGTGATTTGTCTTCGAACACCGAGTGCCGGTCGCCGATGTTTTGCCATTTAAAGCCAGCCTGCCCCGGCGCCTCACCCGTCACATCAACCCGGCCGCTGAGCAGCACCAGGCACAGTTCTTTTTCACCGGAACTGATCGGCAAACGCTCACCGACGCTCAAGCGGTAGGCAGCGAAACCGACGTATTCCAATGCCCCATCTGCCAGGGCGACAACGTCACGACCTTCAGCGTTACTTTTAACTAACAGGTTCATGGTCAAGCGCTCCTGTGTTGGGCATCGGCGAGCAAATCGCGCAGGGTCTCGTAGCCTTTTTTGGCGTAGGCATAACTCGGCGCGACCGCAGGGTCTTGTTCGGCTTCCACCACCAGCCAGCCGCTGTAGTGGGCGGCCAACAAAACGTCGAGCAAGGCGGCGAAATCAATATCACCGTCGCCGGGCACGGTAAACGTGCCGTTGATGATGCAGTCCGGGAAACTCCAGAGGTTATTGCGCGCCAGTTGCACCACCGGCTTGCGCACGTCTTTGAAATGCACGTGGCAGATCCGCTCGATGTGTTTTTTCAGTACCTGCAACGGCTCGCCGCCGCCCATGTAGCAATGGCCCGAATCGAATAACAGGCCGACTTCGCTGCCGGTTAGGGCCATTAACGTATCGATGTCCTGAGGCGATTCAACGTAGGCGCCCATGTGATGGTGGTAGGCCAAACGCACGCCACGAGACAAGGTGAAGCGCGCCAATTCGGTGAGTTTGTCGGCGTATTCCTGCCACGCCTGATCACTGTAAAACCGTGGCCGCTCCACCAGTGGAATACGCTGCCCTTGAATCGAATCAGCCACTTCGCCGTACACCAACACCGTGGCGCCGTTTTCCGCGAGCAATTGCACATGGGGCGTAATGGCCGCGATTTCCTCAGCCACCGAGCGCCGGGCCAGACGGCTGGAATACCAGCCCGAGACCAGCGCCAAGCCGTAAGGACGCAACACATCGCCGACGCCTTTTGCGTCTTTGGGAAACTTGCCGTTGAGTTCAAAACCTTCGTAGCCAATTTCCGCGCCTTCGCTCAAGGCGGTACTGAGGGGGGTTTCACCGCCGAGGGCTGGCAGGTCGTCGTTGCTCCAGGAAATCGGATTGATGCCGATCCGGATCGCTGAAGGGGTGTTCGAAGTGGGCATGGATGCACCTGTATGTGTTATCAACTGACCGCTATTTTTGTTTTGACCGGCTGAGTTCAGTCCATCGCTATACCGTCAGGCTCGCGCCTCGCGCCAGGATTCGATCAAGAACGTGAACGTCCGTTGCACCTGGCTGATCAGCGTCGCGTCATCAATTTCATTGGCCATCCAGGCGCGGCTTGGCTCCTGAAAAATCGTCCGGCCAACGGCAAACCCTCGGCAACTGCTGCTACGGCTGGCTTGCTTGAACCCTTCGGCCAGGGCTTCAGCAGGAGCGTTGAGGCCCAGCAACACCACGCCTCGGCAATACGGGTCGCGCTCGCTGATCAATTCATCCAACTGCTGCCACACCTCGGCGGTCTGAGACTCGATTTTCCACCAATCCGGGAAGATCCCAAGGTTGTATAAACGCTTGAGGGCGCGATAGAGCACATCGGGATGAGTCGAGGGGTGATCCTTTGGCGGGATGACTTCCAGCAGCAATTCATGGCCGCTGGTTTGCGCGGCGCGGTACAGGCCCATGAGTTGGGCTTCCTGTTCCAGGCGCAGCAACGGCTCGTCGTCGGGGTGAAATTGCACCAGGCATTTGATGATCTGCTCCTTGGGCCAAGCCAGCAAATTGCTGCCGATGGAACGGCCGTGTTCAAACGCCAACGGTCGCGAGCCTTGCACTTCTACTGGGCGGGCGATCCACCAGCCGCGACCGGTGGCGCTGTTCAGCGCATCCTGACCAAAGCGCTGATCGGCCAGCAGCCCGACGCTGGCTTCAATCCCGCGCTGTTGCAAATCCACTTCGACCCGCTCCACCGCCTGAATAAATAACTGCTTGAGCTGACCAATGCTCTCCAAATCGCGACCCGCTTTCTGCGCCAGCTCCACCAGTTGGCCCCGGTGGTCGAAGGCGAATATAAACAGCTGCTTCCATTGTTTGCGCGGCACGCTGACCTGATGCAGTCGTTGCAGCACGCTGTCTTGGTCCGGCCGCGTAATCGGCACCGGGCTGTCGAATAGATAATTCAATTCCGCCGGGGTCGGCATGGCCGGCGCACAGGCGTGGCGCGACACCACCAACCCACCGCACGCGTTGGCCAATTGGCAACAGCGTTCGTCGCTGGCCTCGTTCAGCCAGCCACTGAGGAAGCCTGACATAAAGGCATCGCCCGCGCCCAGTACGTTCAATACTTCAACCCGAACACCGGGATAAATGTCGCCGTCTTCCAAATGATCAGGAATGGCGCCGTGAATCACCGTGCACCCTTGCGGACCCAGTTTGACCACCAGGGTGGCGGCGGTCAGCTCGCGCACCGTACGCAGTGCAGCGAGCAGGTCTGTGCCGCCGCCCGCGATCAGAAACTCTTCTTCGGTGCCTACAATCAGGTCGAAGCGCGGCAAGATACGCTGCACGTGTTGGCTGACTTTTTGATCGGCGACAAAGCGGGTAGCGCCATCGGCCTTGCTCGCCAGCCCCCATAACACGGGCCGGTAGTCGATATCGAGGATGCGTTTGACGTTGTGTTTTTCGGCGTAGTCCAGCGCTTGGCTGCTGGCCTTGAACACCGGCTCGGTCGAGAAATGCGTGCCGGTGATCAACAGGGCTTTGCTGGAAGCGATGTAGTCTTCGTTGATGTCTTCACCGCGCAACGCCATGTCGGCGCAATTTTCACGGTAGAACACCAACGGGAAGGTTTCGCGGTCCTTGAGCCCCAGCAATACCAGGGCGGTGAGGCGTTCCGGGTCAATTTTTATCCCGCTGACGTCGCAGCCTTCCCGATCGAGGGTCTCGACCAGAAAGCGCCCCATGTGGTCATCACCGACCCGGCTGAGCATCGCCGACTTGAGGCCCAGCCGAGCGGTGCCAAAGGCGATATTCGCGGAAGAGCCACCAAGGTATTTGGCGAAGCTGCTGACGTCTTCGAGGCGCGCACCGACCTGCTGCGCATACAGATCCACGCCGAGACGTCCGAGGCAGATCAGATCCAATGGACGCCCAGTGGAAAAACGTGTCTGAACCATGCTGGCTCCTATTATTTTTATCAGCCTGCGATGCGCGCCGAGGATGCGCACACCACTGTTGGTAAATGCAGACTAGAACGTCTTGGGGCGTCAATCAATATTTATTCTATAAATTTTTCATGTGGAATATTTTTTCCATTCACATGTGATGTAATGGCACTTCGTCCTAAACAGGCGAGGATATAAATGCCCAGCCCTGTAAACTGGGCTGCCCATTGTCAGGGGCAATAGGCGCCTTGCCCGTCAGGCCGTGCCTTATAAGAACAAGTCCGAGAGGGAACCATCGTATGACCAGCATCGATCAGCAGCCAGCGAGCAGTGCCGATACGCCTCCTCTTAACGCCGAGAGCCTGCTCAAGCTGATCACCACTGAATACGAGAGCCTTCCGCGTCAGCTCAAACGTATCGCGACCTATATGACCCAGCAAAGCGACCGGATCATGGTCGACCGGATCAGCGACATTGCCCGGGAGTGCGAGGTTCATCCCTCGGCCATCGTGCGATTCTCCCAGCGCTTTGGCTTCAGTGGTTTTAGCGAAATGCAGGCGTTGTTCCGCGAGGCCTACACCCACAAAACCACCCCCGCACAGAACTACCAGCAGCGCATTCGCAGCATGATCGCCAACAAGTCGCAAAAAGCCAGTGGCGGCGATTTGGCGCGGGAATGCGTAAACGCGACCTTGTCCGGCCTGGAACGGCTGGGAGACGAACTGGACGACGTGGTGTTCGACAAGGCGGTGGACTTGGTGATCAATGCCGACAATATTTACGTGGTCGGGGTGCGGCGCTCTTTCGCGGTGGCCGATTACCTGGTGTACAACCTGCAGCACACCAATAAGCGCATCCATTTGATTTCTGGGCTCGGCGGCAGCTACCGCGAGCAGATGCGCAGCGTTCGTGCCAACGATCTGGTGATCGCCATCAGCTTTACCCCATACGGCAAAGAGACGCAGCACTGCTTGCGCATCGCTCAGCACAATCAGGCCAAAACCCTGATTATTACTGACAGCAATCTCTCGCCACTGGCCAAACGCGCCAACGCAGTGCTGCTGGTCAACGAAGGCAGCTCGTTCGCCTTCCGCTCGCTCAGCGCCACCCTGTGTTTGTGTCAGGCGTTGTTCATCGCAGTGGCGTATCGACTGGAATTAAAGGTCGATCAAATCCATGAGCAAGTCGGGTTCGACGACTGACACCACCGGTATGCTGCTATTGGACCTATTCAAAACACTAGAAGGCCATTCAAACGCATAGTTAGTTGTACAAAGTTATTTTTTGTACAACTAACGATGGTGATTTCTGAATAGCCGCACGTATGATGGCACTCTTGCGAAAGGCAGCGCACTCGGCCGTATTCAGCCTTGTTGGCCATGAAACAGGAACAAGTTACCTCCCTATCGTTTTCCTGAGCCGAGTTCAGCATGCTATTTAACGGGCACAAAAAAGTTGTACAGGACCTGCAGCATGTCATTGCGCAACAGGCCAGTTTGCTAGAAGCCATCGACCGCTCCATGGCAATCATTGAGTTCGACATAACCGGTGTTGTGCTGAGCGCCAATAATAACTTCTTGAGTGCCATGCGTTATCGCAAAGAAGACTTGATCGGTAAAGAGCATCGGCATTTCTGCACACCCGAGTATGTGCGTAGCGCGGAATACGCCCAATTGTGGGCGCGCTTACGGGCCGGTGATTTCGTGACATCGACCTTCCGCCGGGTTGCGGGTGACGGTGAGCCGGTGTGGCTCGAAGCCAGCTATAGCCCGGTCAAGGATGCGTCCGGCAAGGTGGTGAAAATCGTCAAGTACGCCATGGACGTGACTGAGAAAGTTCAGCTCGAAAACGAAGCAAAAAACAGACTTCAAGCCATCGACCGCGCCATGGTCGTGATCGAGTTTGAGCCCAATGGGCAAATCCTCACCGCTAATGAAAACTTCCTGAAGCGCATGGGTTACAGCCTCGGCGAGTTGAAAGGCAAGCACCACCGTTTGTTCTGCCCGCCGGAGATCGTTAATTCAACCGAATATGAAGAATTCTGGCGTCGGCTTAATAAGGGTGAGTTTTTCAACGGACAGTTCAAACGCATGACTAAAAATGGACAAACCGTGTGGCTGGAAGCCAGCTATAACCCGGTGTATGACGCCAGTGGCAAACTGAGCAAAGTGATCAAGTTCGCCTCTGACATCACTGACCGCGTCGTAAAACACGAACAAGATGCACACAGCGCCGCTCAGGCTTATCACATCTCGATCGAGACTCAGAAAGTCGCCGAGGAAGGCACTCGGGTGATTCAACAAGCGGCGAGCGAAATGCGCCAAATCTCGCTGAACATTGAAGACTCTTCACGGATCGTGACCCAGCTGGGTGAGCGTTCGGATCAAATCACCGCCATCGTTAACACCATTCGTAGCATCGCGGACCAGACCAACCTGCTGGCCCTCAACGCCGCCATCGAAGCCGCACGCGCCGGGGACCAAGGTCGCGGTTTCGCGGTGGTCGCCGACGAAGTGCGGCAACTGGCCGGACGCACCAGCCGCTCCACCGCCGAAATTTCGGAGATGATCCAGGTCATCCAGACCGAAACCCAGCTGGCCATCAGCAGCATGGACAACACCCGCTCCACCGCTAGCCGAGGCGTTGAACTGGCTGACCAGGCGGGTTCGGTCATCGTGCAGATCAGCGCCGGGGCCAGTGAAGCCGTGGCAGCGGTGAAAATGTTTGCGGGGCTAGAGCAGCGCTGAGTGATTGAATTTAAACAACACATGACTGTAGGAGCTGTCGACGGCTGCGATAGGTCCCTAGGACCTTCGCTAACAAGTTGCCTCAGAGGCGCCCGCTAATCGCATGGGAATCGAATATCAAATTTCGGAAAGAGGCGCCGTGAAACCATGCGGCCGAAAGCCGGAGATACGCATGAAACCCAGCGCAGCCTAATGTTTAAAAAAAGATTAAAAGAATTACCGTCACGCCAATGGCTCTGGGCGTAAGGCAGTTTCACAGGCGCACCTCCACCGCCAAGGGCGCATGGTCAGAGAGATGGGACCAAGCTCCATCAGTCAGCACCCTGGGGAAATGGGTCGTGGCATTGCGCACATAAATCCGATCCAGACGCAGCAGCGGCCGGCGCGCTAGAAAGCTTTTCGCGGGTACGCCGCCCGCCTGGACGAACACTTCATGCAGGCCAGACCCTGAAAGCAACTCGTCTGCCCGAAGACGCCACTCATTGAAATCTCCAGCCACGATCACCGGAGCCCCGGCGGGTATTCGTCCCAGCAATGCCATGAGCAGGTCCAATTGCTGACGCCGATGTTTTTCTCTCAGGCCCAAATGCACACAAACGGTATGTACCTGACCATGACCCGGCACCGCCAACACGCAATGCAGCAAGCCACGCTGCTCAGTGCCGTGGACCGAGGCATCAAGATTTTCATGCTGAACGATGGGGTATTTCGACAGCAGCGCATTACCATGATCACCCTTCGGGTAAACCGCGTTACGCCCATATGCAAAATCGGGCCACAGGCTCTCGGCGAGAACTTCGTACTGCGAGGTGGTCGGCCACTTTGCCACGCGGCTGGCGTAGGTCTGCTGAGTGCCGTGGACTTCCTGTAAAAACACCACGTCGGCAGAGACAGAGCGCACCGCGTCGCGCAGTTCCGGCAAGATAAAGCGCCGATTGAAGACACCAAAGCCCATGTGCATATTGATGGTCAGCACCCTGAGCGCGACCGTAGACGACACAGGGTCGCCCGGCCCCAACTCGCCAGTGAAACGACTCAAAAAGTGACGCCTTGCAGATCGCCGGGCGCCACTTCCAGGTCGTCCGCCAAGCCGAAACGCTCAAGCAATTTTCGAGCGTCATACGGCGCACGGACCTTGATGTCGTTATCGAAATAGCAATACACATCCCGGGATTTGCGTTTGGGTGCGCTCTTGGCGGTGATCAAATGCGCGTCTTTGGGTTGCGCGCCCTGACGCCAGGCGTCGATCCGATCTCCCCAATGCTTGATCGCGGCGCTTGTGTAACCGCTTTCGTACAGGGCTTTTTCGCCGTGCAGACGCAGGTAGATGAAGTCGCTGGTCAGGTCTTCGACGTAGGGCCATTTGCCGGCCGCATCCGCCACCACTAACGCCACTTTGTACTTGCGTAGCAACGCGACAAACTCATCGGTGGCGAAACTTGCATTGCGTATTTCCACGGCGTGGCGAACCCGCCCTGTGCTGGGCATGTCCAGGTAACCGGGTTTCTTCATACGTTCATCACACTGTTTCGCGCAGGCTTTGGCTTGCTTCAGGGTGTGCGGCAACAACGACAAAAAGTGTTCGAATTGTTCTGCGTCGAACTTAAACGAAGGCGGAAATTGCCAAAGAATCGGACCCAGTTTCTGTTTGAGTTGAAAGATGCCGGAGGCGAAGAAGTTAGCGACCGGAGTTTCCACTTCATTCAGGCGTCGAACGTGGGTAATAAACCGTGGGCCTTTGATGCTGAATACAAAGTTATCCGGGGTGTCGGCCCCCCAACGGGAGTAAAGGTCAGGCGATTGCAGCGAATAGAACGAGCCGTTGATTTCGATACTGTTCACGGCGCGGGAAGCAAACTTGAGCTCATTTTTCTGAGTCAGCTTTTCAGGATAAAAATCTCCCCTCCAAGGCACGTAGCGCCATCCTGAAATGCCGATGCGAATCTCGCTCATCTGTCGATGCTCCCTGTCAGATATCACCTCATATGAAGCTTGCGGTACGTGCAGGTTCAATGGATATCGCCGGCCGGTTCACTGTTCTGAACTTTCCTTTGGCGGGTATTTCCTAGCTTCATAGGTCAAGGGAGCTGCCGCTATGCGAACCACCAAGGTCACTCTAAAAACAATCGCGGGGATGATGGGCTGCCTGATAAGCAGTGGCGTTTGGGCCGAGGCTTGTCAGGTGTCGATACGCCCCGCCAGCCAAGGTCTGGCGGTGGTCAATGCCCAGACCTGCTACGAGTACACCGGCATGCCCGCTGGTTCGATTGATTGGTCATGCAGCAATCAAAGCAAAGACGCGTTAACCAGCGAAAAACACAAAGTCGACAGTTGCCCCACGCAAGCCAAAGCCACCTGCAGTGCAACCTTGACTCAGGAATCATTGGCCAATGAGCGATCAACTAACAAGGAACCCGGTAAGACCTCAGCCCATATCCCTGAGGGTGCCCAAGCGGTGACTTACTACTACGAACTTCAAGACCCAACGCAAGCGCGGATTGATTGCGAACACGGCGGCGGCACGTGGAAGTAGCAACTGAAATCGATTCAGCAAACGGGCTGTATACCATCCATCGGCTGTTCAGCTAATTGTTTAAACCATTCTGATTGAACGACTTCACACGTTTACGAGGGCTAATCCTCGTTACCGACTCCCTACGTTCGAGGTTGATTGATCATGCCAAATAGCAAAAAACCAGCTGGCGATACTAAGCAGTCCGATACCAGCAAAAAAGGCACCGGCTCAGGCGGCAACTTTGCCAACGACCGTGAAAAGGCATCCGAGGCCGGCAAGAAAGGCGGTGCGCACAGTTCGGGTGGGCGTAAATAAACCCGCTACCTATAAGAGGCGGGGTTCACCCTCCCGCCTTTTAACACGGCTGTCTTTCTATCTGCTTGAGGTATTACACCCATGAAACTCCATACTCACTCCCTTCGCGTCACCGGCCTCGCTCTGCTGCTGAGTATGGCGACTGTTTCTGCCTATGCGGCCTCTCCGGCGTCCTTCGTTGAAAACGCGTCAGCCAAGGGCATGGCGGAAATCCAGACCAGCCAGTTGGCAATGGATAAATCCCAATCCGACGACATTAAAAGCTTCGCTCAGATGATGATTACCGACCACACCGACGCCAATCAGAAACTTGGTGCTATCGCGACCGGGTTGAACCTCAAAACAGCCAGCGATGCCGAGATGATGGACAAGGCCAAGAAGATGATTCTTCAATACCGCGACGGGTCGTTCGACAAAGCCTATGCCGCCAACCAGGTGAAGGCTCACCAGCAGACGATCAAGTTGTTCCAGGATGAAATCAAGACCTCGCAAACCCCGGAACTTACCGCTTTTGCTAAAGAGACGCTGCCAAAGCTGCAAGACCATTTGATGATGGCGAAGCAGTTACAGGCGAAATACGACAAATAGAAGTGCAACCTGTAGTCACGTTCGAATCATGTTGCTAAAAGGCCCCTCACACCGATGAGGGGCCTTTGCATTTCAAGCGTCGTTTGGCGCTGTTGGTGTCTTTTTCAACTGCGGACTGTTCGCCTGGCATGGTCGGCAAAAGCAGTGTATTTCCGGCCTAGCTCATCCGACCATTGATGAACGTCATGCAACTTCATATGAAGCATGGAAAAGCCGAGCAGAGTCTCCATGATCGACATCGGCGCACGTTCGAAGTGGACGCTGGCATCTGGGTTAATCGAGTGAATACCATCCTGAATCTGGCAGTTCTGATTAATGCCAATGGCGTCGTTGCGCGAGACGCCATGGGGCAGTGAAAGCAACACTTTGCCCATGCCGATCCGAACCGGATAACTCCCTGGGAGGCCATTGGGGCCAGGGGCATGAGCTTCGACTTCGTCAAAGGCAAGAATACTGTTAATAACCGTCACGGCCGACGCGGCCGTCAACGACTGTCCGAATACCCCACCGGTGTGGCGGAAATCTTCACGGGCACAACGGAACACGTCCGAATCAGAGAACCTTCCGGTGCACTCCATCCCGCTGATTCGGTAAGAGAGCTTGCAGACGCTTTGCCTTGGCAACGTGGTCTGCGAAAGGTAATGACTGAAATAGTGTTTGCCGACGAGTTTAACTTGGACCTGATCGACGGTAGTCGAAGCGAGCTTCGCAATGGCCATGCGAACTGCTGGAACCAGATTAGCCACGGTTCCTACGCCGATAACCGAGGCCAGACCCGCTTTGTCCAATACCGCATTGACAGCATCGGGGAACGCGGCGTTGACGGTTATTGCCCTAGAGCCTGCCAACCTGACCGCACGCATCAAGTCGTAAGCCGGCGCAAGGTGCATCGGCAGCCAAGGCCCTAGCTGCGCCAGCCCCAGCTCATCGCTATAGGATTTTGGCAGCTCGTCAATGGTCTGCCGTGAATGCAATGAGGCGCAGTTCACGATAACGTCGGGCCTTATCCGCGCCAGAACGTCGGCCACCTTGTAGATATCGTTGAGGTTCGCCTCAACAGCGGTGATTGAGCTCATCACCTCTAACTGCAAGGTCGACAACTGCACCAAATTGCAAAGACGGGTGGTTTTTTCCAATTTACGACTGGCGACAAACAGGTGAAAATTGTTGCGAAGCGCTAACATCTGAAGCAGTTGAAAACACAGGTTTCCAGCACCAAAAATTAAAATCTTCTTTCTGTCCATGGTTTCCTCTGACCCCTGCGGAACAAAGTAAACATCCTTGGAAACGTCCGTCATAGATCTGGCAATGGCGATCAGGTCGTCGCATTCACCCAATGCGCGAAGATTATTTCGAGTGGGTCCAACCGGAAAACAGCCTTTTATTTTTTCAATCTATTTCGTTTCGCTCCCTAACCAACGCCACGTTATGAGGTTGGATCCAGAAAGTGCTGATGTCAAAGCGGCTTGAACACTTTTTAAACATTAATCGCTATAAAACAGCTCGAATGACGAGGATTCGCGCGTGGTTAGAGCAAAATGAAATAACTCAATGCAGTGGGAATTTTTTTGGAATATCGTTCAATTGAGTGGAATTACCACCTACTGGTTATACACAAAGGTACTGACGCGTTGCGTTCGTTGTAAGTCTCCTTCTAAGGTGTTCTTGATGGTATGCGCAGTGCGCGTGCATCAAAAATGCTCTGCTTAAATAATTGTCCAAGGAAAAATCACCGTGAGTATAAGTTCGCTGAATCCACGTTACAGCGCAAAAGCCCGTTGGCTGCACTGGGTAATGGCGGTGCTGATCGTGCTGGCTTACACCCTGATTCTCAGTCGAAGTCAGTTTGCCAAGGGATCGGACCCACGGATGTTTGTGATCCAGACCCATTTCTGGGTCGGCATTCTGGTCTTTCTTTTGGCGTTTTTTCGCATCGCCGAGCGTCACCGCCATGCGCCTCCTGGAATCACCCCGCCGCTTGAGGGCGCGCTGCAGACCTTAGCAACCTTGTCGCATTACGCGCTGTATGCGTTTCTTTTCGCTCAGCCGCTGCTGGGTCTGTTTGCCGTATTGCTGGGCAACGGCAAGGTACCGGTCCCGCTAACCTCCCTGGCGATCCCCTCACCGTTCGATGTATCGAAACCCACCGCAGAGTTACTCGAAAACCTGCATGTGTTGCTAGGGACGATTTTCTATTACGTGATCGGCCTGCACGTCGTCGCCGCAATTTGGCACCACTTCGTGCGCCGGGACGACACCGTTAAACGAATGGTGTAACAGCGAATACGAATATTTCTTACCTAGACACACCATTCTTGATCCCGGTCAGTGTTTAGCCGCGGGTTTCAAGGCCCAATCCATCGATCAGCGTCACCCTGATTACTCCCATGATCTGGGCGGCGCCGACACCGCTGTTTGGCCGACTCAGAACCTGAGACCGACCCTGTGGGGTGTCCGTCTGTGGGTACCCCTTATTGCTGTGAAACCTGAATTTGACCTGGCGCGGCGCACAGTTTTCACCGCCTTGAAAAAAACAGGTAGCCCCAGTCAATAATGAGTATCATTATGTTACGCATTGCCATGCGCATGTTTCTTCGCTGTGCATTGAAAAACATCCTACTGAATTACGTGGTGAAAAATGCTTGTTCCTTTTCTAATCATGCTGCGCGAGGGGATTGAAGCCGCGCTTATCGTTGGCATCATTGCCAGCTACCTGAAGCAGACCGGGCGTGGCGAGTGGATGCCCGCCGTCTGGATTGGCGTTTTTCTCGCCTTGGCGCTGGCACTGTTGGTCGGCGGCGGTCTGGAAATGATGAGTGCAGAATTCCCGCAGCGTCAGCAGGAACTGTTCGAGGGCATTGTCGGCCTGATTGCGGTCGCCATCCTCAGCTCCATGGTGTTCTGGATGCGCAAGGTGGCACGTTCAATCAAACACGCGCTGCATGCGTCCCTTGACGCGGCACTGTCCAATTCGAAAAACCAGGTCTATGCGCTGATCGCCATGGTGTTTTTTGCCGTGGCCCGCGAAGGATTGGAAACCGTATTTTTCCTGTTGGCAGTGTTCCAACAGAGCGAAGGGCCTGGCGCTCCCATAGGCGCCCTGCTGGGATTGATCCTCGCGATTGGCGTGGGTTTCGCCATCTACAGCGGCAGCATGCGTTTGAACCTGAGCCTGTTTTTCCGCTGGACCGGGCTGTTCATTCTGGTGGTCGCTGCGGGGATTCTGTCCACCTCGGTCCAAGCCATGCATGAGGCAGGGCGGTGGAATCACTTGCAGTCTGTGGTCTTTGACATCAGCGCTACGTTGCCAATGGATGGGCCGTTAGGCTCAGTGCTGGCCGGGATGTTCGGTTATCAGGACGCGCCAACGGTCAGCACGCTTAGCGTGTATCTGATCTACCTGATCGGCGCGCTGGTGCTGTTTTTCCTGCCGCACCCCAGAGTGGTGAGCCTGCCCACCAAGCCGGATCATCATCACCACCACTCCTCTTCTGTTACGAATAAATAAGGGCACCCATGTCGAATCTTCCCTCCGGGCTTCCTGAGAAAGCCAAGCCTCCTCGTGTCTTGCGCTTGGCGGTTGCTGGCTCTGTGGTCGTGATGATTGCGGCTGGCGGGCTGTTTTACTTTGCGTCTCAGGCCGCGATGCACAAGCGTGAGGCCAATAACAGCGCAGAGGTGACGGTCACCATTCACGCCCACAACTGTGAACCCGACGCGTTGACTGTGCCTGCAGGACGTACTGCATTTCGAATCGTCAACCGCTCGGAACGGGCAGTTGAGTGGGAAATCCTCGACGGCGTTATGGTGCTCGAAGAGCGCGAGAACATTGCCCCCGGTTTGAGTGCGGTGATCAACGCCAACCTCAAGCCAGGCGACTACACGATTACCTGCGGTTTGCTGAGCAATCCCCACGGCACCATGAAGGTAACCCCGACCGCCGCTTCCGATGCGTTCGCCAAGGCCAAACCCACTCTGGGTGCATTCCTCGGCCCGTTGTCGGAATACCGGGTGTACATGAGCCTGCAAAGCTCGGCGCTGCTCAAGGCGATAACTGCGTTGCAAGCCGCTGTCGATGCCGGCGACCTGAGCCAGGCGCAAGCGGCCTACCTGCCAGCCCGTGCGGCCTATCAGCGCATCGCCCCTGCCGCCCAGCGTTTTTCCGAAATCGACAATGCGATCAATGCCCGCGCCGACTATTACGAACAACGCGAGCAAGACCCCGGTTTTAGTGGCTTCCACCGCATCGAGTACAGCCTGTTCGACCAACATACTGTTGAAGGCCTGAGCCCGGTGGTGCAGAAGCTGCAAGCCGACGTCATCCGCCTCAAGCAACAATTGCTGGCGCAATCGATGCAGCCTGAGCAACTGGTGGGCGGCGTCATTCACGCCCTGCACAGCCTCGCGGACATTCGCAGCAAAGGCGAAGAAGAACGTTACAGCCACAGCGACCTGAATGGCTTTGCCGCCAACCTGGACGGTACCCGCAAGGTTATCGAGCTGATGCGGCCGCTGTTGGTCATGTCTAACGCCGACCTGCTCAAGCGCATCGACAGCGCCACCGCCGCGCTGAACGAACAGCTCAAGGGGTTGAGCACCGACGGTGTTTACCGTCCGTACGACCAGGTAACGGCTGAACAGCGCCAGCAGATTTCAGACAAGGCCAAGGCATTGGCCGATGCACTCGATGGAATCGACCCGGCTTTAGGCCTATCGAATCTCTGAACAGCGGCCTCTCGATTTTTGAATTAAAGCGAAGACGTACCCTCATGAAAGAGTCAAAGAACAAAGATGCTCCAGAGTCAGTTCAACGCCGCCGAGTGCTCATGGGCCTTGGCGCGGCAGGCGCAGCATTGGCCGGCGGGAGCCTGAGCGGCAACGTTTTGGCAGCCACTGCGGCCAAAGTGACCGAAGCGCCTCACAGCGAACAGACCCACGATCACCACGATTTTTTCGGTCGTCATCAGACCGGGATCATCACCCCGCGCCCGGCTGCCGGCATGCTGGTGTCGTTTGACGTGTTGGCGACTGACCGTGAGGACCTGGAACGCCTGTTTCGTACGTTGAACGAGCGCATCGCGTTTCTCATGACTGGCGGCACTGTGCCGCAAGTCGACGCTAAGTTTCCACCCACGGATTCGGGCATTCTTGGCCCGGTGGTCACCCCAGACAACCTGACCGTCACAGTGTCGGTAGGCGCCTCGTTGTTCGATGAGCGTTTCGGTCTTGCTTCGGTAAAACCCAAGCACCTGATTGAGATGGTCGGTTTTCCCAACGACGCCCTTGAGCCTGATTGCTGCCACGGCGACTTGAGCATTCAGTTCTGCTCCAACACGCCGGACAGCAACATCCACGCCCTGCGCGACATCGTGAAGAACTTGCCGGATTTACTCTTGGTGCGCTGGAAGCAGGAAGGCACCGTACCGCCACAGGCACCGCTGAAACCGGGTCAACCGGCCGAAAGCGCACGTAACTTTCTGGGTTTTCGCGACGGCTCGGCCAACCCGGACTCCAACGACCAAAAGGCCATGGATTTGCTGGTGTGGGTCCAACCCGACTCCGACGAGCCGACCTGGGCCGCGAACGGCAGTTACCAGGCAGTACGCATCATCCGTAACTTCGTTGAGCGCTGGGACCGGACGCCGCTGCAAGAACAACAAACCATTTTTGGCCGCCACAAGGTGACCGGTGCGCCGATGGATGGCAAACGGGAAAGCGACGAGCCTAAATACGCCGCCGACCCGGAAGGCAAAGTCACGCCGATGGACTCTCACATCCGTTTGGCTAACCCGCGCACCGCCGCCACTGAGCGCAACCGGATTCTGCGTCGCCCGTTCAACTACTCCAACGGCGTGAGCAAAAACGGCCAGCTGGACATGGGCCTGTTGTTCATCTGTTACCAGTCTGATCTGGAAAAAGGGTTTATCACCGTACAGACCCGTCTCAATGGCGAGCCGCTGGAGGAGTACCTCAAGCCGATTGGCGGCGGTTACTTCTTCACCCTGCCTGGTGTCGTCAGCGACAAGGATTACATCGGCCGCTCGCTGCTCGCCGCTTCAAGCTCAACGAAAAACGCATGACTCATAACAACCCTACCCGGAATCGTCCCATGACAAAGTCGCCTCTTGCATTGATGCTCACCCTTGGCTTGCTCCAGACTCCGTTCGTTTTCGCGGCAACGGCGCCGTTGGATCTGGTAGGTCCTGTCTCTGACTACAAGATTTATGTCACCGAACAGCTGGACACCCTGGGCACTGACACCCAGAAGTTCACCGACGCAATCAAGAAAGGCGATCTGGCCACGGCCAAGAAGCTGTACCCAACCACTCGCGTTTCCTACGAGTCGATCGAGCCCATCGCCGAGCTGTTTGACGACCTCGACAAGTCCATCGACTCCCGTGTCGATGACCACGCTGACAACGTAGATGCCCCTGACTTCACCGGCTTCCACCGCCTCGAGTACACCCTGTTCGCCAAGAACACCACCGATGGCCTCGGCGATCTGGCTGAAAAACTGAACAACGACGTGAAAGAGCTGCAAACCCGCGTTGCTGGCCTGACCTTCCCACCCGAAAAAGTGGTTGGCGGTGCTGCTGCGTTGATGGAAGAAGTGGCCAAGACCAAGTTGTCCGGTGAAGAAGATCGTTACAGCCACACTGACCTGTATGACTTCGAAGGCAACATCAACGGCGCGAAGAAAATCGTAGACCTGTTCCACCCGCAGATCGAACAGCAAGACAAGGCATTCGCTGCCAAAGTCGACAAGAACTTCGCTGCGGTCAACAAAATCCTGGTCAAGTACAAAACCAAGGACGGCGGCTACGAGACGTATGACAAAGTCAGCGCCAAAGACCGTAAAGCAATGGTTGGCCCGGTTAACACCTTGGCTGAAGACCTGTCCACATTGCGTGGCAAGTTAGGTCTGAACTAAGTGCGGACAGGCTGCATCCTGTTTTGAGATGCAGCCGATCCAGACTTTCTGTAGGACCGGATTTATTCGGAAGATAGGCGACTCGGTACATCAGTAACACCGCGCCGACTGCTTCCCGAATAAATTCGGTCCCACGGGTGTAGATCCAGCAGGTTCTGGGTTAGCTCCCGCTAAACCAGTTGTAACCCTGATCTTCCCAATACCCGCCCGGGTAGTCATTCGTCACGAACAGCTCGACGATATGTTTGGGATTCTTGAACCCCAGTTTGGTCGGTACTCGCACCCGCAACGGATAACCATAATCCGGCGGCAGCGCCACTTCGCCGAAATCCAGCGCCAGCAAGGTTTGTGGATGCAGCGCGGTGGGCATGTCCAGGCTTGAGTAATACTTGTCCGCGCATTTGAAGCCGACGAACTTGGCCGTGGTGTCTGCACCGATGTGCTCAAGAAAGGTCCGCAACGGCACGCCGCCCCACTGCCCAATGGCGCTCCAGCCTTCCACACAGATCAAGCGCGTAATGTCGGTGCGTTGCGGTAGCTTGCGCAAACCGTCTATGGACCAGGCTTGTTTGTCTCGCACCAGCCCGGACACCGCCAAACTGTAGGTCGATAGATCAATGTCGGGGACGTTGTATTCGGCATAGAACGCATTGAACGGGAACGGATTGGTGACTTTCGACTTATCGTAAGTCGGCGCCAGGCGTTGCCCGCTGAACAGCCAGGCTTGAACCCGGTCGTTCCAGCGAGACATGGCCCACAGGGTTTTATCCACGGCGTCGTCGCCTTCGAAGTTGCAGCCGGTGAGCATCGACACAGCGCCGAGGGTCAGGCCGGCGCGCAAGAACGAGCGGCGTTGAAGTTTGAACAATTGCGTTTGCTGGGCCGGCTCCAGAATGATCCGGGGCGGACGCTGCTTGGGGTCAGTCATTGGAGTTCTCCCGAGTACCGCCGGTAATCATCGGCAAAAAGGTCCGCGGAACCAACAGCACCAACACGAGGTGAACGACGACAAACGCGCCGATCCCGGCCATGGCGCCAAAGTGTACATAGCGAGCGAAGTCATATCCGCCGAACACATTGACCAGCACCTGAAACTGTATCGGTTTCCAAATGGATAACCCGGACAAGACCACCAACACACCCAGCGCCAGCACCAGCCAATAGGACAAGCGCTGCACTGCGTTATAACGCCCGTGTTGGTGCGCCAGACGAAAACGCAGAGCGTCGATGAAGTCGCGCTTTACCGCGCTGGGGGTGACAGGTAATAGATCGCGTTTGAAATGGCGGCTAAACACGCCATACAACACGTAGATGAGGCCGTTGATCACCAGCAGCCACATCACTGCCAAATGCCAGCCAATGGAACCACCGAGCCAACCGCCCAAGGTTATTCCACGGGGGAAGCTGAAGGGGAAAAGCGGTGAAGCGTTATAGATCCCCCAGCCGCTCATGAACATGCCAACCATGCCTAATGCGTTCAGCCAATGCGTGAGTCGCACCGGCCAGGGGTGGATACGTCGAGTGCCCATGGCGGTCTCCTTCGCGGGAACTGATACAACGCCTTCACGAATGAATTCGCTCCCACGGATTTCCCTGTGGGAGCAAATTCATTCGCGAAGAGTGCGGCGCGGTATTGACTATGCGCCGCCGTCATCCGAATTACATCGGTGGTGCAAACCCGTTTTTGCCGACTGCTACACCCCGAGCAGTTTTACCGTCGTCGGCAGGGAACACTACGATTTTCGCACCGGCGACCAATTGCGCACGTTCACCTGGCTGAACATAGGCGATAGGAACGTCATCCGGTACGACCAGTTGCTTCTCGCCGCCTCTGTACATCACGGTCATGGTGCGGCCGTTGGTGGTGGACAGTTTACCTACGGTGCCGTTGGTCATGGTGCCGGTGCTGCCATCGGCATTTTCCCAACCGTAGTGACCTTCGCCGCTGCCCTTAAGGCTAGCTTCGAATACGGTCACTTCCAGCGCTTTCAAGGTACCGTCTGGCTGAGCGGTGGCCGCTGAACCGACGAAACTGTCAGGCTTGATCGAGTCCAGGCCGGTTTTTGAAATCACCCGAATCGCGGTTTTGTCCGTCAGCGCGATGGTTTCGTGCTTACCGGCCCGATCAGTGAAATTCAAGGTGTTGGCCTGCACGCTGTCGATGGTGCCGCGCATAGGCTTAACGACCGGCATGTCTGCTGCTTGAGCCATGACGGCCGCGCTGAGCAAAAGAAGGCCGAACGTGGTGGACAGTGCATTCTTCATGTCATTACCTGGTTGGGTTGAATTGGCAATCATCATCCCCCTTGAACCCGGTGCGTAGGATGACCGGGAAATGACATTTTTGTCATTTCCACCTGTACCGAAACGGATGACAAAAATGTCACCGACACTCGTCCGACACTTGGTTAAACTCCAGGTTCCGCCGCGCACTTGAACCCAGCCAACGCCGTCAGTCATGCCCAACGCGCCTCGTTGGAAGGAGCCACACCCTGCGCATTCTGCTGATCGAAGACGACACCAAAACCGGCGAGTACCTGAAGAAGGGCCTTGGCGAGTCCGGCTATAAAGTCGATTGGACCCAACATGGCACCGACGGCCTGCACATGGCCCTCGAACAGCGTTACGACTTGATCGTGCTCGACGTCATGCTGCCCGGCATCGACGGCTGGCAGATCATTGAAGTGCTGCGCGCGAAACAGGATGTGCCGGTGCTGTTTCTCACTGCCCGCGATCAACTGCAAGACCGTATTCGCGGCCTGGAACTGGGCGCCGACGACTACTTGATCAAGCCGTTTTCCTTTACCGAATTACTGTTGCGGATTCGCACGGTGCTGCGCCGGGGCGTGGTCCGCGAGCCGGACCATTTCCATATTGCCGATCTGGAACTGGACCTACTGCGCCGTCGCGTCACCCGTCAGCAACAGGTCATCGTCCTGACCAATAAAGAGTTCGCGCTGTTGCATCTTCTGTTGCGGCGCGAGGGCGATGTATTGTCCCGAGCGCAAATAGCCTCCGAGGTCTGGGACATGAATTTCGACAGCGACACCAACGTGGTGGATGTAGCAATCAAACGTCTGCGCAGCAAAATCGACTTGCCTTATCCGGTGAAACTCATCCATACCGTGCGTGGCATCGGTTACGTCTGCGAGGTACGACCGTGCGCGCCCGACGCCAGCCATCCCTGACCCTGCGCGCCTCGCTGGCGTTCGCGCTGGTGGCCATGCTTACCGTGGCGGGCGCAGGGTTGTATTTATACGAGTCGATGAAAGAAACCGTGATGCGGCGCAGCGACCACGCAGTGCTGGCGCGGCTCGATCACTTTCGCAAACTGCTGCGTTACGACCTGACCTTGGCCAAGTTCAAGAGCAGCCCGCAACTGTTCGAGAACATGCTCGACAGTGAAGAAGACATTTTCATTATTGGCGAGCCCGGCAAACCACCGGTGATTTCCGTGAACCCGTTGCACGCCCCGCTGCCGGATTTACCCGTGGCAGGCCAAGACCGCCCTTTGAATGACAGCGACCTGCGCAGTGGCATGAGCCGGGAAGGTGTGCCGTTACGTGCGGCATCGACCCAAGTGCTGTCGGAAGGAACGCCAGTGCAGTTGGTGGCAGCCCATGTGATGGTCAAAGAAATGGCCATGCTCGCCAGTTTCCGCCAACGCATTTATGCCGCCGTGACCTTGGCGTTTGTTATCACCGCCCTGCTCGGTTATCTGTTGCTGCGCCGTGGTTTACGGCCGTTACGACGGATGGCCGCCCACGCAGCCGACATCACCCCGGCGCGGCTAGATAGCCGTCTTGATGGGCGCGACACGCCCATTGAGTTGCACCAACTCAGCGAAGCGTTCAACGCCATGCTTGATCGGCTGTCCGACGGCTACCAACGCTTGACCCAGTTCTCCGCCGACCTGGCCCATGAAATTCGCACCCCGGTAGGTTCGTTAATGGGCCATTGCCAAGTGGCGTTAAGGCAGACCCGCAGCGTTGATGAATACCAGGCGCTGTTGGCGTCGAACCTGGAAGAGCTGGAGCGTATCTCGCGGCTGGTAGAAAGCATCCTGTTCCTCGCCCGCGCCGATGAAGCCCAAGCCGTGCTTGAGCGGCAACCGTTGAACCTGGAAAACGAAATGCAGCGGGTGGCCGGTTATTTCGAAGGCTTGGCCGACGAGCGCCAACTGACAATCCACACCACGGGCGGCGGCATGCTCCACGCGGACCCGATCCTATTGCGGCGGGCGCTGAGTAACCTGGTCGCCAACGCGATCCGCTATGCCGACGAAGGCAGCGAGATCGTGGTGGTGGTCGAACAACGTCACCGTGAATGGCTAATCCAGGTTGAAAACCAAGGCCCGGTCTTGGCCGCAGCGTCCCTGACCAAACTCTTCGACCGCTTCTACCGCGGCGACGCCTCCCGCCACCAAAGCTCCGACTCCAACGGCCTTGGCCTGGCCATTGTCGCGGCAATCATGCACCTGCACGGCGGAAGGGTTGAAGTGACCCAGCCGGCGAACGGGCGGATTCGGTTTGCGTTGGGGTTTCCGGCTTGAAGGGCTGTAGGAGGGTCCGCCACGTCTTCGACGCGGCGCTGTCTCGCAGCAAACTGGGCGGTACTTTGTATGGCTTGAGGTTGCAGCGTGTCAGGACTGGCGCCTTCCCGAATAAATTCGGTCCCACAGTTTTTCGCGCAATGCACACATTTATAGACGCTGCCAAAGGCTGCGACAAGGGCCGAAGGACCTTCGCCAACAAGACGGTATCTACAGGTTTCGCTGCTTACCGCTGATACCGCCGCACCACGCTGCTCACCCCTAAGATATGGCCCTTTATGGCAGCGCGTAATTCATCACCGCTCAAGCCGGGCTTCAGCGCATCGTGGGCCAAATCCAAGGCATACAGTTGAATCACGAAGTGATGGGGGCTGTCTCCCGGTGGCGGGCAGGGGCCCATGTAATCGGTGGTGCCGCGGGTGTTGGTGCCGCCCATGCCTTCAAATTTCGATTCGGCGCCGACCCCCAACACGATCTGCCCAAGGCTGAACGGCAGGCCATAACGCAGCCAGTGATCAACGCCCAAACCTTTTTGCCCATCCGGGTCGTGCATCACCAAGGCGAAACTTTGCGTGCCTTGGGGCGGGTTGCTCCAGTACAGCGCGGGCGAAATGTTTTCGCCCCCGCAGCCATTGGCGAGAGCGGCGTTATCCGCCGAGAAGAACGCATTGTCTTCAGCGTCCGGCATGCCCAGGGTGAAGCGCGGTTGTGCGGCCTGCGCGGTGAATTGCAAACACAGCGCCATGCTCCCGGCGGTTAACAAAGATCGGGTAAGAAGGTTTCGCAATGAACGACTCATGCAGGTCACCTGTCGATTGAACGTATTCGGAACATCACGCACCGCTGATGGACAGTTGGACTGTTGACCCCTGTGCAAATTCATCTCGTCAGTCCGCAAAAATGCCGGTTGACGTCACAGCAACACTGTTACAAGATATTAGTTAGCGTCCTAATAATATCACCTTCAACTATTTCTGCCGGCAACGCCATGACCCTAGATTTACTGCAAATGAGCATCAGCCGGAGCATCGTCGCGGCCTCTCGCCACTGGCGTAGGATTTGCCAGAACACGCTAGTCAATTACGGCATCTCCGAAGCCTGCGCGATGCCGTTGCTGATGATCCTGCGTCTGGGTGATGGCGTGCGCCAAGTGACCGTCGCCCACGCTGCGGGACTCGAAAGCCCATCCTTGGTACGTTTGCTCGATCAGTTGTGTGCCGCCGATATTGTCCTGCGCACCGAAGACCCGACTGACCGCCGCGCCAAATCCTTGAGCCTGACCGACAGCGGCCGAACGCTGGCGCTGTCCATCGAAGACGAACTGAAAAGCCTGCGCCACAAGGTGCTGAAAAATGTTGAAGTCAGCGACTTGGAAGCAACCCTGCGGGTGTTGCACGCGTTCGAAGACGCTGGCCATGAAGACCCTGACCACCACGACGCGGAATGGTTGTCGTGAAGGGCTTTTTTGCCAGCGTACCGCCCGCACGTGACTGGTTCTTCGGCGTGCGGACGTTCGCCGCGTCGATGGTAGCGTTGTACATCGCCTTGATCATGGAAATGCCTCGGCCTTATTGGGCCATGGCCACCGTGTATATCGTGTCCAGCCCGTTTGTTGGCCCGACCAGTTCCAAAGCGCTGTACCGCGCTATCGGCACCTTTGCCGGCGCAGCGGCGGCAGTGTTTTTCGTGCCGCTGTTTGTGCAAACCCCCATTCTGTTGGCGATTGTAATTGCCTTATGGACCGGAACACTGCTGTTCCTTTCGTTGCACTTGCGCACGGCAAATAGCTACGCCTTTATGCTCGCCGGTTATACCCTGCCGCTGATTGCGTTTCCGGTGGTGGACAACCCGATGGCCGTGTTTGACATTGCCATAGCGCGCACCGAAGAGATTTTTCTCGGCATCGTCTGTGCTGCCGTGATTGGCGCCATGTTCTGGCCTCGGCACTTGGCCCCAGTGGTCATGGACACCGCCAACAAATGGTTCGCCGACGCTTCTGCGTATAGCGATCGCTTTCTGAGCCGTACTCAGCAGTCCGAAGAGATTGGCTCACTGCGCGCGGCCATGGTGGGCAGTTTCAATTCCCTGGAGCTGATGATCGGCCAGTTGTCCCACGAAGGCGTGCGCCCTCAAAGCCTGCGCAACAGCAAAGAATTGCGCGGTCGGATGATTCATTTGCTGCCGGTCATTGATGCGCTGGACGACGCCCTTTGGGCAGTGGAACGGCGCACCCCTGAACTGCTTGGGCCCCTGCAATCGGCGCTGGAAGACGTCCGCGCCTGGTTGAAAGGCACCCCAAAAAGCGCCTCTCTGGAGAAGTGGGAGGCGTTACACGCCAAGCTTGAGCAACTGCAACCCAGCCCGGAACAACTCGATGATCGACACCATTTATTGTTGTCCAACGCCTTGTACCGGTTGAGTGAATGGGTGGACTTATGGCAAGACTGCCGCAGCCTGCAACATGCCCTGCGCACGGACGATCAATCCCCATGGCGCGCCGTGTATCGGCACTGGCGCCTGGGTCGACTGACGCCCTTTCTGGATCGCGGTTTGATGCTGTATTCGGTGCTTTCCGGGGTCGCGGCGATCATCGTCGCTTCGGTGTTATGGATTCTGCTGGGCTGGCCCGAAGGCGGCAGTGCGGTGATTCTCGCGGCCGTGGCCTGTAGTTTTTTTGCGGCCATGGACGATCCGGCACCGCAGATTTACCGGTTCTTTTTCTGGACCACCGTGGCGGTAATCCTGGCCAGTTTGTACCTGTTCTTAGTGCTGCCAAACCTCAACGACTTCCCGATGCTAGTCCTCGCGTTCGCGGTTCCTTTTATCTGGATCGCCACGCTGACCGTGCAACCGCGTTTCTACCTCGGCACCCTGCTGACGTTGGTCAATACGGCAACCTTCATCAGCATCCAGGGCGCCTACGACACCGACTTTCTGGTCTTCATCAATAACAACATGGCCGGCCCGGTCGGCCTGTTGTTTGCGTTTGTCTGGACCTTGGTGGTGCGGCCGTTCGGGGTTGAATTTGCCGCCAAGCGCCTGACGCGTTTCGGTTGGCGTGACATCTCCAGCCTCAGTCAGCCGGGGACGCTGAATGAGCACAGGCTAATGGCGGTGAAAATGCTCGACCGCTTGATGCAGCATTTGCCGCGCCTGACCATCACCGCGCAAGACACCGGCATCGCCCTGCGCGAGCTGCGCGTCACGCTCAACCTGTTGGATTTGCTGGCGTACCTGCCCCGGGTTCATCCCGTGCCACAGACATTGCTGCGGCAGGTCATCGATGACGTCAGCGCTTATTTCCAGGCGTGCCTTGATGCCCGAGAACGCTTGCCTGCGCCCAAAGGCCTGTTGATAACCATGGACCGGGCCAGGCGCTCAATGACATTTGACTGGATGGGCGATGACCCGACCCGTATCCACTTACTGCACGCTCTGAGCGGTCTGCGCCTGGCATTGCTGCCTGGCGTCGAGATCGTGACGGCGGGCGAATTTGAAGAACAACCGCCCTATGGGCTCGATGGAGCGCCGTTATGATCGGTGATGTGGACATCAGTGGGATCTTTCTTCCCACGCTGTTGGTCGTAATGGCGATCACCTACGCACTCTACCTGGGGGTGCATGCGCTGCTCAATCGCGCCCACTTTTATCGTCTGGTCTGGCACCGGGCTTTGTTCAACGTAGGTCTATACGCTCTGCTGCTCGGCGCTGTGGATACTCTCAGTCGATACCTGATGAAATGAAAAAACCTCTACTGACATTGGGCCGCGTGGTCCTGACCCTGCTGATTGTGATTTTTGCCTCCGTTGTTGTCTGGCGCATGGTGATGTACTACATGTTCGCGCCCTGGACCCGGGACGGGCACATCCGCGCCGATATCGTTCAGATCGCCCCGGACGTTTCCGGGCTGATCCAACGCGTGGACGTTGTGGATAACCAGGTGGTGAGCAAAGGCCAGGTGCTGTTCGTCATCGATCAGGACCGTTTTCGTCTGGCCCTGCGCCAGGCGCAAGCCACGGTCGCGGAACGCCAGGAGGCCTACGAACAGGCCCGTCGCGAAAACAAACGTAACCGGGGCCTGGGTAATCTGGTCGCCCAAGAACAACTGGAAGAAAGTCAGTCCCGCGAGGCCCGAGGCCTGGCAGCGCTGGGCGAATCCCAAGTGGCAGTGGACGCGGCGCAACTAAACCTGGATCGCTCGGTGATTCGCAGCCCGGTAGACGGCTACCTCAACGACCGTGCGCCGCGTGCGCAAGAATTCGTCAGTGCCGGCCGTGCAGTGTTGTCGGTGGTGGACGGTTCGTCGTTTCACATCGACGGCTATTTTGAAGAAACCAAACTGGCCGGCATTCATATCGGCCAGTCTGTGGATATACGCGTGATTGGCGACCACACCCGCTTGCGCGGTCATGTGCAAAGCATCGTCGCCGCCATCGAAGACCGTGATCGCAGCAGCGGTACCAACCTGTTGCCAAACATCAATCCGGCATTCAGTTGGGTGCGTTTGGCGCAACGGATTCCGGTACGAATCGCCTTTGACAGCGTGCCCGAAGACTTCCGCATGATTGCCGGGCGCACCGCAACCGTGTCGATGATCAACGACGCCGACCTCGCCGCCTACGACGCCAAAGACAAGGACGCCGCTAAATGAAGCCCGGCGTCCGTCTCACGATCCTCGCGCTGAGCGTGATGTTGTCGGCCTGCCAATTCGTCGGTCCGGATTACCACCTGCCCAAAGACGCCGCCCTCAATCGCCCGGATTTACAGGGCGAGTTGGCGGGCAAAGGCGCCGATGTGATCTCCGCACCGGTGGAGCAAGACTGGTGGCGGCTGTATCAGGATCAGCGCCTTAATCAGTTGATTCAGCAAGCCATGGCCACCAACACCGACCTGCGGGTCGCGGCAGCTAATCTTTCACGCGCCCGCATGCAGGTTCAAGAAGCCCAGGCGGCCGGCGGCTTCCACAGCAGCGTGAAACTCGGCGCGCAGCGTTTGCAGGAGTCAGGCGAAGCCTATCTGTTGACTGAAAAAGTCCCGGTGTCCAATGTCGGTGACGTTGGCATCAGTACCTCGTATCAGTTCGACCTGTTTGGCACGCTGCAACGCGGTATCGAGGCCGCTGAGGCCAATGCCGATGCGACCCAGGCTGCGTCCGACACCGCGCGAATTACCTTGGTCGCCGATGTGGTGCGGGCCTACGCTCAAGTCTGCGCGGCCAATGAAGAACAGGGAATCGCCCAGCAATCATTGGATCTACAGCGGGAAAGTTTGAAGCTGACCCAGCGTCTTCGCGATGCCGGCCGTGGTGATGAGACCCAGGTCACGCGTTCGCAAACGCAGTTCAAGTCCTTGGGCGCCGAGCTGCCCCGCTACACTGCCACTCGCCAAGCCGGGTTATTTCGGTTGTCGATGTTGTTGGCCAAACCCCTCGACCAGTTGCCGGCTGGTGTTGCGACCTGCGCCCAACTGCCACACATCGCGCAGGTCATGCCGGTGGGTGATGGCGCCGCGCTGCTCAAACGTCGGCCCGACGTGCGCCAGGCAGAACGTCGACTCGCGGTTGCGACGGCCGATATCGGCGTGGCCACGGGGGAGTTGTACCCGGACATCAGCATCGGCGCGACGATCGGCACCGTGGGTATCCTCGACGACCTGGGCAAGCAGGCAACCAACCGTTGGGGTTTTGGTCCGTTACTGAGCTGGACCGTCCCCTCGAACGGTTCACGCGCACGCATTCACGAAGCCGAAGCCTCGACCCAGGCCGCCTTGGCGCGTTTTGACGGGACCGTGTTGAATGCGATCCGCGAAACCCAAACCAGCCTGGCGCAATACACCGCCCTGCTGGAACGCCGCGACGCCTTGGCAGATGCCCAACAATCGGCGCAACAGGCAGCGGAACAAACACACCGCTTCTTCCGCGCCGGACGCGCTTCATTCCTCGCCGACCTACAAGCCACCCGCACCTACACCGATGTACGGGCGCAACTGGCGTCAGCCAATACCCAAGTCGCCATGGGCCAGATCGATTTGTTCCTGGCGTTGGGGGGTGGTTGGGAGAGTGCGCGTAACAAGTGAACGGGTCGTTGCGTGCAGCGTGTCAGGACGCAAGCCTTCCCGAATAAATTCGGTCCCACAGATATCGGTGATGCACAGTTTTTTGTAGGAAGGTCCGCCACGTCTTCGACGCCGCGCTGTCGCGCGGCAAACATAGAACTTCAGTAAGACCTTCGCCAACACGTGGGTTCCTGCAGATCGTGAGTTGAATGCCGGATTGCGCAAAAGCCGGATAGACACCCAAAAACCCCGCGCCAGTCACATTCAAGAAAACGCTTTGCGCTTAAACTTTGAACCACTCCCCGATCCCGCTGCCCGATTCAATATCACTCATCAGCAGGAGGTTTTTATGCGAACCCTCGATCTGGCTGGTTCATCCGTTCCAGTCATCGGCCAAGGCACCTGGCACATTGGCGAAGACGCTTCCCAGCGAAAAGACGAAGTCGCCGCGCTACAGCTGGGGATTGAACTGGGCATGACGTTGATTGATACCGCCGAGATGTACGCCGAAGGCGACGCTGAACGAGTGGTCGGCGAAGCCATCGTCGGGCGACGCGATCTGGTGTACTTGGTCAGCAAGGTCTACCCGCATAACTCCAGCCGCAAAGGACTTCCGGCGGCGTGCGAACGAAGCCTGCAGCGGCTGGGCACCGACTACATCGATCTGTACTTACTGCACTGGCCTGGACAGTACCCACTCGAAGAAACCGCCGAAGCCTTCGAACGGTTACGGGAGGTGGGCAAGATCGGCCGTTGGGGTGTGTCCAATTTCGACGTCTCAGACCTGCTGGAACTCAACGACCCGGCCTGCGCCACCAACCAAGTGTTGTACAACATTGAGCAGCGCGGTATCGAGTTCGATTTGTTGCCATGGAGCGAGGCCAACGGCATGCCACTGATGGCTTATTCGCCGATTGCCCAAGGCGGACGTTTGTTGAAAAGTCCGGTGCTACGGGACATCGCTGCCCGCTATAACGCCACGCCCGCGCAAATCTGCCTGGCTTGGGTCCTGCGCCATCCGGGGGTGATCGCCATCCCCAAAGCAGTCGATCCCGAACACTTGCGCCTGAATGCAGCAGCGGCGCAGTGGGTGTTGAGCGACGCCGATCTGAGTGCTATCGAGAGTGCCTGGCCGACGCCCCTGCGCAAACAACAGTTGGCGATGATATGAGTGCCCGTTAGGCCTGCCGCGGGAGGGAATGTTATCTATTCAAATGGATTCAAGAATCCCCGGTGTCAGCCGACTCTCTTGGTAATAAGCCTCCGAGCAGCGGGATATCCCGAGTTCGAAGGGACAGGGATGTCATCGTCGCGCGCCGTTCCAGGCGTGGAATGCTTTCGTCCCTGGCCACGAGATACCGCCCATGTTCTTGCAAAAATCCCTCAGAGCTCAGATTTTGGCGTTGCTCGGCGGCAGCCTGTTAGCGATGTTGTTGATTGCGTTGGCATGCTTTCATTTCCTGTCCAGCGGCGTGCAGGACTACAAAGCGTTGGTCGATGGGCCGCTGCACACCTCGCAATTGCTGGATGAAGCCAACCTTCAGTTCAAGATTCAGGTTCAGGAGTGGAAGAACGTCCTGTTGCGCGGCAAGCAGCCTGTCGAACTGACCAAATACTGGGGCCAGTTCGACGAACGCCAAGTTCAAGTACAAGCTATTCTGGGTCAGCTCATCACGCAGACCAGCGCCAATCCTGAGTTGAAATCCAGCATTGAAAAACTGCGGGAAAGCCATCGCGTGCTGGGGACCAATTATTTGAAAGGCCGAGATGCCTTTGTGGCTGCCAACGGCGACCCGACGGTAGGTGATACCGCCGTCAAAGGCATGGACCGAGCTACCAGCGAAGAAATGAGCACGCTGGTGGAGCAGTTACGAACACAAGGCAATCAACAATCCGAACTGATCAGTGCTGACGCGAACCGGACCATTTTATTGGGTATCGGGGTGATGCTCGGATCTGGGTTAATCATCGGACTGCTGAGCTTATGGCTGCTCAACCGGAACTTGATCGATCCGATTCGACGCTTGATCGAGTACGTCGCCCAACTGAGCGAGGGCAGATTTGGCCAACGCGTCAATGCTGAGCGCCAGGACGAGCTGGGCCGTCTGGCGATTGCCGCCAACACCCTGCGCGATTTTCTGGCTGAAACTTTTAGCAGCCTGAAACGCAGCGCATCGGACTTGGACGGCGCCAGTGGCGAGCTAAGCGCGATTGCGCAGTTGATATCCCAGGGCACCACCGAGCAATTCGACCGTACCGATCAAGTCGCCACCGCGATGAATGAAATGTCTGCTACCGCTCAGGAAGTCTCCCGCCACGCAGCTCAAGCCGCCACCGCCGCCGACCACGCGGACCATAGCGCCCAACAAGGCGAACAGGTGATGCGCAGCACCATTACTGCGATCACCCATATGCGCGGGGAAATTTCCAATACCGCGGTAGTCATCCGCCAATTGGAAACCGACAGCGGCCGTATCAGCAAGGTGCTCGAAGTGATTCGCGGCATCGCCGAGCAAACCAACCTGCTGGCGCTGAATGCCGCCATCGAAGCGGCGCGTGCCGGCGACGCAGGCCGTGGTTTTGCAGTGGTCGCCGACGAAGTTCGCAGCCTGGCGCAACGCACCGCCGCGTCCACCGCCGAGATCAATCAAATCATCAGCACCGTGCAAACCGGTGCCGTCGAAGCGGTGAAGGCCATCGAAAACGGTCAATCCCGAAGCGAAGAAAGCGTCCAGCAAGTCACCGAAGCCGGTGTCATGCTGCACCGCATCACCGAAGCGGTGGAAGCTATCCGCGACATGAACCGTCAGATCGCCACGGCCGCAGAAGAACAAACATCCGTCGCCGAAGACATCTCACGCAACTTGAGCGAAATCACCCAAATCGCCAACGCGAACCAGGACAACGTAAAACGCACAGAAACAGCCAGCCGAAACTTGCACGGTTTGTCGGGTCAGCTAAATGAAGTGACGGCTCGCTTGAGCGCCTGACTTGAAAGGTAACAAAACCGTAATAAGCGCTTGCGATGATGCGACCTTGGCGAGCCTGTGCCCCTGACAGGCGCTTCACGGTCAGCGAGCCCCCATGAATCAACGCATTGCGCACACCCGTCAGGATTCAGATCTGTTTGGCCTGATTTACGGATTTCGCTTTCGACCGGGCGAGCGCGGCCAGGAAATTGATTCGGCAACCGCGCTGGACTGTTTGCACACCCCTCAAGACCCTGAGGCGTTCATTTGGCTGCACCTGAACCTGGCCCACGCGGCATGCCAACGCTGGATGAAATCCAATCTGGAATTGCCGGAGGAGTTTTTCCAAGCGCTGCACGAAGGTTCGCGCTCGACCCGCATCGAACACGTTGACGCCTCGTTGCTGGCGGTGGTCAATGACGTTGTGTTCGACTTCGGCATGGTCTCTTCGGACATCTCGACGTTGTGGGTATGTACCCGCAGTCATCTAATGATCAGCGCCCGCCAGCAGCCGTTGCATTCGGTGGATCGCTTGCGGCATTCGGTCAAACGCGGGGAATGCTTTCGCTCACCACTGGAATTACTCACGCACTTGCTGCGTGATCAGGGCGAAGTGCTTGAGCAGATCGTGCGCAAGACCACGCTCAGTGTCGACAAGATCGAAGACCAATTATTGTCGTCAAGGCTGAGCGAAAACCGGGCGGACCTTGGCGCCATGCGTCGGGTGCTGGTCCGCTTGCAACGGCTATTGGCGCTCGAGCCGAGCTCACTCATGCGCGTGCTCAATCGACCACCCGCCTGGTTGCTGGATGCTGATGTTCAAGAGCTGCGCCAATCCACCGATGAATCTGCGCTGGTGATCAGCGACCTCATCGCACTGGGCGAGCGAATCAAATTGTTGCAGGAAGAAATCGCCGCCAAGCTCAATGAACAAAGCAATCGCACTTTGTTCACTCTCACCGTGGTCACTGTCCTTGCGCTACCCATCAACATCATTGCCGGTTTCTTCGGTATGAACGTCGGCGGCATTCCACTGGCCACTGATCCAGAGGGCTTCTGGGTGCTGGTGGCATTGGTCGCGACCTTTACGTTGCTCGCCGGGCGTTGGGCATTTCGCAAGCGAGATGTTTTTTGAACAACGCATTTCAGACCGGCGGCGGGTAGGCGTCCATGGCATCGCAAATTTGTCACATTTTGTAATGATCATTGAGTGAACTCCAATGAATAGGACTTCACATCATGCCCAGCAACTCCTTGGCGCCGGACTCGCTGGTCCAGGCCTCTGGCTCCAGACCGCGTATAGACCGTAAACCGAGCTTGCTCACTTGGATCGTGTTTTTCGCTGTGCTTGGCAGCGGTTTGTTGTTTACCGCCTACAGCCTGATGCACGACGTCGATGACATGGGCACGGTGGTAACCACCTGGACGCCGTTTTTGTTGTTGGGCGTGGCGCTATTGATCGCGCTGGGGTTTGAATTCGTCAACGGTTTCCATGACACCGCCAACGCCGTGGCGACGGTGATCTACACCCATTCGCTGCCGCCCAACTTTGCGGTGGCGTGGTCAGGTTGTTTCAACTTCCTCGGCGTGCTGACGTCAAGCGGCGCAGTGGCGTTCGGCATCATTGCGTTATTGCCCGTCGAGTTGATATTGCAGGTCGGCTCATCGGCCGGTTTTGCGATGATTTTCGCTCTGCTGATCGCGGCGATTATGTGGAACCTGGGCACGTGGTTTTTAGGACTTCCGGCGTCTTCTTCCCACACGTTGATCGGCTCGATCATCGGCGTCGGCGTGGCTAACGCCCTGATGCATGGCCGCGACGGCACCAGCGGTGTCGATTGGAGCCAAGCAATCAAGATTGGCTATTCGCTGCTGTTGTCGCCTTTGGTCGGCTTTGCATTTGCGGCATTGCTGTTGGTGGCGATGCGCGTGTTTATCAAGAACCGTGCGCTGTACAAGGCACCAGAAGGCAATGCGCCGCCTCCGCTGTGGATTCGTGGCCTGCTGATTCTGACCTGCACCGGCGTGTCATTTGCCCACGGCTCGAATGACGGCCAAAAAGGCATGGGCCTGATCATGCTGATTCTGGTGGGTACCTTGCCCATGGCCTACGCGTTGAACCGCGCCATGCCGGCTGACCAATCGGTGCAATTCGCAGCCGTGGCGCAGGTTACGCAGCTGGCATTGAGCAAAAGTGTCACCCAGCCAGCGCCCGCCGATCCTCGCCAAGAGCTGACGACTTATGTGCGCACCAAACAGGTGACGCCAACGTTGGTCCCGGCCTTGGCCGTATTGACCGGTAAGATCGGAATTCAAGTGGGCGATTACGGTTCGCTGTCGAAAGTACCCGCCGAGGCCACGGCCAACGTACGAAATGACATGTACCTGGTTTCAGAAACGATTCGCTTGATCACCGCGAACAAGGTCGGAAATTTCGACGCTGACACCCAAGCCAAGTTGCAGCAGTTCAAGGCGCAGATCGACACTGCCACGCGCTTCATCCCGCTGTGGGTGAAAATCGCGGTGGCGGTGGCGCTGGGCCTGGGGACCATGGTGGGCTGGAAACGGATCGTCGTGACCGTTGGCGAGAAGATCGGCAAAACCCATCTGACCTACGCCCAAGGCGCGTCGGCTGAATTGGTGGCGATGGTCACCATCGGCGCAGCGGACATGTATGGGTTACCGGTTTCCACCACCCACGTGTTGTCATCAGGCGTTGCCGGGGCCATGGTCGCCAACGGTTCCGGGCTGCAAATGCGCACCCTGCGCAACCTGGCCATGGCGTGGGTATTAACGCTGCCAGCGGCGATGGTGCTTTCCGGTTCACTGTACTGGTTATTTACTCAGATTTTTTGAGTGGGTCGCCTTGCGCTTGATCGTCATCAGCTGGGTCCGGCGGTACGTCGCCGCTCTGGCTGGTGTCGATACTCACCACCACTGACATCCCCGGCCGCAAGCGTTTCGCCAATGGTTGGTTGGGTTCGACGGTGATCCGCACCGGGATCCGCTGGGCGATCTTGACGAAGTTGCCGGTGGCGTTGTCCGCTGGCAGCAGGCTGAATTCCGAGCCGGTGGCCGGTGAAATACGCTGCACCCTGCCCTGCATCTTCTGATCATCCAACGCGTCGACGCTGAAGGTCACCGGTTGACCCAAGCGAACGCCTGCCATCTGCGTTTCTTTCATGTTGGCGATGATCCACAGACGATCCGGCACCAGCGCCATCAACTGCGCGCCAGAGTTGACGTAGGCTCCCAGACGCACACCAATTTGCCCCAACTGCCCGTCCCGTGGCGCGATTACCCGAGTATTGGACAGGTCAATCCGCGCCAGCTCAATGGCGGCCTCGGCGTTGGCCACTGACGCCTCCAGTGAACCGCGATTGACGATCACGGTTTGTAAATCCTGACGGGATATTTCCAGCGCTGCCTTTGCCTGAGCCACGGCGGCGACCGCCTGTGCGTTATCCGCACGGGTCACGTCCAAATCGCGCTTGGACACGGAGCCATCCGAGATCAACGCTTCGTTGCGGCGTAAATCCGCAGCGCTTTTGTCGACCTGGGCCATGGTATTGGACAGCGCGGCCTGGCGTTGCAGAATGGTTGCGTCGGCGCTGCGCCGCTGTTGCAGGTTGTTGGCGAGTGCCGCTTTTTGTACGCCCAGTTGCGCTAACGCCTGATCCAGGTGTTGTTTGTAGATACGGTCGTCCAGCCGCACCAGCAAATCCCCGGACTTCACAAATTGGAAGTCCTGTACCGGGACCTCGTACACATACCCGCTCAGTTGCGGCCCAATGATCGTGACCTGGCCCCGAACCAAGGCATTTTCAGTACGCTGAATGGCGCTGGTGAAGGGCGGCAATCGCCAGGCATACAGCACGATCAACACCCCGGCCAGGGCCACCGAACCGAAGATCACCGACGAGACAATTCGCACCCGCAACGAGCGTGGCTGGCTGGTCGGCGACGCAATGATCGGTGCAGGCGCCGGACCTGTGGCGGCTGCGGGCGGCGCGTATACAGGGGTATTAGGCTCGGTCATGAAAGTTCGGCGCCATTAGAGTGAACGGAAGACGGTTGTGGCGGTGCAGGCGCATCAAGCGGCTGGGTGGTAAACATCAGCCAAATACTGCGGGCGAAAACCCAGATCATGGTCAGTACCGCCACCAGCGCAATGGTCATGAACACATCGTTATACGCCAGCACATTAGCTTCCCGGGTAGCGGTAGCAGCAATCGCACGAATGCCCTGAAGATTTCGCAACGAGGGGTCCGCAATAGACGACGCATAGCTGTTGGTGGAACTGAGCAACCGGGCCTGCACTTGTGGATCAATCAGGGTCAGGTGCTCGACGATATTGCTGGAGTGAAACTTTTCCCGGACGATTTGCAGCGTGCCCAAGGCGGCAGCGCCAATCAAGCCGCCGATGTTTTGGGTGATGCCGAACAACACTGAAAAACTGACGATATTGCGCGGGTTGGCAATCACCCCGCTCAGGCCCAATACCAGCGTGGGTCCGAGAAAAAACGTGCCGCCAAAGGCCAGTAAAAACTGACTCAAGTACATGTTCGATGGCCGGGTAAGGCTGTTGGAAAAACTGTCCATGCCACTGCCCACGGCCATGATCGCCAAGGCGATGATCAGTGGCTTGAACAAGTGCAACGGATCGATGGTTAACGCACTCACCACCAGACCTGCGACGCTGCCAAACAACATCATCAGGTACAGCGTGTGCATTTGCTGGCTGCTCATGTTCAGCGCCTGCAAAAAACCCACAGCGCCGGTCGCTTGTTCGGACAACACGATACGACTCAGGATCACTCCCAGCGCCAGACGAATAATCCGCCCGCTGCCCAACCAACGGGTAATCAGCAACGGTCTGGCCCGGTTATGTTCGATGGCCAGTCCGGCAACAATCAGCACGATTGAGGCCGCCGAGGCAATACCGATCCAGGGTGCTTCCAGCCACCAGTCAATCCGGCCTAACGACAACACCGCGCAGAGCAACGCGAAGCCTGGAGCGAGTAAGCCGAAGGTTAGAAAATCCAGCGGTTCAAAGGCTTTGAAGCGGTCACCCGGCGGCAATTTGAGCAGCAGCACACAGCCCAACGACAGCAAGGCCATGCCCAGTTCAAACAGGTACAGCCCTCGCCACTCGGCGATCAATAGCAAATCTTCAGACACCAATCGCGCCAGCGGAATCGCCAATTGGGACATACCCAAACCCAGCACTAAGGCCTTGGTTCGCCACCGCTGCGGGAACGCCTGAATCATGTAATAAAGGCCCAATGAACTGAGCGCTGCACCGACCATGCCGTGGGCTGCACGCACGGCGATGGCCGAACTCCAGTCGTTGACGAACAGATGGCCGAACGTGACCAAGGCGTAGAGCACCAGAAACACTTCAGTAAACGCACGCAAACCGAACTGCTGGCGAAACTTCACCAACAGCAGGTTCATCGAGACGTTGGTCATGACGTAAGCGGCGGGTAGCCAGGCAATTTCTTCCGTAGTCGCCCCAAGCGAGCCTTGCAGGTAGGGCAAGTTGGCCACGACCAAGGCGTTTCCCAAGCCACCGGTCAACGCCACAATCACCCCGACAAGCGCGAACGCCACGCGCTTGCCCGTTGGATGCAACGGCGTCGAGGGCGAGCCGGGAATGGCCGGACGCTCGTGCGGCGCCCAATTATGGGGGGTGTATTCGTTCATCAAATGCGCCTGATGGATGCCCTGCTCAAATAGCAATGAACTGAGTAAATCCAGATCAGTGAAGCGTGGGCCTAAGCGTAGTGTGTGGGAGCTAAATTGTCAGCGAGTGGTTCAATCTGTAGAGCCTACGTGTTGGCGATGCGGCTTAGCTGATAAAGCCTCGCAAAAGTTGGCTCTCATCAACCTCAAACAGGTTGGCGCTGTATTCCGTGTGTATATCCGGCCTTTGTGGGTGCTGATCTTATGGTTTCGCTTTTACAGCGAGGCACCTTTTTCAAACGCGGGAACGCCCAAAAGGTCCCCCAAAACGCTTGCCCCACCATGCGGGCCCTCGCTTAGGCTCGGTCTTCCCTCACTCCGGCGTTGCTCCGGGGGTCGCCGTGAGCGGCCGTCCCTGGCCGCGCACGGCTTTCTCGGCATCCTTGCCTCGTTACCCCCTGCGCAACGCCTGCGTTCGGCCGCATGGTTTCACGGGGCCTCTTCCCGCAATTCGATATTCAATTCACTGGCGATCTACAGGGAGGCGGCCATCTGAGCCAACTTGTTGGCGAAGGTCCTTCGGCCCTTGTCGCAGCCTTCGGCAGCGTCTACAAATGTGTGCATTGCGCGAAAAACTGTGGGACCGAATTTATTCGGGAAGGCGCCAGTCCTGACACGCTGCAACCTCAAGCCATACAAAGTACCGCCCAGTTTGCTGCGTGACAGCGCGGCGCCGAAGACGTCGCGGCGCCTCCTACAGAACGGGGCTTTTGGCCCCTAACCCCGCCTTGACGGTTTTTATGTGGACGATCATATTATTCGCCATGAGCAGACTATCGAATCGCGAAAAAATACTGACTGAAGGGCTGCGCGTCGTCCACGAGCGTGGGTTTTCCAACGCCAGCGTGCGTGACATCACCACCGCCGCTAACGTGCCCAACGGCTCGTTCACGAACCACTTTGCGTCTAAAGAAGCATTCGGGTTGGAGATTCTTGACCTGTCGTTTGAGGAAACGGCAAAGATCATCGATCAGACCTTGAGTAACCCGGCCCTTACGCCGACTGCGCGGCTGTTGGCCTATATCGACGCCAACATCAGCAGCCTGGAAGCCCATGGCGTTGAAAATGGCTGTTTGATCGGCAATTTCGGGGTCGAGATCGGCATGCACAGCGAGATCATCCGTCTGCGTGTGGTCGAGATTTTCAATGAAGTGCAACGACAAATCGCTTTGTGCCTCAGCGATGCCGCACAAGCCGGCGAACTCTCCAAGGACATCGACCTTACGGATATGGCGTCATTCATCGTTGCTTCGTTGCAAGGCGCAACGATTCTGGCCAAGGCCGACCGTAGCGTGCTGCCGATGACCCGGTTCCGTCGCACTCTAGTGGCGACCATTCTCCGATAAAACACTAAAAAAGACCCTTGACCTTAACCTAAGGGGAAGGTTGATGCTGCGTGGGTCAAATCACTCATGGAGCCCCAGTGATGATCGCGTCCACCACCGCCAACCTCTCTATCTCAGGCATGACCTGTGCCTCGTGTTCCGGCCGTGTCGAGCGGGCGCTGAACCGAGTCGCCGGGGTCAAGAGTGCCAGCGTCAACCTCGCCACTGAGCGCGCCCGGATTGAGTTTGTCGGCGCTACTGATCTGGCGGCATTGATTGCTGCGGTCGATGACGCCGGCTACGGCGCGCGCCCGATCGAAGACCGACAAACCACCCTGAAACAACAACAAAAACACCTGCACACTGAACGCGTGACGTTACTGCTGGCGATTATCCTGGCATTGCCACTGGTGATTCCGATGCTGTTGCAGCCGTTCGGCGTGCATTGGATGTTGGCGCCCTGGGTGCAGTTTGCTTTGGCCACGCCGGTGCAATTCATCTTCGGCGCGCGCTTCTACATCGCCGCGTGGAAAGCCGTCCGGGCCAAGTCCGGGAACATGGACCTGCTGGTCGCATTGGGTACCAGCGCCGGTTACGGGCTTAGTGTGTACGAATGGGCCAAAACCGCAGCGGGCGAGATGCCGCACCTGTATTTCGAAGCGTCGGCGGTGGTGATCGCCTTGGTACTGCTGGGCAAATACTTGGAAAGCCGCGCGAAACGGCAAACCGCCGGGGCCATCCGCGCCCTTGAAGCGCTGCGTCCCGAACGCGCCATTCAAATCGTCGACGGTCAGGAACGAGACGTGGCTATCAGCGCTCTGCGCTTGAACGATGTGGTGTCAGTCAAACCCGGTGAGCGCTTTCCAGTTGACGGTGAGGTGATCGAAGGCCAAAGCCACGCCGACGAAGCGTTGATCAGTGGCGAGAGCCTGCCAGTGTTCAAACAGCCTGGGGATAAAGTCACCGGCGGCGCGATTAATGGCGAAGGTCGGCTGCGGGTTAAAACCACGGCCATCGGCGCCGAATCGGTGCTGTCGCGCATTATTCGTCTGGTCGAAGACGCTCAAGCCGCCAAGGCGCCGATCCAAAAGCTGGTGGACAAAGTCAGCGAAATCTTCGTTCCAGTGGTACTGCTGATTGCCATTGTGACCCTGCTGGGTTGGTTATGGGTGGGCGTCCCTATGGAAGTCGCGCTGATCAATGCTGTGGCGGTGTTGGTGATAGCTTGCCCTTGTGCCTTGGGGTTGGCGACCCCCACCGCGATCATGGCCGGGACCGGTGTGGCCGCGCGTTTTGGCATTCTGATCAAAGACGCCGAAGCCTTGGAGCGTGCCCACGAAGTAACGGCCGTGGTCCTCGACAAGACCGGGACCTTAACCTCAGGCAAACCGCGTATCAGCCACGTGTCTGCAGTGGATGGCAATCAAGAGCAGCTGCTGCAATGGGCCGGCGCGCTGCAACTGGGCAGTGAGCATCCCTTGGCCAAAGCCGTTTTGGACGCCTGCAAAGAGCGTCATTTGCCGGTCGCTTCAGTGACCGCGAGCCAGTCGTTGACCGGTCGGGGCATCACCGGAACAGTAGACGGTCGGTCATTGGCCTTGGGCAGCCAGCGGATTTTGCAAGAAAACCGACTCGACATGGCGGGGATGACCGCCGACGCACAGGCGTGGGAGTCCGAGGGTCAAACGTTGTCCTGGCTGATTGAGGTGGGTCCTACGCCCGCAGTACTCGGGCTATTCGCCTTTGGTGACACCCTTAAGCCTGGCGCCGAGCAGGCCATCAAGGAACTGACCGCGCGGCACATCAGCAGCCACTTGCTGACGGGCGACAACCAAGGCAGCGCCCACTGGGCGGCCCAAGCGCTGGGCATCGCCGATGTGCATGCGCAAGTGCTGCCGGCGGACAAAGCGGCCATGGTGGTTGAGCTGAAGAAAACCAGAGTGGTGGCAATGGTCGGCGACGGCATCAACGACGCCCCGGCCCTGGCCGCTGCGGACATCGGCATCGCCATGGGCGGCGGCACCGACGTCGCGATGCACACCGCTGGCATCACCTTGATGCGCGGCGACCCCCTGCTGATCCCTGCCGCACTGGACATCAGCCGCAAGACCTACGCGAAAATTCGGCAAAACCTGTTCTGGGCATTCGTCTTCAACATGGTCGGCATTCCACTGGCAGCGTTTGGCTTTCTAAATCCGGTCATCGCCGGCGCAGCCATGGCCTTGTCCAGCGTCTCGGTGGTCAGCAATGCGCTGCTGTTAAAAACCTGGAAGCCGTCAGGCAAATAAACAACATTTGTAGGAGGGGTCGCGCTGTCGCGCAGTAAACTGGGTGGTACTTTGTGCTGTTTAAGATTTGCAGCGTGTCAGGACTGAACCCTTCCCGAATAAACTCGGTCCCACAGACTCGGGCGATGCACAAAATTCTGTAGGAGCACCGAAGGCTGCGATCAGGTCCGAAGGACTCTCGCCAACACGTTGGCGCCTACAGTGGTTTCGAGCGGGTGTCAGAAAGCTTCGCCTTCACCAGTTTCTCAAACTCCATCGACATGGTGCTTTGGTAGCCGTTCTTGCGCCGAAGCAGCGCGGCTGTTCGCTGGGGAGGTGCTTGCACCCATTCGATTTTCCTCAGCGTGGGATCTTGAAGGGCAGTTGCTTCAGGAAGAATCGTAGCAATGCCGGTGTGCCGGACGATCTCCAGAATGGCATTGACCGAATTTGCCTCCACGATCACCAGGGGGATAATTCCGTGCGAGGTGTAGTAATCGTCGATGCAGGTTCGGGTAACAAACTCTGGCGTCAGCAACGCGAGGGGCACGCGCTCCAGTTCGGCCAGTGACAAAGGTTCAGTGCGATTGAATAAACGGTGATCACGCCCAACCGCCAACCCGAGTTTTTCCACGTACAGCGGCACATGCTGGATATCCGGATTGCCTCCTTCGGCGAAGGCAATGGCGATATCCAAGGTGTCATCCGCAAGCCTGGCTTCAATGTCGATCATCGACAACTCGAATACCTCGAACTGAACCTTCGGGTACAGCGCCAGAAAATCCCTCAGCAACGGGCCGACCAGGTAGGCCATGAACGTCGGGGTCATCCCCAGCCGCAGGGTGCCCCGCGACAAATCCTTCACGTCGTGAATCGCGCGCTTGCCCGCCTCCAGTTCCCGAAGGACCCGACGGGCGTATTCAATGTAAGCAGCACCGGCATCCGTAGGCTGTACTGAGCGTGCGCTTCGGTCGAGTAACTCAGCCCCCAGCGACGCTTCCAGCTGTTTGATCTGCTGCGACAAGGTTGGCTGAGACACATGCAGCGCCTGGGCCGCGCGGGTGAAATTGCCATGATCGGCCACTGCCAGCAGGTAACGCAGATGTCGAAGTAGCACGGCAAGCCTCTTATAGGCAAAACTTATGGTTCGGATTGTATATGCGTCTTGGAACTAATAGTTGCATCCGCTCATGATCGGATTCAAACCTGCCCCGTCTCTTTACAGTTAACGGAGTCATCCCATGCATCAGTCTCACGCGTATCAAGACCCAACCCTGGCCCTGACCACTGACATTCTGGCGATAAAAGCCCGCAAAAATCTGTCATGGCAGGACCTCACCGACGGCACCGGCCTGAGCCTGGCGTACGTCACTGCTGCGATCCTTGGCCAACACCCGCTGCCAGAAAGTGCGGCAAAAATTGTCGGCGAGCGCCTGGAGCTGGACGACGACGCCATTGCTCGTCTGCAGATCATCCCATTGCGCGGCAGCATCGCTGGCGGTGTCCCCACCGACCCGACCATCTACCGCTTCTATGAAATGATCCAGATCTACGGCACAACCCTGAAGGCGCTGGTGCACGAGCAATTTGGCGACGGAATCATCAGCGCGATCAACTTCAAACTGGACATTAAAAAAGTTGATGACCCGCAAGGCGGCTCTCGTGCAGTGATCACCCTTGACGGGAAATTCCTGCCCCTGCTTCCGTTTTGACAGTGATCGCCAAACACGTCTGAAGGGATCGAAATTTTGACGATCTGTCGCAAACCAGCGAGCCTTTGCACCCGAAAAGAGATTCGACCTCGCTACCATGCAGCGATCCTGGTGCCCATAGCGCCTGAATTTTCCGATCCCAAGAGGATTTTTTGTCATGACCACCGTTACCCTGTACACCACGAGTACCTGTCCTTACTGCCGTAACGCCAAATCCTTGCTCGCCAACAAAGGCGTCGAGGTACAAGAATTCAATATCGAATTCGATTCCGCCCGGCGCAAGGAAATGATGGCCCTGAGCGGTCGCCGTAGCGTGCCGCAGATTTTCATCGGTGATCATCACGTCGGCGGTTTCGACGATCTCGCTTTGCTGGATCGCCAGGGTGGGTTAATGGCCCTGCTGGCCTGAAAACGTATGAACAGGGCCAGTCCGTCGGCCGATTGACATCAAAAATACGATCGTACATATTCGGCAAAATAAATAATACGGTCATCCATATTCTGGTGCAGTGATCGTCTACGCTCTCCCGAGCCAATCCACTGAATAAGGTCTGACCATCATGAAAATTCCCGGCCCCGATCATCCTATTACCCTCTCTCCGGTTCAAGGACGCGTCACGGTCAAGTTCCAAGGCGTTGTCGTTGCACAGACTGACAAGGCTCTGAAACTCGAAGAAGCCAAGTACCCAGCGGTTTTTTATATTCCTCGATCCGATATTCGGGCTGAACGTTACACGCGCACCGAACATCAAACTCATTGCCCATACAAAGGTGACGCCAACTATTACAGCCTGAATGCTGATGGAAAAACGGCTGAGAATGCGGTGTGGACCTACGATGAAGCCTATCCATCGGTGGCTGAAATAAAGGAACACGTGGCGTTTTACCCTAACAAGGTGACCTTTGAGGTAGACGCCGCGTAGGGCAGAACCAAGCGCTTTTGAGCCGTAACGCTTTATCGCTTTTCGGGCCGGGACGGGGTGCATGAGCATTTCGCCCCGGCCCGGTCATGAAAAGAACGTACTAGGCCCTGCATTCTTTCTTTGGAAACAGCAAAGGATCAGCAGACCCGCTGAAAGACGGATTCACCGGAGAGAAAAACCTGATGACCAACACCTCCAGCGAGCTACGCGACGCCCCCGCCGGTAACGCATTACTCAAGCGCTATCTGACCACTCGAAGCCGGACCGAGAGCCTGATCGCACCGCTCAGCGCTGAGGACATGGTCGTTCAGTCGATGCCGGACGCCAGCCCTGCCAAATGGCACATTGCTCATACCAGCTGGTTTTTTGAAACCTTCTTACTGCGTGAAAACCTGGCTGACTACCGCCCGTTCGATCCAGCGTTCGCCTACCTGTTCAACTCTTACTACGAAGCCATTGGCCCGCGTCAGCCTCGCCCCCAGCGCGGGTTGATGACGCGTCCGACCGTGGATCAGGTAGTGGACTACCGCAAGTACGTCGACGAACACATGCGCACCTTGTTGCTGTTGCCGATGAATAAAGAGATGTCGGACTTGATCGAACTGGGCTTGTCCCACGAAGAGCAGCATCAGGAACTGTTGCTGATGGACATCCTGCATCTGTTTAGTATTTCTTCGCTCAAACCCGCTTATGACCCGCGCTGGGCTAAAGATATCTCGGGGCGTCGTGGTCAGTTCAAACCGCTCAAAGGCGGCCTCACTGACATCGGCCACAAGGGCCAAGGTTTCGCGTTCGACAATGAAGGCCCTCGGCACACGACGTTCCTCCAGTCGTTTGAAATCAGTGACCGGTTGGTGACCAACGGCGAATGGCTGGCTTTCATGGCCGACGGCGGCTACAGCAAGGTCGGGCTGTGGCTAGCAGACGGTTGGGCCACGGTTCAGGCCGAGGGCTGGAACTCGCCGGTGTACTGGCAACACGATGAACACGGCTGGCAACACATGACGTTGCGCGGGCTGGAAGCGATTGACCCAGCGGCCCCAGTGATCAGCATCAGTTATTACGAGGCAGCGGCGTTTGCCCACTGGGCGGATGCGCGTCTGCCCACCGAAGCAGAATGGGAAGCCGCCGCCGAAGCCGGCCTGCTGGAGCAAGTCGACGACGTGGCGTGGCAGTGGACACAAAGTGCCTACAACGCCTACCCAGGATTTCGTCCGGCCGACAGTGCAGTGGGTGAATACAACGGCAAGTTCATGATCAACGTGATGGTCTTGCGTGGCGGCGCCAGCATCACTGCGCCGGGTCATTCCCGCACGACCTACCGAAATTTTTTCGGCCCGGACAAGCGCTGGATGTTTTCCGGCCTGCGCTTGGCCCGGGATACGCGCCAACCGGGGGTGGTCAACAGCCACGACAGCGAGTTTGCCCGCGACGTCGTCACCGGGTTATCTGCGCCGGTGAAAAATCTATCGCCCAAATATTTCTATGACGCAGCTGGCTCAGAGCTGTTTGAAGCCATTTGCCGGACCCCCGAATATTATCCGACCCGTGCTGAAACCGGCCTGCTGACTGACGTCGCCCAACAGATCGCCGCGCTGATTCCAGAAGGCGCGGCCTTGGTGGAATTCGGCAGCGGGGCCAGTGACAAAACCCGCCTGCTGCTTGACGCTGCACCGCAAATCGCCGTTTACGTGCCCATCGACATCAGCGCCAATGCACTTAAAAAAGCGGCCGCGCTGTTGAAAAAAAGTTACCCGACGCTGAAGGTAGCGCCGCAAATCGATGACTTCAGCCGCGCGTTGAAACTGCCAACCGAAGTAGCCGGGCACACCTGCGTGGGGTTTTTCCCCGGCTCGACCATCGGCAACTTTACCCCTGCGCAAGCGACGAAATTTCTGCGCTTGGCTCATGGGTTACTGGGTGAAGGCGCGCACTTTATTGTTGGCGTGGACTTGGTCAAAAACGCTGATATTTTGGTTGCCGCGTACGACGATGCCGAGGGCGTGACGGGGCATTTCAACAAGAACCTGTTGACCCGCATTAACCGCGAACTCGACGGCAATTTCAATATCGAGGCATTTGAGCACCTGGCGCTGTGGAACGAAATCGACGAACGCATGGAAATGCATCTCGTCAGTCAGACTGAGCAAGTGGTTAAAGTGGCTGGGCATACGTTCCATTTTGCTGCGGGAGAGCGCCTTCACACTGAGAACTCCCACAAATTCACCGTCGAGTCTTTTACCGCCCTTGCTGCCAGCGCCGGTTGGTCGGTGAGCGATTACTGGGTGAGTGACGAGCCGCAGGTGGCGTTGTTCAGTTTGAAAGCGTGAACGCTCAACCCTCTGTAGGAGCCAACAAGTTGGCTCCTACAGAGGGTCGCCCACCCCTAGATCAGGAACGGAATGGACAGTCTGAGCGGCATCAGTATTTTCGTGCAGGTCGCGGAAACACCCAGTTTTACCGAAGCCGCCAAGTTACTCGATACTTCCGCTTCAGCCGTAGGTAAAAGTGTCGCGCGACCGGCTGATATCGCACCAGGTGGGCACGTTTCGCCTGGTGTTGGTTGCCTCCCCTGGGTACCTCAACCAACGCGGCGTCCCGCAACATCCCCGCGACTTGGCGAATCACGCCTGTCTGCTGCACAAATTTCCGGCGACGGGTAAGATCGAGCACTGGCCGCTCCAGACACCCGATGCGTCGCCGATACCACGTTTGACGAAAACAGCCATCTGCTCGACCACCGAATCCCAACACTATTTGGCGTTGCAAGGCATGGGAATCGCCTGCATTGCAGATTTGGTAGTCCGCGACTCGTTAAGTCGGGGTGAACTGCAACTGGTACTGGAAGATTTCGTTGTTCACAGCGGAGCGCTTTGGATGTTATGGCCGTCAAGTCGCCACGCTTCGCCTAAACTAAGGGCGTTGATCGACTTCTTGAAAGACAACCTGTTGGCCGCCTCAGCGGATAAATAGATTTCAACTGTGTATGAGCAGATTATCGAGCCATGGCTAAACCATCACACCGCGACAAAATACTGACCGAAGGCCTTAAGGTCGTGCATGAACGTGGGTTCGCAGGCGCCAGCGTGCGAGACATTGTGCAAGCGGCAGGCGTGCCTCAGGGTTCATTTACCAATCACTTCATTTCCAAGGAACTGTTTGGTCTGGAAATTCTCGACCTCTACGCCGTGAACACAAACTCGGTGCTTGATGAAACCTTGCATAACGCCTCGCTATCGCCATTGGCACGGTTACGCAGTTATTTCGATTTTCATCAGCAAACCCTGGAAAACGGCTGCCTTAACATTGGCTGCCTGTACGGCAACCTTGCCGCCGAAGCCAGTGAACACAGCGACATCATCCGTAATCGACTGGTGGAAATATTCTCGTCGTTGCAGGACAACATCGCTGACTGCCTCAAGCAAGCAGTGGCTGCGGGGGAGTTGCATGAGGGGTTCGAGTGCGAAAAAACCGCGTTATTTATCGTGTCTTCGTTGCAGGGAGCCGTGCTGCTAGGCAAGGCCCAACGCAGCACCGACCCCCTGAAGAACCTCATCCATATTCTGTTTGATAACCTGTTGCGTTGAGCTGATCTGCGGCTCGAAAACGGTCTGCTCGCACATTAAATGCAAACCGTGTGAAAGGCCGCCCAAGCAAAAACGCGCACCCACGCTGCATCATTCCCGATTGTATTTTGCAAATTTGCACTGGTAGGATCCGGCAGGTATTTCTCGCGCCAAACGAGAACCAGAACAATAAAGATGCAGGGAAACAGTGAATGAGCAGTGAGATTTTATTTCCTCGAATTCAAGATGCAGACGCTGGCCGCGACCCCGACGCGGTATTGATCAGCGTGCGCAATCATATCGGTCATTTAACCCTCAATCGCCCCGCAGGCTTGAATGCCATCAACCTGGACATGGTGCGTACGCTGCAAGTGCAGCTTGATCTATGGGCACACGACGACGAGATAGTCGCCGTGGTATTGCGTGGCAGCGGCGACAAAGCATTTTGCGCAGGCGGCGATATTCGTTCGCTGTACGACAGTTTTAAAAACGGCCTGACGGTTCATCTGGACTTCTTCTTCGAAGAGTACGCCCTCGACCTGACGCTTCATCATTACCGCAAACCGGTGCTTGCGCTGATGGACGGTTATGTTCTGGGCGGCGGCATGGGCCTGGCCCAGGGCGCCGATCTGCGCGTGGTCACCGAGCGCAGCCGATTGGCGATGCCGGAAGTGGCGATCGGATATTTCCCGGACGTGGGCGGCAGTTATTTTCTCCCCCGCTTACTCGGTGAGTTGGGCATTTACCTCGGCGTCACCGGCGTGCAAATCAGCGCAGCAGATGCGCTGTATTGCGGCCTGGCCGACTGGCACGTAAACAGCGACTCATTGGCGCAGTTGGACAAGGCATTGGACAGCCTGTCGTGGAATGACAACGCGCTTAAAGACCTGCAAAACCTGCTGACAAAAATCGGCGTGCAGCAGTTACCCGATGCGCCATTGCAAAAGCTGCGCCCGGTCATTGATCACTTTTTTGGTCTGCCCGATGTTCCAAGCATCATTGAGCAATTGCGCGCAGTCACGGTCGCCGACAGTCACGAATGGGCCCTGCGTACCGCCAATGTGATGGAAAGCCGTTCGCCCTTGGCGATGTCGGTGACGCTGGCAATGCTCAGGCGCGGTCGTCGCTTGCCGCTTGAAGCGTGTTTTGAGATGGAACTGCACGTGGACCGCCTGTGGTTCGAACATGGCGATCTGATTGAGGGTGTGCGCGCAATGATCATCGACAAAGACAACCAACCGAAGTGGAACCCGCCCACCTTGCGGGCACTCACTGCCAAGCACGTCGAACGTTTCTTCATCGGCCAAGAGGACTGATGCCATGCACGATCTTGAACTGACCGATGAGCAAGTAATGATCCGCGACATGGCGCGCGACTTTGCCCGCAATGAAATCGCGCCCCACGCCCAGGCGTGGGAGAAAGCCGGCTGGATCGACGATAAATTGGTCGCCACCCTGGGTGAATTGGGTTTGCTCGGTATGGTAGTCCCCGAAGCATGGGGCGGCACCTATGTCGGTTACGTGGCCTATGCGCTGGCGGTAGAGGAAATCTCCGCAGGCGATGGCGCCACCGGTGCGCTGATGAGTATCCACAATTCCGTGGGCTGTGGCCCGGTGCTCAACTACGGCACCGACGCTCAAAAACAAACATGGCTGCCCGCATTGGCCAGCGGTCAGGCGATTGGTTGTTTTTGCCTGACCGAACCGCAAGCCGGCTCTGAAGCGCATAACCTGCGCACCCGCGCCGAGCTGCATGACGGTCAGTGGATCATCAACGGCGCCAAACAGTTCGTCAGCAACGGCAAACGCGCCAAACTGGCCATTGTCTTTGCGGTGACGGACCCCGAGCTGGGCAAGAAAGGCCTGTCAGCGTTTTTGGTGCCCACCGACACCGCCGGATTTATCGTTGATCGTACCGAACATAAAATGGGCATTCGCGCGTCCGACACCTGCGCCGTCACGTTGAATGATTGCCGTATTCCCGCCGCCAATTTGCTCGGCGAGCGTGGTAAAGGACTGAACATCGCTCTGTCCAACCTTGAAGGCGGGCGCATTGGCATCGCTGCCCAAGCATTGGGTATCGCCCGTGCCGCGTTTGAAGCCGCGCTGGCCTATGCCCGCGAACGAGTGCAGTTCGACAAGCCGATCATCGAGCATCAAAGCATCGCTAATATGCTTGCCGACATGCACACCCAATTAAACGCTTCACGCTTGCTGATTTTGCATGCAGCACGCCTGCGCAGCGCGGGGAAACCCTGTTTGTCAGAAGCCTCCCAGGCCAAGCTGTTTGCCTCGGAAATGGCCGAAAAAGTCTGTTCCAACGCTGTGCAGATCCATGGCGGTTATGGCTATCTGGAAGACTACCCGGTGGAGCGCTATTACCGGGACGCACGGATCACGCAGATCTACGAGGGCTCCAGCGAAATCCAGCGCCTGGTGATTGCCCGTGAGTTGCGTCACTACGCGCTCTGAACGCTAGCCAGTCGAGCCGCTTCAAGGCGGCTCTTGTTTCAGGGGCGGTTCATTCGTTGCCAGGCACGCACTTCAGGGAACAAAATTGTGTCGACCCAGCAACATGACCAGCAGGGTTAACGAGTCAGCATTATTGAGCAAAATCTCCCCTCGCATTTCGGCGTTGGCCAGAAACTCAAGACGAGCCTCTGCCAGCGTTGACTTACCCGTCACGCCTAAAACGAAAGACTTGCCTTCCGCAGGGTCATCACTGAGGTCTTCCCATCGGCCGTTTTTAAACCGCTTGAACAGTTGCTCAATGGGCGTGCGATGGGACAGGAAACGGAGCTGCATTTCTTCCACATCGGACTTGAGCTGAACCATGCCAGGCGAATCGTCGGCCATCAGGTCAAGAAAAGGCGCGGATGACTCTACATAGGCAATATCGAACGTATTGTTGCTCAAGTGAGAGACCTCATGGATCACCGACGCGGATCGGGCATGAGCGGTTGCGTTGAAGCTGGCACTCCCGGCGAGCGGGACCTTGAGATGGTAAAACGACGACTGAAAAAAGCGCTCAGTCAGGAAAATACGCAGAAGAGGGTCTTCCTTGAGCGTAAATGCCACCGTGGTTTCATACCCGGCCCGGTTTAACCCGATAACATATCGGGGGGATGAGTAAGAGGCCAACGATGGGTCCATTACTGAATTAAACAACCCGGTCACTGATTGCCTGATTGAACCTAACAGTTCTGCACTGGTGTTCTGAATACCAAAAAAAGCAGTAATGATTTGATTGACCTTCGGATGCAGCAGACCACCGGATTCAAGCGCGTTCAGGTTATCCATACACGTCTCAATGTAGCGTTTAGCTTGCAAATGAGCGCGCCCGATCTGTCGTGCGCGCGCCCGATACAACTGCCGTATTTGAGGCATCCCGGTGGCCAAAACGGAAAACTCTAGATTGATCGCATGTTCGACGTCGCCAACCGCGAGTTCCGCTGCAGAGGATAAGCGGGTAACAGCGCCTCCTCCACCCTTCAGCCCCCAATGGACATTGAGCTCCCATTGCTGGTGCTGATTGAGCCGAAGATTTGGACCGACTTTGTCACCACTGATAATGTTCCAGCGTTCATTTTCCCGCCGGACTTCATAAACCTTGCCTGCCACAGCGGCGTAATTTTTTTGAGTCAGTGGCGCCTGATAGAGGTTGTAAAGCTCATCCTTCAGCAGATTACCCAGGGTGATATCTGACACCTCGAACGTCTGTAACCGCCGTTTTACTTCCGAAGGCAGTTGGGTGTTTTGCCATGAATACTCGGGACGAGACATTAGCTTGCTTAACCGAATGGGAACGACAGGTTCAAAGTTCGACGTCTCTGCGGCGGACTGTTTCGCCATGGCAAAAATCGACAAGGCGACAGTGAACTCCCCCAACGCCCGACCCCAATTACTGCCCACGGCTGACTCAGCGGATGACTGCAACATCAACACACCTTGCCAGGCAGCTATTAGCACACCCAGTTCGCCGGGCATGAAAATCAGCATCTGTTCGGCGCCGAGCGTCATCAGATAGGTGAACGATTCCCAGTCGGCCTGGGCGGTGGTTACCGTTTGTTGTTGGGCCATCTGCTTGAGCACATTCAAGGTGTCTTCAAACAGATACGTTAGAAGGTTGCCGGGTATGGGTTCGTAGCTCAGGGTGACCGGACCCAGCGAAAACATCGGGTAGTCCACGTAGAAATCGACACTCCATAGGGGCGGCAGATGAAAGCTGTGATGCCCATAACGCGTTCTCACCTCATCCGAAACACGCTGCATCAGCTGGGATTGCAACGCGCTTGAGCGGCGAATGTCCTGCAATAGGCTCTCGCGGGTCACGTATTCCTTGAAGCAAAAATTCCGGTTGAAAATCGAATAGAGAATCACCGGACCTTTAGCCGCGTCTTTCGAGCAGATCACATAAAAACCGGGCACCGTGTCTGCTATTGCACCGTCCTGGGCAATCAGGCGCAGCGGGCACAAAACAATTTCCTCACCATGCACCGCCTGCCGCGCAAGCGTGTCAGGCATTTCCATCAGGCCTTCGATGTACTGGTAAGCGTTGGACGTGAGCGGGCCCTCGAGCTTTTTCTGCATGGCCAATTCAATCATCATCGCGGGCCACTGTTTGACAAAAAGACCTTTGCGAATGGCGTATTCCGGTCCCTTAGTGTCGAGTTTTTGCGTCAGCAACTTCTGAAAATGAGCGCCTACGTCTAACGTGCGGATCAATCCTTTAAGGTAAGCGGGGGTCAATTGCGCAGGGACCGTACGGCCTTTTCCAGAGGCCACGGTCAAGGTTGCCCCTTGAATGGCCGCAGAATGATTCAGGGCAAATTCGGTCAGTGTTTGGGTTTTGATATCGGTCGCAGCGGGAAAAAAAGAGGGTGTCTGTCCTAGACCCGTTGGCGAGCCCACATACCGCGTGAGGGTAATCTGTAAATCGTCTGGATCGAATGGGTGATCCGGGAAGTCGAGGTGTAATTGCTTGATGACTTGTTCGCGGGCGAAGCCTTTTAAGCCTGGAATACCGAACAAGAAGTCCTTTTCCCACAGGGTGATCTGAGCGTAACGCCTGAGGACGTCGGCGTACTCCTCCACCGACTCCGCAGAAGCGGCTTTCATCCAAGCCGGTATCCGAGCTTCAAACAAGACGTTTTGAATCTTGCTTGAGATGACGTCCAGCGCCAAGGCAGTAGAGTCATCCGCTTGAGCGGCGGCGACCAGGTTACCGAAGAGTTTTGCCTCGACCCGGCATCGAGAAGCCCACTCAAAGGCCTGAACTACACCCTGTGTTCGGCGGTTCAAGTCAACGGTTTGCAAGTACTCGATGAAATTACCGTCGATTTGGCGCGTTTGGATTGACAGTGATATCGCTTCGGTACGCTCCAGGCATTTGCGGATGCGCGCTTTGTCTGGCTCGGCAAAAAGTGCCAGCCAATGCTCACGCCGTTCACCATTTCTCAGGCGGGCAATGATCGCTTGCTGGAGTATGTCGAGGCTTTCGACCACTTTCAGCCCCTCAAATGGTGTCCAGAACAACAGTGTGCTGTCCGTGCGCCCGGGCTGCTGTAGCGCAAAAACGTTGGTCATTTGCACGGCAGAGCTGGATGGGTCATAGGTTAACCACAGGCTGTAAACCTCGACCGCCTTGTCGCCGAACACACGGCGCAAATTGCGTGTCGGATAGTTCAGCACCTGCTCGAAGGCTTCACGGGCTTGAACATTAAAGGTGCTCAGGCGACTGGCAAGGTCCAGTTCAATACGTAATAAGGCGTTGCGAATACCGCGGGAGATTGCACCCGGAAACAGTTGACTGTCGTTCCGACGCAAGGGGCGTGTATAGAATTGTTGGGTCTGGTTCATCAACGCGGCCGACAACTGTGCGCGGGCGCTATTGAGCACATGATTGAGTAATTGGGGTGTCAACCGCAGGACATTGACCTGCTGTGGCGCGGTCAAGATTGAAATCTGACTGTCGGCCGGAACCTCGATTTGGCGATATCCGCTGGCCCGTTCGAGCAACAGCGTCACTAAGTCCACCGACTGCGGGGCTGGGTCAAGGGTGCCCTGTGTCTTGGCGGGCAACTGCTCTGGAATCTGTACCCGGACCTCTTTAGCCGTCAGATGACCTTCGCCGATCACTGCCAACTGCCGGTTTAACGCATCCAATGAACAGCGCTCGACATCAGGCTGCGCCTCCCACATACGCTGCGCGTTGTCTTCAAGAATCTGGGTTAACTCGGTCCAGGTGGGCGAACGTGGAACGGTCTCACCTTTGCCTTTACCGGAGGCAGCGGTGGCGGGGATTCCAGTAGCGGCCGATTTCAGCCAGGTTTCATCGAACGTAGCTATTCCTTCGCGCCACCGATGACGAGCTCCCAGACAGATCAGGCGTTGATCGACCAGATAGCGAACGTCCAATGCATCGTCGATCATCACAGCGATCCGGCTACGTTCTGGTCGAGGCTGCTGTAGCGCGAACTGCACATTACTGTTTTGCAGGGCCATGATTGAATCAACCGCATTCAGAAACGGGTCATTGCCCTCCATATCGTCAAATTGCAACGTCCACGGCGTTGAAGTTACCCAGGCATGATCGCTCAATGGCAGATGGCAAAGCAGCTCAAGGGTGCCTTCGGGAGTAGAGAAATGGTCGCTTAATTCCAGCCGGTTACGGAACCTGCGCAGTCCTTTTCCAGCCGTGTACACAATCAGTTCCGGGAGTGACGGCACCACTGACGCAATCACAAAAACTCCGACAAGCCTTGGCCGTTGTCGAGCATTGTCCGACAGCGCAAGCGTCATGACAGTTATTGGACCACCATCGCCCCACTGTTTTAGTTGTGGGTCAAGGAGCGTGCTAATTCGCCGGGATTCATGAGCAACTAGAAAACCATCATGCCGTCGTGCATACAGGTGCTGACGAAAAGCTTCTGCGAAAGCGTTAGCGACATATTCGCGACGCGTCTGGCCCTGACCAACAGGTGACCACCAGAATTTGCCGAGTTGCGTCTCAAAGGTTGCTGGCACTGCCTTGATGGTATTGGACAGGGCAAGCTGAACCGACTTCACCCCGACTTGATCGAGGGTCTTACCGAACGAATCGATAAAACGCCGCTCACGGCCAAGCGGTAATGCAATACCACTGTAATCATCCAGCGCTGCATCCAGAAGGCTTTGTGTGCCGGAAACCAATCCGTCCACTTTTGGCGACTCAGGTGACTCCAGAATCTGTAAAAGATGGGATGAAGGATCCCCCGCTAAACCGGGTAATGAGCCAGCGAGTGTCTGCTGCAGCCCACATTGAAATACCATTTGCAAAGAGGGGATCTGCTCTAAATGCTGGGCAAGCGCTTCGATTTTCTCCACATGGTGATCGATGATGTTGAACATTCTGTTTTCGAACACCGGCGTTTCGATTAGCACATCTTCAAACGTGGGGACTTCTTCGGTTCTTGAACCGAAACGTTGCAATAACGTACCTAGCAGTTGCTCTCGATCATCAAAGCGCTCCAAGCCATACAGCAAGGTATCGAGAAAAATCGTGGTATCGCTCGACCGATAACTGATCTGTAGCGCAGCAGCCAGCTCAACGTTAGCGGGCAAGCCTCCGTTTTTTTTCAAACCGTCCAATCGCGGCGGATTCCAGTCCTGGGTGTCGGAAGGAGGTGTCACTAAGGTTCGCAACCATAGCGCCTCGGCTTCATCAATGTGCTCGGCAAGAAGCGCATTCTCGACATTTTGAGTGAATCGCTGCTTGAGTGATTCGGCATGAAAATAGGGGAGTGATACGGAGGGGGCGGCAGTGGAGATTGAATCGAGCAACATGGCAAGCTTCCTTCGTCGACGCCACTTCTCGGGAACGGGTCCCGGAAGTGGCTAGATATGAAGAGGAAACTTACCTTGGCCGCCGTTGCTGCCTGCGTTACATAACGCTTATCGCTTTATTGATCTCAGCGAAATCAAACTTTTTTGTTCAGCGCTACCCATACCGCAAACGCGTCAACAAAAGCCTGCAGGAAAGGTTTGGTTTTTTCAGAAAGCGTGCCCGACTCGTCAAAAAGGACCCCGGCGTTGCCCAAGTAGGCTTCCGGTTGCTGCATACACGGTACGTTGAGGAACACCAAAGATTGGCGCAAATGATGGTTAGCGCCAAAGCCCCCCACGGCGCCTGGCGACGCGCTGACGACAGCGCCGGGTTTACCGCCACCCCAAGCGCTTTGGCCGTACGGACGAGAACCAACGTCGATGGCATTCTTCAACACGCCTGGCACTGAGCGATTGTATTCTGGAGTTACAAACAAGAAAGCATCTGCCGCCATTAGTTGCTGGCGAAATGCCACATAAGCAGCCGGCGGATTACCTGCGTCGATGTCTTCGTTATAAAGAGGTAGATCACCGATCTCGATAATCTTTAGTTCAAGGGTTTCAGGCGCCAACGCGGCCAGCGCAAGTGCGACCTTACGGTTGATCGAGTCTTTTCTCAGGCTGCCCACGAGGACTGCAATCTTGTAGACCTGGCTCATGAAGAGTTTCCGCTTATGATATGGGGAGATTCAGTTATAGATGATGCAGCACACTTCGTCTGGTTTTCAATGCCGAGCGTTGCAACACCGCGCAGAATAACTCAAACGGATGCAGCCCATGGCACGGTGCTTAGCCCCCAGACTTTTTTTTCTGCGGACGAAAACTCATCAGTCAAAATACGGTCTGATCCACCAGTAAGCAGTCACTGAACCTGTTCTTTCAGACTTACCTTACAAGCGGGCGTAGACTGTCGTCGCGCAGTGTTAGCATGTCAGCGCAATTGAGCGGTTATCTTCAGAGGTTACAAAGCAAATGGCTTCAGTTCTCGTTGGACAATTCCATGCAAGGGACGCGGAAGGCCGTGTCTATTCAGTGCATGAATTCCAGGAATCACAGCCGGATGCGGCGAGCGGCAAGGAGCCTGTCACAACCTATCGTTTGGCCATCGGTGATCGAGTCACCCACCTGGGCGGGGACGACTTTGAGTTGCTCCAGTCCAAAGTAAAAATGACCCGCACCTGATTCGGGCTATTGGTTACGTTGTCATGTGATTACCTGCCTGCCGCTTGGATGCTCTGCTCCCTTTCTCGACTCTACAAAGAGCGATAAAGAGCGAGTCCAAGCGGCAGTTCAAATGATTTGCGCGATACCAGCCTGTCTCTTTCGGTTATTCAAAAATCAAATACCAGAAAATGGCCGTTTCTCGGGTGTCGGGATCAATTGCGCGGTACAGCAAGTGGTCTATTCCGCCGACTATGTACCCGCAACGCTCATAAAGCTTGCACGCCGCCAAGTTGCTGTTTTGGGTTTCGAGCATGATCCCAGGCAAGTGACGCTTGCGGCTCCAGAATTGCGCCACCTCAAGCAACGACCGGGCAACCCCTGTGCGCCGGGCCGACGCATCAACTGCCAATTCATCGACATGGGCAAAACCGTTCCAGTGGGTGCTGAGCACCATATGACCTACTGGCCGCTCCCCGAGCCACGCTACGAGAACAGTGTTATCAGGCCCGTGCCGGTAATGATCGAACTCTTGAGCGTCGATCCCGTAATTCTTGCGGTAAGGCTTGACCGGTTCAACCTCCCAGCGCTCGACGCGCTGCCCGACCTGCGCAAGCGCGTAGCCGCTGACGGTAAAGGTGAACTCACTGTTGAGGATGTAATCCTCAAAGCGCTCATCCGCAACGCGAATGGACAGTTCAGGGTTAGCTTGGGTCATGGCACCACTGAGTGAGGTTGATGAAACCGCGCTATTGAACGGCCGCTTGCGTCTGAGCCTCAAGCAACTGAACCCACAACGCAGGTGCTCCGGCGGATTTAGCGATGGCCGCCATACGCACATCGTGCTCTGCCATCTCGCTGTCGCTGGCCAGAATCACACGGGCTGGCTGCCGATCACTGGGCAGGCGACGAATTTCCGTGGCGGTATTGCCCGACCCTTCGCCCGAACCATTCCCGTCCGTTGCATTGCCCGCCAGGGACAAGCTGGTCTGACCGCCGGTCATCGTCAGATAAACGTCGGCAAGAATCTCGGCATCAAGCAAAGCGCCGTGCAGTTCTCGACCGGAGTTGTCTACACCATAACGTTTGCAGAGTGCGTCGAGGCTATTGCGCTGACCGGGGTGGCGCTCACGGGCCATGGCCAGGGTGTCAAGAATGGTGCAATGCTGAGTGAGATCAGCCTTGTCCCGCTGTCCCAGCAGCGCAAATTCATTATTGATGAAACCAACGTCGAACGCGGCGTTGTGGATGATCAGTTGAGCGCCCTTGATGAATTCAAAGAACTCTTCAGCGACCTCATTAAAGCGCGGCTTACCGACCAGGAATTCGGTGGTGATGCCGTGAACGCCAATAGCGCCTTCATCGCTTTCGCGATCCGGCTGCAAATACACGTGAAAATGTCGCCCGGTCAGGCGTCGGCCGATCAATTCAACACAGCCGATCTCGATCACCCGATGCCCGTCGGCAACGGGCATACCAGTGGTTTCGGTATCGAGTACAACAGATCTAAGCACCATAAATTGTGAATTCTCAACGCTTCAACACCGTACAAGAGCGGAATTTTAGCACACCCCGCCGCGCAAAATGCCGCCCCACGGCATCGCACGGGTGACGCAGAATTCAGCGCGCAATCATGACGGCTGCAACACCACCCTGCCGATGACGGGAACCTCGGCCATATAGCGCTGTGCTGATGTCGCCTTCTCCAGCGGAAACACTTTGTCCACTCGCGACGTCAACAGGCCGTCCGCCGTGAGTTGGTTGATGACGCTTAACGCTTTGTGCACCGCTTCGTAGTTGGGCTCGACGCCCGACTCAGCTTTGCCGGTGAAGTTACTCAGGCAGTGCACGAAAAACTTGATGTTCTTCTGAAACGCCTCTTGGGCCGGAAACGGCGTTTGATTGCCATTTTTCAGGCCGTAAAGCACCACACTGCCCCGTGGTGCAAGGGCATCCACCAATAGGTTCATCTGTGAACCGCCCAAACCGTCGAATATGGCATCAACGCCTTTACCGCCGGTCAGTTTGTTTACCCGATGAATCAGGTCGTGCTCTTCTGTGAGCACCACTGTCTGCGCGCCGAGGTCGAGTAAACGTTGCTTATCGTGGGTGTTCTTGGCGGCGGCAATGACATTCAGGCCAAGCGCTTTGCCCAACTGCAGAAAAGCAGGACCGGCACATTGGCTCGCGTCGGTAACAAGCACCGTCTGCCCCGGTTTGACCTTGGACAAATCAACGTACGCGAAATACGCCAGCAGCAGCGATGTGTAATGCACGCTGGCCTGGGCCGCAGTCAGCACATCGGGATACACCGTCACTGCCGAACGTGGCAATTCCAGAAACTCGCCGTTCAAGGTGCATGTACAAGCACCTTCGCACGAATAGGTCGCGACCTTATCACCGGGAGACACGTCGGTAACTGCGTCGCCAACCGCGAGCACGACGCCCGCAATTTCTTTGCCCAGCCCTTCAAGCAGCCGGGCCTCAGCAGTAGTCGGATTCAGGCGCCACAAGGCGTCGTAAGGGCTGATACCGATGGACTCAATCCGTATCAATACGTGATGGGTAGCAGGTTGACCGACGAAACGGTCTTTGGATTCGACTGTTGCGGCGGTGTCTTTGGATTCGGGACGAATCGAGCGTTGCATTTGACACCTCATGGCGTGAGCTATGGGTGATGACTCTATCTAGCCCCGGTAACCGCAGCCATCGACGCGTATCAATAGTCGCAATGCCTACAGTTGATGGGAAAAGAGGGAACTTTCGGTTTTAAAAGCGGGGGATTAATGCGCGAAACATCTGTAGGAGCCAACGTGTTGGCGAAGGTCCTTGGGACTTATCGCAGCCACGGCACCTCCTACAGAAATCTGTGCAGCGCCAGAACTGTGGGACCGAATTTATTCGGGAAGGCTTCAGTCCTGACACCCTGCAACCAAAACCACACAAAGTGCCACCCAGTTTGCTGCGCGACAGCGCGGCGTCGAAGACGTGGCGGCCCCTCCTACAGAGAATTGCGTTTCTGCTGAAATTTGTTCAGCCGTGCTTCATACCTCTGACTTCATCAACCCCGCGATTCGCCAATTGGTCAGCACGTTCGTTGCCATCATGCCCGGTGTGCCCGCGTACCCATTTCCAAGTCACGGTATGGCGATTCACTTGCTCATCCAACAATTGCCACAAATCAGCATTTTTCACTGGCTGTTTGGCCGCTGTTTTCCAGCCGCGCTTTTTCCAGTTAACCAGCCATTCCTTCATGCCCTTCATGACGTATTCCGAGTCTGTCACCACCAGCACGTTGCAATGGCGCTTGAGCTCTTCCAACCCACGAATGGCCGCCGTCAGCTCCATGCGATTGTTGGTGGTATTGGCTTCGCCCCCCCAGAGCTCTTTTTCCACGCCTTTGCACACCAGCAGCGCACCCCAGCCGCCTGGGCCGGGGTTGCCCTTGCAGGCGCCATCAGTAAAAATTTCAACGCTTTCGTTCGCGACAACCGGTTCCATCAAACTTCCCATCTTAAAAATATGGCCATCAGGCTTTTAGGGTTGCGGGTTGCGCCGATTGACCTTGGCCATCGGCAACGGCAGCAGCTTGCCCATGGGCTGGCGCTGGACCTGACGCACGGGACGCAAGCCGACCACAATCTTGCGTGCCACTAATAAATAGAAGCCGCCGCCAGGACTTTGCCAACTGTCGCCGAGACGTTCGAGCCCCGCCAGTCGCGCTTGCCAGGCCGCAGAAGCAAGCGGAGGACGATAGCACCCGAAGCGTCGTTTCTCCAGCGCGAAGCCCAGCAGGTTCAACCAGTCCGCGACCCGGGAAGGGGAAATACAACGGGCCTTGCGCAGCGCGTCGTGGGCAAAGAAATGACGCAACCCCCACGCACTCCAAGGGTTAATTCCAATGATCAATAAATGGCCGCCCGGCCGTACGCTGGCCGCTGCTTCCCGCAACAAACCGTGGGGCGACAAGCAAAAATCCAGGCCGTGCTGCATGACCACAACGTCAGCCGCATGCTCGCTGAGCGGCCAAGCCTGCTCCTCACAAACGATTTCTACACCGGGCAACGGCGCACCGAGGCGCACGTTGCGCTGAACCTGCTTGGCCTCAGGTGGCGCGTCGGCAGAAGGGCCGTAATGCACCAGATAACCGCCAAAGTAACGGCCCAACTCGTCTTCAAGAACGCGTCGCTCCTCTTCTAGCAACAGCTGCCCCAAGGGCTCGGACAACCACTCTCGGGCCGAGCTGATCAGCGCAAGCCATTCAGGATCAGCTTGGGCGAAAGCTTCATCGGTCATTTGGGATCTCCATGTGGGCGCTCGCTTAGAGCCGCAACAAACCCTAAGATGCACCATTGTTTCCTGCTTAGCGAACTGAGCCATGATACAGATTGATGCCCTGCCCGCTTTTACTGACAACTATATTTGGTTGTTACAAGACGCTTCCAGCAAACGCTGCGCCGTGGTCGATCCCGGCGATGCCGAACCGGTACTGGCATGGTTGAAACAGCATCCCGACTGGCAGCTCAGCGACATTCTGGTCACCCATCACCATCACGACCATGTGGGTGGCGTCACCGAACTCAAAGCCGTCACCGGCGCTCGGGTGCTCGGTCCTGCGGCTGAAACAATCCCTGCGCGGGACGTCGCGCTCAAGGACAACGATTCGATCACCGTTCTCGGCTTGGATTTCGCTGTCTTTTCAGTCCCAGGTCATACCTTGGGCCATATCGCCTTCTACCATGAAGACCCGCAAGCCCCGCTGTTGTTCTGCGGCGATACGCTGTTCGCTGCGGGGTGCGGTCGTCTGTTCGAAGGCACGCCGGCACAAATGCATGAATCCCTCAGTCGGCTCGCCGCCCTGCCCGACAGCACCCTCATTTACTGCACCCACGAATATACGCTGAGTAACCTGCGCTTCGCGCAAGCGGTAGAACCGGCCAACCTCGACATCGCGGAACGTTTTGCGCAAGTCAGCCACTGGCGCAGTAAAAATCGCATTAGCCTGCCTTCAAATTTAGCGCTGGAACGACTCACCAACCCGTTTATTAGGACCCACGAAAGCGCCGTCAAGGAAAAAGCAGACGAACGGACAGGTACCGACAATCGGTCGCCTACGGCGATTTTTGCTAGCCTGCGCGCGTGGAAAGACACGTTCTAATTACGACCTTTATCGGTACAAAAATTCTGAAAGGTTGACCATTGGGCGAGCGGTTCCTAGAATCGCCCGACATTTTCGCTTGGAACCCCCCCCAGCCAATGTCGTCATCCATACGTATAGCCATCAATTCAGACGCATTGACGCGGTTAGCCCAGGCTATTGCTGTAGTCCTGAGCGCCACGCTGGCTGGCTGTCAGACCACGAGCCACATTGAGCCTGTGAGCAGTCATCGGGCACCCAATCTGGCCGGTGAATTCAAACAGAAGCCGATTTTCCTCACCGGCAAACCGACGCCGTTAGCACCACAGGATGTCTGGGAGCGGATGCGTCAGGGTTTTCAGTTGCAAGAAGGCAACGGCCAAAATCCACGCATCGATCAGCAACGCCTCTGGTTTGCTAACAACCCCGCGTTCATCGAAGCGGCTGGCGAACGCGGCAGCCTCTACATGCATTACATCGTAGAGCGCCTCGAAGAACGCAACATGCCACTTGAACTGGCCCTGCTGCCGGTGATCGAAAGTGCCTACAACCCAATGGCGTATTCGCGCAGCGATGCCGTGGGCTTGTGGCAATTCATCCCCTCCACTGGGCGCTACTTCAATTTGCGTCAAACCAGCTTCTATGACGGTCGCCGTGACATTACGGCGTCGACGATTGCGGCACTGGACTACCTGACGCGGCTGCATGACATGTTCAACGGTGACTGGCTACTGGCATTGGCGGCGTACAACGCCGGTGAAGGCACGGTCAGTCGCGCCATTGAGCGCAATCAGAAACTTGGCTTGCCGACCGATTACTGGAACCTGTCATTGCCACAGGAAACCCAGGATTACGTGCCCAAGTTCCTGGCACTTTCGCAAGTGGTCATGGCGCCAGAAGCTTATGGCGTCAACCTGAGCCCGATTGCCAATGAGCCGTACTTCAAGGTCGTCGAGCTTAACCACACGATGGACCTGTCAAAAGTGGCCGCCATGGCCGATATCGACGAAGACGAGCTGTTTCAGCTCAACCCGGCCTTCAAAAAGCGCATGACCATCGACGGTCCTCAGCATCTGCTGGTGCCGACGGCCAAGGCGCAGCTATTGACCGCCAACCTGTCGAACATGAAACCCGAAGAACTGGTGGACTGGCAGCAATACAAAGTACGCCGTGGCGATACATTAGTAAGCCTGGCCAGCCGTTATCGGGTGTCAGTCAATACCCTCAAGGACGTGAACAAGCTGTCCGCCAAAGGCGTTCACGCGGGCCAGACGTTAAGCATTCCAACCATACCCGGCATGACCCCTGCCGGGCCTGCGTTCGAGGAAATGGCCAGCCGAGACATTCCCTCGGCGAGCCGCAGCTACCAGGTAAAAAAAGGCGACAGCTTGGCGACTATCGCCAAAGCCCATAAGGTCGAAGTCAAAGAACTGCAGCATTGGAATGGCCTCTCGGGCCAGCATTTGAAAATCGGTCAAACGCTGGTCATGCAAGACGCCAACAAAAAATCCCGCTCGAAATCAACCGCTGTCGCCAGTACCAAATCAAAAGCCAGCGAAAAGGCGACCACTCAATACACGATTCGCAAAGGCGACTCGATGTACTTGGTGGCCAAGCGGTTCAACGTTGAAATGCAGCATCTCAAACGCTGGAATCCGCGCAGCGGCATGGCGTTGAAGCCGGGTGAGACGTTAACGGTGTATCGGAACGACTGAGTTAGGCTGCGCCAAGGAGCGCTGACGCTTTCCCGAATGAATTCGGTCCCACCGGTTTTTTGGGCGAGCACAAAACCTGTAGGAGTCACGTATCTGACACCGCCTGCCCGCCGTCTTTTTCCAGCCGATACAAGCTGTTACTGTACCGCCCCAGTAGCCCAAGCCGCCTGAGTCGGATGTCAGACGTGATACGTTTTCTCCTGCTATTCATCAGCCTGGCCTTGAGCTTTCCCGCAGCCGCTACCATCAGCGAAAGCCATGGCTATGCGCAGTTCGGTGTACTCAAGTACCCAGCCAGCTTCACTCACTTCGACTGGGTCAATCCCGAGGCGCCGAAAGGTGGCACCTTGCGCATCATGGCGTTTGGCACATTCGATACGCTTAATCCTTACACCTTCAAGGGCAGCAGCCCGATTTCGACGCCCAATTTCCTGCAATACGGCGTCAATGAGCTCAACGAGCCACTGATGGTTGGCACCGGCCAATACGACCCTTCCGGCGACGAACCCACGTCCAGTTATGGCTTGATTGCGCAGAGCGTCGAATATAGCGACGACCGCAGTTGGGTGGTGTTCAACCTCCGCCCGCAGGCCCGCTTCAACGATGGCAAACCAATCACCGCCTACGACGTCGCGTTTTCCTATCGGTTGTTGCTCAGAGAAGGTCACCCGCAATACCGCACCAGCCTGCAGGAGGTCGCACGGGTCGATATTCTGGGCCGGCACCGGATTCGCTTCGTATTCAAGCGCGGCGGTAATCCACTGCTGATTCTGCGTCTGGGCGAGTTGCCTGTGTTGCCCCAGCACTATTGGAAAAACCGCGATTTCAAAGCCACCACGTTCGAACCTCCGGTGGGCAGCGGTCCGTATCGGATTACCCACGTGCAGCCCGGCAGGCGTCTGGTCTTCGAGCGGGTCAAGGACTGGTGGGGCAAGGACTTACCCGTCAATCGGGGCAAGTACAACTTCAATCGGGTTGAAGTCGAGTTTTACCGCGACAGCGATGTAGCGTTCGAAGCATTCAAAGCCAATGAGTTCGACATCTACATCGAGCATCAGGCCAAGAACTGGGCCACCGGCTACAACTTCCCGGCGGTCGCCCGTGGCGATGTGATCAAGGCGCAGATTCCGCACAAGATTCCGACTCAAAGCCAAGGGCTGTTCATGAACACCCGGCGCAACATGTTTGCCGACGTCAAGGTTCGCGAAGCACTCAGCCTGATGTTCAATTTTGAGTGGACCAACCGCACGCTGTTTAGCGACGCCTACACCCGCTCGTTGAGCTATTACCCCAACAGTGAATTCGCCGCCAGCGGCCTGCCTATGGGGCGTGAATGGTTAATGTTGACGCCTTGGCGCAATCAGTTGCCACCGAAGCTGTTCACTGAGCCATTTAGCCTGTCAAAGACTGACGGCGGCGGGGTTCCTCGGGAAACCTTGCGCCGGGTCCTCGGTCTATTGACCGAAGCAGGCTGGACGCTGTCCGACCAACGCCTGCTGAACCGCAACGGGCAACCGCTGCGCTTCGAGATACTGCTGGTCAATCCGAACCTCGAACGCATCTTGCAACCCTACGTCGAGGATTTATCGCGGATCGGCATCGAAGCCCACCTGCGCACGGTAGATCCCGCCCAATACAAACAGCGCCTGGACCCATTCGACTTCGACATGATTTCGATGACCCTCAACCAGAGCCTGAGCCCAGGGCTTGAACAATGGCAGTATTTCCATTCCAGTCAGGCGACGACCAAGGGCAGCAAGAACTACGCGGGGGTTTCCAGCCCGGTGGTTGACAGCCTGCTCAAACAGTTGCTGGCCGCACAAACCCACGAAGATCAACTCGCCGCCGCCCGCGCACTGGATCGGGTGTTGCTCTGGCAGCATTACAGCATTCCCAATTGGTACCTCGACTATCATCGCCTGGCATACCGTAACCGGTTCGTCATGGTCACCACCCCGCCCTATACCCTGGGTTTGCGCGCGTGGTGGCTCAAGCCTTCGGAGAAGATTCAATGACTGTCATGCGCTCCCTGCTGTTGCAGGCTAGCGGCATCGTAATGATGGGCCTGGCCTGCGTCACGCAAGCCGCCCCCGAACACGCCGTGACCCTTTATAACGAGGCGCCGAAATACCCCGCTGACTACAAGCACTTCGACTACGTCAACCCGGATGCGCCAAAGGGCGGCACGTTTCGTCAGGCGGGCTTCGGTGGTTTCGACAGTCTCAACCCCTTTATCAACAAGGGCGTCGCGGCCGACGACATCGGCATGATCTACGACACCCTGGCCCGCCAAGGCCTGGACGAACCGTTCACTGAATACGGGTTGATCGCCGGCAAAATTGAAAAGGCCCCGGACAACAGCTGGGTGCGCTTCTATCTGCGCCCGGAAGCGCATTTTCACGACGGCCACCCGATACGCGCTGAAGACGTCGTGTTTAGTTTTCAGACCCTGATCAAAAGTGGTGCGCCGATGTTTCGCGGCTACTACGCCGATGTCGATCAGGTGATTGCCGAAGACCCGTTACGCGTGCTGTTCACCTTCAAGCACACCAACAACCGCGAGCTGCCGTTGATCCTCGGCCAGATACCGGTCCTGCCCAAGCACTGGTGGGAACACCGAGATTTCAGCAAGGGCAATCTGGAAATTCCGTTGGGCAGCGGACCGTACAAGGTCGCCGAGGTCAAGGCCGGGCGTTCGATTCGCTACGAGCGGGTCAAGGACTACTGGGGCAAGGACCTGCCGGTCAACCGCGGCTTTTACAATTTCGACACCATGACCTTCGACTACTACCGGGACAACACCGTAGCCCTCGAAGCGCTAAAGGCCGGGCAATTCGATTATTGGCTGGAGATCAGCGCGAAGAACTGGGCCACCGCCTACAACACCCCAGCAGTCAACGCCGGACGCTTGATCAAGGAAGAAATCCCCAATGGCAACCCCACCGGCATGCAGGGGTTTGTCTTCAACCTGCGGCGTCCGATTTTTCAGGACCCCCGTGTGCGTGAAGCACTTAGCCTGCTGCTGGATTTTGAATGGACCAACAAGCAGCTGTTCAATGGCGCCTACACCCGCACCAACAGTTACTTCGATAATTCCGAAATGGCCTCACGCGGCCTGCCATCCGCCGATGAACTGGCGATTCTTGAGCCCCTGCGCAGCACGTTGCCGGGCAAAGTGTTCACCGATGAATTCAAGCTGCCAGTGACTGACGGCAGCGGGATGATTCGTCCACAACAACGCCAGGCCTTTCAACTGCTGCAAGAGGCCGGTTGGCGCATCGTCGGCGACAAGATGGTCGATGCCCAAGGCAAGCCGGTGCAGATCGAATTCTTACTGGCACAGACCGAATTCGAACGGGTGTTGCTGCCGTTCAAGCGCAACCTCAGCGACCTTGGCATCGATTTCGTGCTGCGCCGAGTCGATGTCTCGCAATACGTCAATCGCTTGCGCTCGCGGGATTTCGACATGATCGTCAGTGGTTTCCCGCAGTCCAATTCGCCGGGCAACGAACAGCGGGAATACTGGGACTCCTCCAGCGCCGATAAACCGGGCAGCCGCAATTTCATGGGACTTAAAGACCCGGCCATCGACACCTTGGTCGAGGGCCTGATCAACGCCGATTCACGGCAAAGCCTGATCACCCACGCGCGAGCACTGGACCGGGCGCTGCTTTGGGGTTATTACGTCATCCCCAATTGGCACATTAAAACCTGGCGCGTGGCGTATTGGGACCCTATTGGCCACCCGAAAACCACGGCACTGTACGATGTGGCGCCTTCGACCTGGTGGGTCAAACCCGACGCCACACGGGCTATTCCCGTGCCTATGCCCGGCCCAACCCCTGAGCAAGCCAAGCCGGCGAGCGTGGAGCAATAAGATGCTGGCCTACATTTTTCGGCGCTTGCTGCTGATAGTTCCCACCCTGTTCGGCATCTTGCTGATCAATTTCGTGATCATTCAGGCAGCTCCCGGTGGCCCCGTGGAGCAAATGATCGCCAAGATCGAAGGCTTCGACGGCGCCACCAGTCGCATCGCTGGCGGTGGTGCGGAAGTGTCGGTGGCCGGTTCCAGCTATCGTGGCGCTCAAGGGCTGGACCCGGCGCTGGTGAAAGAAATCGAGCACATGTACGGCTTTGACAAGTCTGCCCCCGAACGCCTGTGGATCATGATCAAGAACTACGCCACGCTGGATTTCGGCAACAGTTTTTTTCGCGACGCCAAAGTCATCGACCTGATTAAAGAGAAGATGCCGGTCTCCATTTCCCTCGGGCTGTGGAGCACGTTGATCATGTACCTGGTGTCGATTCCATTGGGGATTGCTAAGGCCACACGACACGGCAGCCACTTCGACGTCTGGACCAGCACCGCAATCATCATCGGTTACGCGATACCGGCCTTCCTGTTTGCGATTCTGCTGATCGTGGTCTTTGCCGGTGGCAGCTATTTCGACTGGTTTCCATTGCGTGGCCTGACCTCGAACAACTTTGATGAGCTGAGCTGGGGCGGCAAAATTCTCGATTACTTCTGGCACTTGGCGTTGCCCGTCACTGCATTGGTGATCGGCAACTTCGCGACCATGACGTTGCTGACCAAGAACAGCTTTCTCGACGAGATCGGCAAGCAGTACGTGATCACGGCCAAAGCCAAAGGCTTGAGTCAGCGGGCCGTCTTGTACGGCCACGTATTCCGCAACGCCATGCTGTTGGTCATCGCCGGTTTCCCGTCTGCGTTTATTGGCATCTTCTTTACCGGCTCGCTGCTGGTGGAAGTCATTTTCTCCCTGGACGGGCTGGGATTGATGAGTTTCGAAGCGGCGATCAACCGCGACTACCCCGTAGTGTTCGGCACCTTGTTTATTTTTACCCTGCTGGGACTGGTGGTGAAATTGATTGGCGACATCACCTATACGCTGGTCGATCCGCGTATCGACTTCGAAAGCAGGGAGCATTGATATGACGCTCTCACCGCTCAATCGTCGTCGCTTCGCCCGCTTCAAAGCCAATAAGCGGGGCTGGTGGTCGCTGTGGTTGTTTCTGGTCTTGTTCGGCCTGAGCCTTGGCGCCGAATTGATCGCCAACGATAAACCGCTGGCCGTGCATTACGACGGCCAATGGTATTTCCCGGTGTTCAAGCGCTACCCGGAAACCACCTTCGGCGGCGAATTCCCGCTGGAAGCTAACTACAAAAGCCCGTACATCAAGGAGCTGATGAAGGCCAAAGACGCCTGGACCCTGTGGGCGCCGATCCCATTCAGCTACCAAAGCATTAATTACGACCTGAAAGTCCCGGCGCCCGGACCGCCCTCGTTAGAAAATTACTTCGGCACCGATGATCAAGGTCGCGATGTGTTGGCGCGGGTCATCTACGGGTTTCGCATCTCGGTATTGTTTGCCCTGACATTGACGATCCTCAGCTCAATCGTCGGGGTGATTGCCGGTGCGCTTCAGGGTTTTTATGGCGGCTGGGTAGATTTGGTCGGGCAGCGCTTTCTGGAGATATGGTCAGGGTTGCCGGTGCTCTACTTGCTAATCATTCTGGCAAGTTTCGTCCAGCCCAATTTCTGGTGGCTGCTAGGCATCATGCTGCTGTTTTCCTGGATGAGCCTGGTGGACGTGGTGCGGGCCGAGTTCCTGCGTGGGCGCAACCTGGAATACGTGCGCGCTGCACGGGCGTTGGGCATGCAGAACATGGCGATTATGTTTCGGCATATTCTGCCCAATGCCATGGTCTCGACCATGACTTTCATGCCGTTCATTCTGACCGGCGCCATCGGTACACTGACCGCGCTGGATTTTCTCGGCTTTGGCCTGCCCGCTGGCTCGCCATCGCTGGGTGAACTGGTGGCCCAAGGCAAATCCAATTTGCAGGCACCATGGCTCGGGATCAGCGCGTTTGCCGTATTGGCCCTGATGCTCAGCTTGCTGGTGTTCATCGGCGAATCCGCCCGCGACGCTTTCGACCCAAGGAAATGAGATGAACAAGGACAATTTGATCGAAGTCCGCGATCTCGCCGTGGAGTTCGTTGCCGACGGGAACATCCATCGGGTGGTCGAGGGCATCAGTTTCGATGTCCGTCGCGGCGAAACCCTGGCGTTGGTCGGCGAAAGCGGGTCGGGCAAGTCTGTCATCGCGCATTCAATACTGCGTCTGCTGCCCTACCCGCTGGCGCGCCATCCCAGCGGCACAATTCATTACGCAGGGCATGACTTGCTCAAGCTCAGTGAGAAACGCTTGCGTGCGATTCGTGGCAACCGGATCGCGATGGTTTTTCAAGAACCCATGACCTCGCTCAACCCGCTGCAATCCATCGAGAAACAGGTCAACGAAGTGCTTAGCCTGCACAAGGGCTTGCAAGGCAAGGCGGCCACTGTGCGGACACTGGAGCTGCTTGAGTTGGTTGGTATCAATGAGCCACACAAAAGACTCAAAGCCCTGCCACACGAGCTCTCAGGCGGTCAGCGGCAGCGCGTAATGATTGCCATGGCCCTCGCTAACGAACCCGAACTGTTGATTGCCGACGAACCGACCACCGCGCTGGACGTCACGGTGCAACTGAAAATCCTCGAACTGCTCAAGGAATTACAGGCCCGGTTGGGCATGGCGCTGCTGTTGATCAGCCACGATTTGAACCTGGTACGGCAAATTGCGCACCGAGTATGTGTCATGCAGCGCGGTTGCATCGTCGAACAAGCGTCCTGTGAACAGCTGTTCCGTTCACCGCAGCATCCGTACACCCAAGAGTTGCTGGGCGCGGAGCCTAGCGGCGGCCCGGCGACCACGGTGGCAGGTGCCCCGCTGCTTGAAGTAGAAGACCTGCGCGTCTGGTTTCCGATCAAGAAAGGGCTGTTCAAACACACTGTCGATCACGTCAAGGCAGTGGACGGGGTTAATTTCAGCCTGCTCCAAGGGCAGACACTGGGGATAGTGGGCGAAAGCGGCTCGGGCAAATCGACCATGGGCCTGGCCATTCTTCGGTTGATCGGGAGCCAAGGCGCCATACGCTTTCAGGGCAAAACGCTAGACTGCCTGACGCAGCAGCAGATACGTCCCCTGCGTCGGCAAATGCAGGTGGTGTTCCAGGACCCGTTTGGCAGCCTGAGCCCACGCATGACGGTGAGTGAAATTGTCGGTGAGGGCCTGCGCATTCATCGCATGGGCTCCCCGGCCGAGCAAGAAAGCGCGATCATTGAGGCGCTTAAGGAGGTAGGTCTGGATCCGGAGACTCGGCACCGCTACCCCCATGAATTTTCCGGCGGGCAACGGCAGAGAATCGCCATTGCCCGGGCATTAGTGTTAAAACCGGCGCTGATTTTGTTGGACGAGCCCACGTCGGCGCTCGACCGGACCGTTCAGCGCCAAGTAGTGGAGCTGCTGCGGTCACTGCAAAAAAAGTACAACCTGACCTATTTGTTTATCAGCCATGACCTGGCGGTAGTCAAAGCGTTGAGCCACCAGTTGATGGTGATCAAGCAAGGACAAGTCGTTGAGCAAGGTTCGGCGCGCAGCATTTTTGCCGCGCCGCAACATCCCTATACACAGCAGCTGCTGGAGGCCGCCTTTTTGGCGCCGGTAGCTGTCGATTAACCTGAAGAGGAACAACACATGGGTTTTCTCGCCGGTAAGCGCGTCCTGATCGTCGGTGTCGCTAGCAAACTGTCCATCGCATCCGGCATTGCTGCCGCCATGCATCGCGAGGGCGCAGAGCTGGCCTTCACGTATCAGAACGAAAAATTGAAAGGTCGTGTCGAAGAGTTCGCTGCAGGCTGGGGTTCAAATCCTGAACTGTGCTTCCCTTGCGACGTGGCCAGCGACGAAGAGATCGCCAAGGTCTTCGAAGAGCTGAGCAAGAAGTGGGATGGCCTGGACGTGATCGTCCACTCAGTAGGCTTCGCACCCGGTGACCAGCTTGACGGTGACTTCACCAAAGCAACCACCCGCGAAGGCTTCCGTATCGCTCACGACATCAGCGCTTACAGCTTTGTGGCCTTGGCCAAAGCCGGTCGCGAAATGATGAAAGGCCGTAACGGCAGCCTGCTGACCCTGTCGTACTTGGGCGCAGAGCGCACCATGCCTAACTACAACGTGATGGGCATGGCCAAAGCCAGCCTGGAAGCGGGTGTACGTTACCTGGCCGGCAGCCTTGGCCCAGAAGGCACCCGCGTCAACGCCGTATCGGCTGGTCCGATCCGTACCTTGGCGGCTTCTGGCATCAAAAATTTCCGAAAAATGCTCGCCGTCAACGAAGCGCAAACTCCGCTGCGTCGCAATGTGACCATCGATGAGGTCGGCAACGCCGGCGCCTTCCTGTGCTCCGACCTGGCGTCCGGCATCAGCGGCGAGATCATGTACGTCGACGGCGGCTTCAACACCACCGCGATGGGCAACCTCGAAGACTGATTTCACCGCTTGATCAAAAGCCCGCCGCTCGCACGAGTTGCGGGCTTTTTGTTGGCTGGGGTACACCGCAAACGTTCTGAGCCAACTTGTTGGCGATGGGCTTGATGCGGCGTGTCAGTTATAGCGCCTCGCCAACAAGTTGGTATCTACAGGCGGTTAGCATTCGCGGAGCTTGAAAAAAAAGGCCGCTCAGTTGAGCGGCCTTTTTTTGTAGCGAGGCTAAACGTTAGTAACGTTCGATCTTCGCTTTGCTTTCCAGCTGTGCACGGTAAGCAGCAAAGTCCTGCTGACCTGCCCGCGAGGCGAGGAAGCGGCGGTACTGAGTCTTTTCATCAGCTGTCGGCGCTGCGGCTTGATTGACGCCATTAAGGCGCACGATCACGAAGCTACCGTCAGCTGCTTTCAGACTCTTGTAGACCGGCTTGCCTTTGCCTTCTGGCTTGGGCATGCGGAATAGCGTTTGCAGCACTGCCGGGTCAACACCTTCCTGACTGCGGCTAACCGCTTCCAGCACTTTCCAGCTTTGACCGTCTTGTTTGGCTGTCAGCGGTATTTTACCGTCGCGCAGACCCGCCAATAACGCCTCACCTTTGGCCTTGACCGCATCGCTGGCGTGATTCTTCATCAACTGCGCCCGAATGCTGCTGGCAACGCTTTCAAGTGGCAACTGCTCTGGCTGACGGTGTTCCTTGACCCGCACCACCACAGATGTTTCCGGATCGAGTTCGAGGGCGGCACTATTAGAACCATCCTCAAGCACTTCCCGGCTAAACGCGGCCTGTATCACGGCACGGTTGGCGGTAATACCTTCCCCTCCCTCACGGCCGAACGGCGCGGAGGTTTGCACTTTCAGGCCAAGCTCTTGGGCAGGCTGCGCCAGATCGGACGCTTCGAACGCCGAGTCTTCAAGCTTCTTGGTGGCATCGACATAACGCTGCTCAACCTGCTGAGATTTCAGCTCGTGGGTTAGCTTGTCTTTCAAACTGGCGAAGGTTGGAACAGACGGCGCTTCAATACCCAACAGCTTGATCAAGTGCCAGCCGAAACTGCTGCGCACCGGTACCGATACCTGGTCTTTCTTCAGGTCATACAACGCCTTTTCGAAAGCCGGATCGTAGACGCCCTGACCTGCATAACCCAAGTCACCGCCTCTGCTGGCAGAACCCGGATCCTGTGAAAATTCTTTGGCCAACGCCGCAAAATCCTCACCTTTGGCCAAGCGCTTTTGAATATCTTCAATCTTCGCTTTGGCCTGGGCATCGGTCATTTTGTCGTTCACTTCGATCAGAATGTGTGCAGCACGACGCTGCTCGGCAAGGTTGCCGATTTCTTTCTGATACGCCGCCTGCAAATCAGCGTCCTTGACTTGAACCTGATCAAAAAAGGCGGATTTCTTCAATTCAATGAAATCCAGCACGACCTGCTCGGGGCTCATGAACTCTTTGGCGTGTTCGTCGTAATGCGTCTTGATTTCAGCGTCGGTCACTTTTGCGGCCGCGATGTCGGGAATAAACGTCAGCGTGGCGAAATCACGCGTCTGTTTTTCCAGACGGGCAAACGCGTCAACCTGAGCGTCGGTGACAAAACTGCTGCCCGCCAAACCGGCGCGCACCTGACCGATCAACATTTCCTGACCCATCATCTGGCGGAATTGCAAACGGCTGAAGCCCAACTGGCGGATGACCTGATCAAAACGATCAGGATTGAATTTGCCGTCTACCTGAAACTCAGGTGTCTGCAAAATCTGCTGATCCAACGCAGCCTCGGAGAAACCGAATTTGGAGTCAGCGGCACCTTCGAGCAACAATTTGCGATCGACCAAGCCTTTAAGGGCCGAGTCGTGCAGCATTTTTTCGTCCAGCAGCGCGGGATCGAAATCCTTGCCCAGCTGTTGCGCGAGCTGCCGGCGTTGTATCTCAATCGCCTGACTCAGCTCGGTTTGGGTGATTTCTTCACCATTGACCTTGGCAGCATCCTGACTGGTGCTGGTGGCCCTGAATAGGGCATCGAAGCCGGTCAAGGCCATCAGCGCCATGATCACGCCAATGATTGTCTTGGCAATCCAGCCTTGGGAATTGTCCCTGATATTCTGCAGCATGCGTCCCCCAGAAACGGTTGTACTGAATTAAACCAACCGCGGAGCGTGGGTAGAATCCGGAAAGAAGAAAGGCGCATCCGAGGATGCGCCTTCTCGTAACTGGCGGAGCGGTCGAGGCTCGAATCCGCGACCTCGGTGGACCAGCACGGCTTTTGTACCGGCTGACCTACCGCTCCGCTGCCAAGACAGAAATGACTCTGGCCTGGATAGGCAAAGGCGTGAAAGTAGCTTAGTTAACAGCTTCTTTCAGTGCTTTACCGGCTTTGAAACCTGGTTTTTTTGCGGCAGCTATTTCCAGCGTCTTACCGGTTTGAGGGTTGCGACCGATACGAGCAGGACGATCAGTAACGGAGAACGTACCGAAACCTACCAGTACAACAGAGTCGCCAGCCTTAAGAGCGCCAGTGACGGATTCGATTACTGCGTCCAGCGCACGGCCAGCAGCAGCTTTCGGGATATCAGCAGATGCAGCGATAGCATCAATCAGTTCCGACTTGTTCACTCTAAGTCCCCTTATATCTATTGAGTACGTTTCTAAGTTTTTTGGTGTTAAGCAAAACGAGCGCTGAATGGCCTACAGACTCTTTTAGAGCCGCTTTATAACAAGGGCTCTAAAAAGCTGTCAAGGAAGGCCATGCAGACTAATGCGTGCTAATTCTTCCCTTAGCGTCAGACTCGCGCTTTTCGTCCTTGGCTACCAGTTCAGGAGCCACATCCGGTAAGGGCTGCGGCGCGTATTGCAGCGCAATTTGCAGGACCTCGTCAATCCATTTAACCGGTTTAATCTGCAAGTCCCGTTTGATATTGTCCGGAATTTCCTTCAAATCCCGTACGTTCTCTTCAGGAATGATCACGGTTTTGATCCCGCCACGGTGCGCCGCGAGCAGTTTTTCCTTCAAGCCGCCGATCGCCAAAACCTGCCCCCGCAGGGTGATTTCACCGGTCATTGCCACGTCAGCACGCACCGGTATCTGTGTCAGCGCTGAAACAAGGGCCGTGCACATACCTACGCCCGCGCTAGGACCGTCTTTAGGCGTCGCGCCTTCCGGCATATGGATATGGGTGTCGCGCTTCTCATGGAAGTCCAGAGGGATTCCCAAGCTTTTGGCCCGACTGCGCACAACCGTCAGCGCAGCGGTGATGGATTCAACCATTACATCACCCAATGAACCGGTCTTGATCAACTGACCTTTACCCGGGACCACGGCCGCTTCAATGGTTAGTAATTCACCGCCCACCTGAGTCCATGCCAAACCGGTTACTTGTCCAATTTGGTCTTGGACTTCGGCCAAACCGTAGCGGAATTTACGAACACCGAGGAAATCCTCCAGCATTTGCGCCGTTACGCGGATCGAGAAGCGCTTTTCAAGCGCGTGCTCTTTAACGGCCTTGCGGCAGATTTTCGCAATTTGCCTTTCCAGACTCCGCACGCCCGCTTCACGGGTGTAATAACGCACGATGTCGCGGATCGCTTCTTCGTCAAACTCGATTTCGCCTTTCTTCAAGCCATTAGCCTGAATCTGTTTAGGCGATAAGTACTTGACTGCAATGTTGATTTTTTCATCTTCGGTATAGCCAGGCAGGCGGATGACTTCCATTCGGTCCAGCAGCGCCGCAGGAATATTCATCGAGTTAGCCGTGCACAGGAACATCACATCGGAAAGGTCGTAATCGACTTCCAGATAGTGATCGTTGAAGGCGTGGTTCTGCTCTGGATCAAGTACTTCAAGCAATGCCGAGGCCGGATCGCCACGCATGTCGCTGCCCATTTTGTCGATTTCGTCGAGCAGGAACAGCGGGTTGCGAACGCCCACTTTCGTCATCTTTTGTATCAATCGTCCGGGCATCGAACCGATATACGTCCGGCGATGACCACGAATTTCCGCTTCATCACGCACGCCACCCAAGGCCATGCGCACAAATTTACGGTTGGTTGCATGGGCAATTGACTCGGCGAGGGAGGTTTTACCCACACCCGGCGGACCGACCAGACACAACACAGGACCACGAATTTTCTTCACGCGTTTTTGCACGGCGAGGTATTCGAGAATGCGTTCTTTGACTTCATCCAGGCCGTAATGGTCGGCGTCGAGAATATCTTCAGCGCGGGTCAAGTCCAGACGGACTTTGCTCTGAGCCTTCCAAGGCACCTGTACCAGCCAATCGATGTAAGAGCGAACCACCGTGGCTTCAGCCGACATCGGCGACATTTGCTTGAGCTTGTTCAGCTCCGCCAGCGCTTTGGTCAGGGCATCTTTAGGCAAACCAGCTGCATCGATGCGCTTTTTGAGGTCTTCGATTTCGTTGTGGCTTTCATCGCTGTCGCCCAGCTCTTTCTGAATGGCCTTCATCTGCTCATTCAGGTAGTACTCGCGCTGGCTGCGCTCCATCTGCTTTTTGACACGGCCGCGGATACGCTTCTCAACCTGCAGCAGGTCAATTTCAGCGTCCAGCAATGCCAACACGTGCTCTACCCGTGCAGACAGGTCAACAATTTCGAGAATTTCCTGCTTCTGCTCGATTTTCAACGCCATGTGCGCGGACATGGTATCGACCAGGCGACCCGGCTCATCAATGCTGTTGAGGGAAGACAGGACTTCAGCGGGCACTTTTTTGCCCAGCTGTACATATTGTTCGAACTGAGCCAACAGGCTGCGCACAAACACTTCGGATTCGCGATCGGGTGCATCCACCTCTTCGATCAGCGCTACTTCAGCGCGACAATGACCCTCGACTTCAATGAAGCGCTCGACAGTGCCACGCTGCTCGCCTTCGACCAACACCTTGACGGTGCCATCAGGCAGCTTGAGCAACTGCAATACCGTTGCAACGGTGCCGACGCTATAAAGAGCATCTTCACCTGGATCGTCGTCTGCGGGATTTCTCTGGGCAAGCAAGAGGATTTGCTTGTCGCCGGTCATCGCGGCCTCAAGGGCCTCGATAGATTTCTCACGCCCCACGAACAGCGGGATAACCATGTGCGGATAAACCACAACATCACGCAATGGCAAGAGAGGCAATTCGATGGTTGTTTTCATGTTTTCGCCTCTACGGCGGCCGTACAGCCGCGGACAGATAGAATTAAGCTTGAAACCAAGATGGGGGTAGATCCCCAAAAAAACAAGCGCTGGCGCAGATAAAGAAAAAGGGGACCCGAAGGCCCCCTTTTCATTACAAATTGTTGCTTACGCGTCCGGAGCAGCCTTGGCAGGCGGCTCGCTGTTTTCGTAGATCAACAGCGGCTTGGACGTGCCCTCGATGACGCTCTCGTCGATCACCACCTTGCTCACTTCAGACTGCGAAGGGATCTCGTACATGGTGTCGAGCAAAACGCCCTCAAGAATGGAGCGAAGACCCCGAGCGCCAGTTTTGCGCTCAAGCGCACGTTTGGCGATGGACTTCAACGCATCAGCACGGAACTCAAGGTCCACACCTTCCATTTCGAACAATTTTGCATATTGCTTGGTCAGCGCGTTTTTCGGCTCGGTAAGAATCTGCATCAACGCAGCCTCATCCAATTCGTCCAACGTCGCCAGAACCGGCAGACGGCCTACGAATTCCGGGATCAGACCGAACTTGACCAAATCGTCAGGCTCGACTTCACGCAGCGACTCGCCAACCTTCTTGCCTTCTTCCTTGCTGCGAACTTCGGCGTTGAAGCCTATGCCGCCGCGAGTGGAACGGCTCTGAATAACCTTTTCGAGGCCTGAGAATGCACCGCCGCAGATAAACAGGATGTTACGCGTGTCCACTTGCAGGAATTCCTGCTGTGGATGCTTGCGACCCCCTTGAGGAGGAACAGAAGCCACGGTGCCTTCGATCAGCTTCAGCAAAGCTTGTTGCACGCCTTCGCCAGAAACGTCGCGAGTAATCGAAGGATTGTCGGATTTGCGCGAAATCTTGTCGATTTCATCGATGTAGACAATACCCATTTGGGCTTTTTCTACGTCGTAGTCGCATTTCTGCAACAGCTTCTGAATGATATTTTCAACGTCCTCACCCACATAACCAGCTTCGGTCAGGGTGGTGGCGTCAGCGATGGTGAAAGGAACATTAAGCAAACGGGCCAATGTTTCAGCCAGCAACGTCTTGCCCGAACCCGTAGGGCCGATCAGCAGGATGTTACTTTTGCCCAGTTCAACATCATCATTTTTCTTGTCACGCTGGTTCAGACGCTTGTAGTGGTTATACACCGCTACGGCCAAAACCTTTTTTGCACGCTCTTGACCAATCACATACTGATCAAGGATGCCGCTGATTTCCTTTGGCGATGGCAATTTGTGCGCGCTGCTTTCAGCCTGAGCTTCTTGCACCTCCTCTCGGATGATGTCATTGCACAGGTCGACGCATTCGTCACAGATAAAAACCGAGGGGCCGGCAATCAATTTGCGCACTTCATGCTGGCTTTTGCCACAGAAGGAGCAATAGAGCAGTTTGCCGTTGTCCTCGCCGTTGCGAGTGTCAGTCATTCGATCGATCCAATCCGGTAGGCTTGCAACACAAGATGAAGGCTATTGCGGGCTTTTTCAAGTCCGCAGGTGGTCAGTAATTCCAACCACCCACGATTGAGCTGCTTACTTAGCCATTTGACGCTGAGTGAGTACCTGATCGATCAGACCGTATTCAGCAGCGCGTTCGGCGCTCATGAAGTTGTCGCGATTGGTGTCTTGCTCGATCGTCTCAATCGATTGCCCGGTATGGTGAGCCAGAATTTCATTCAGGCGAGCACGAATGGACAGTATTTCCTTGGCATGAATGTCGATATCCGACGCTTGACCCTGGAAGCCGCCCAACGGCTGGTGAATCATCATTCGCGAGTTCGGCAGGCAATAACGCTTTTTAGCGGCGCCGCCAGCTAACAGCAAGGCACCCATGCTGCAGGCCTGACCGATGCAAATGGTCGACACGTCTGGTTTGATGAATTGCATGGTGTCGTAGATCGACATCCCTGCAGTCACCGAACCGCCTGGTGAGTTGATGTAAAGATGGATGTCCTTGTCCGGATTTTCGGCTTCAAGGAACAGCAGTTGCGCCGCGATCAGGTTGGCCATGTAGTCTTCTACCGGACCTACCAGAAAGATCACCCGCTCCTTAAGGAGGCGCGAGTAGATGTCATAGGCGCGTTCGCCACGGGCGGACTGCTCGATAACCATCGGGACCAAGCCGCCAGCGGCCTGGATGTCAGAGTTCTGCTGAATATAAGAATTGCGGGACATGTCCTGCATTCACTCCCAAATAGTCATTTCTTGAATACACATAAGCCAGCACGAAGGCTGGCTTATGGGTGTTTTCGAACGAGAGAAAAAATCAGTCGGCTTGTGGAGCTTCAACCGGCTTGACAGCTTCTTCGTAAGAGACCGATTTATCGGTCACGCTAGCTTTCTGCAAAACAGTATCCACAACTTGTTCTTCCAGCACAACCGAACGAACCTCGTTCAGTTGCTCATCGTTCTTGTAGTACCAGGACACAACCTGCTCAGGCTCTTGGTAAGCCGATGCCATTTCCTGAATCATGGTACGAACGCGAGCGTCGTCTGGCTTGAGGTCGAACTGCTTGACCACTTCAGCAACGATCAGGCCCAGCTCCACTCGGCGCTTGGCTTGTTCGGTGAACAGCTCTGCCGGCAGCTGGTCAGGCTTGATGTTGCCACCGAACTGCTGAACGGCCTGAACACGCAGACGGTTGACTTCGTTGTCGAGCAACGCTTTAGGCACGTCGATCGGGTTGGAAGCCAGCAGACCGTCCATTACCTGATTTTTGACCTTGGATTTGATCGCCTGACGCAGCTCACGCTCCATGTTCTTGCGAACTTCGACGCGGAAACCTTCAACACCCGATTCCTTGATACCGAACTGAGTGAAGAACTCTTCGTTCAGCTCAGGCAATTTAGGCTCGGAGACGGTGTTGACGGTCACGGTGAACTCGACGGCTTTGTTAGCCAGGTCAAGGTTCTGGTAGTTTTCCGGGAAGGTCAGGTTCAGAACCCGCTCTTCGCCAGCTTTAGCACCGACCAGGGCTTCTTCGAAACCAGGAATCATGCGACCGGAGCCCAATACCAATTGAGTGCCAGTGGCCGAACCGCCAGCGAATACTTCGCCGTCAACCTTGCCAACGAAATCAATATTCAATTGATCGTCGTTCTGAGCAACGCGCTCGGCGGCTTCATAACGAACGTTCTGCTTGCGCAGGATTTCGAGCATTTTGTCCAGATCAGTATCAGCCACGTCTGCACTCAGACGTTCTACAGCGATGGACTCAAAGCCTGCAACGGTAAATTCCGGGAATACTTCAAACGTAGCGATGTATTCCAGGTCTTTACCTTTTTCAAAGGTTTTTGGCTCTACGGACGGAGCGCCAGCCGGGTTCAGCTTCTGCTCAACCACTGCTTCGTAAAAAGTTGCCTGGATCAGTTCGCTCAAGGCTTCCTGACGGGCACCGTCTTCATAACGCTGACGGATAACGCTCATAGGCACTTTACCCGGACGGAAGCCTGGGATTTTGGCACTACGGGCAGCTTGCTGCAGACGCTTGTTGACTTCAGTCTCGATGCGCTCGGAAGGCACGCCAATGGTCATGCGGCGCTCAAGAGCAGTAGTATTTTCAACAGAAACTTGCATGGATATTCCTCGTTGCACAAACGTTAGCCGGCCGTTTCCGACCCCAGAATCAAGGGCATGCATTCTAGTGGGTCAAACTCAAGAAGTCACCCTACTGAAAAAGGGTAAATAAACGGCGTGGAATCCAACCGGCGCGAGGGATCGACGACGATCCTTGTGAACAGTTGATGCCAGTGGGCAGGCGAAGTGTCTGGCGCAGTCCTACCCTATATAAGGAAGCAGGACGCACCGGCTTACAACAGCCAACCTTCCAACCAAAAACCGCCTATCAAAAACACGCCTGACGTCGAAAAAACCGGCATGAGCCGTCGACGCCAAACCTAAAAACCCAATATATAGAAACAAAAAAAAGCCGCACTAGGCGGCTTCTTTTCTCTCTGCGAATACATCATTCGCAAAGTTGTATTTGGTGCGGACGGAGAGACTCGAACTCTCACACCTTGCGGCGCTGGAACCTAAATCCAGTGTGTCTACCAATTCCACCACATCCGCGCGTCAAGCTTTTGAAGCAACGACGCCAGACGTTTAGATCTGGCGCCTTTTCTAATATGGGGTGGACGAAGGGGATCGAACCCTCGACAACGGGAGTCACAATCCCGTGCTCTACCAACTGAGCTACGCCCACCAAATAGCGTGTGACTGGTGCCTACATGCAACGTTACTTGTGCCAAAGTTGCCTGAATGGCGCACCCGGCAGGACTCGAACCTGCGACCATCCGCTTAGAAGGCGGATGCTCTATCCAACTGAGCTACGGGCACTTATTTAATCTGCATCTTTAACGACTACAAATTAAGAGCTTTCAGTCACGTCAAGCGAACCAACTACTCTGCCTGACTTTCTTGACCAGTGCTAGGCTCTGCCCGACAAGTGCGACGAATCTTATAGACGGCCCCGATAGTCGTCAACTCTTTTTCGAAAAAAATTCAGCTAGATAAAGGGGTTAGCAGAATATGCAAACCAAGCGCCTTTGCCCTTGCGTCACGGCATGCGAGAATGCGCGCTCTTTTTCAATCCCTTTCGATGGTTAATCACGCGTAATGACTGCAAAACTAATAGACGGCAAAGCGATCGCAGCCAACCTGCGCCAGCAGATCGCCAAACGGGTCGCCGAGCGTCACCAGCAGGGCCTGCGCACGCCGGGTTTGGCGGTGATTCTGGTGGGCAACGATCCCGCCTCTCAGGTTTATGTCTCACACAAACGCAAAGACTGCGAAGAGGTGGGTTTTCTCTCGCAAGCCTACGACCTGCCCACCTATACCACCCAGGATGAACTGACCAATCTGATTGATCGGCTCAACAACGACGACAATATTGATGGCGTGCTCTTGCAGTTACCCCTGCCGGAACATCTTGATGCCTCCAAACTGTTGGAGCGCATTCGCCCGGACAAAGACGTCGATGGTTTCCATCCGTATAACGTCGGTCGATTGGCCCAGCGCATTCCCCTGCTACGCCCTTGTACCCCCAAAGGCATCATCATCCTGCTGGAAAGCACCGGTGTTGACCTTTATGGGTTGGACGCCGTAGTTGTCGGCGCATCGAACATCGTTGGCCGCCCGATGGCAATGGAGCTGTTGCTGGCCGGTTGCACCGTCACCGTCACCCACCGCTTCACTCGCGATTTAGCGGGCCATGTGGGCCGTGCCGATTTGGTGGTGGTTGCTGCTGGCAAACCGGGTCTGGTCAAGGGCGAGTGGATCAAAGAAGGCGCAATCGTCATTGACGTCGGTATCAACCGCCAGGAAGACGGCAAGCTGGTGGGCGACGTGGTGTACGAAACTGCTTTTCCCCGCGCAGGATGGATCACTCCCGTTCCTGGCGGCGTCGGCCCGATGACCCGTGCTTGCTTACTGGAAAACACCCTGTACGCGGCAGAAACACTTCACGTCTGAAATGAAACTCTGTAGAGCCAACGTGTTGGCGAAGCGTTTGATCAGACACACCGTGTCGCACGCTTCCCGAATAAATTCGGTCCTACAGGCAACGCAGCCAACCGTTCGCCAACACGTTGGCTCCTACAGGAAATTGCGACTGTAGGTAGAAAAAAACGGCACCTCCGGGGTGCCGTTTTTTAGTTTCAACACTGCCTATTTAGCGGCAGATTTCAAGGTACTGGCGTCTTTCCAAGACTTCAGCAACTCGTTGTAGCCGATGGTTTCGCCTTTTGGCTTCTCGTTGGCCAGCTTGCGTTGCGGAGCTGTGCCGCCAGCTTCCTCGCCTTTTTTGTACCACTCCTCCGCTGTCGTGATTGGGTTCATCTTCGGCCCACAACCGCTGGCATCCTGCACCTTGGAACGCTCGATACGAGTCATCAGGTCATCCTGATCCTTGGCCAGACCATCCAATGCCTGCTGCGCGGTTTTTTCACCGGTCACTGCTTCAGCCACATGCGGCCACCAGAGTTGTGCCAGCTTCGGATAATCCGGCACGTTGGTACCGGTCGGCGTCCACTGCACTCGGGCCGGGCTGCGGTAGAACTCCACCAGTCCGCCAAGCTTTGGCGCCAGATCGGTCATGGCTTGGGAGTTGATGTCAGACTCACGAATCGGCGTCAGGCCGACGATAGTTTTCTTCAGAGACACGGTTTTCGAGGTCACGAACTGCGCGTACAACCAGGCTGCGAGTTTTTCCTTCTCGGGCGTGGTCTTCAGAAAGGTCCAAGACCCTACGTCCTGGTAACCGAGCTTCATGCCGTCTTTCCAATATGGGCCTTTAGGCGACGGCGCCATGCGCCATTTCGGCGTGCCGTCGGCGTTCATCACCGGCCCTGGTTTGGTCATGTCAGCGGTAAAGGCCGAGTACCAAAAGATCTGTTGCGCAATGTTGCCCTGCGCCGGTACCGGCCCTGCTTCGGAAAAGGTCATGCCCGCTGCAGCCGGTGGTGCATAGGCCTTGAGCCAGTCGATGTATTTCTGCGTGGCATACACCGCCGCCGGACCATTGGTGTCGCCACCACGGGTAATGCTTGAACCCGCCGGGTGGCAACCCTCAACCCGAATCCCCCACTCATCCACCGGCTTGCCGTTAGGCAGGCCTTTGTCGCCACCCCCTGCCATGGAGAACCAGGCGTCGGTGAAGCGCCAACCCAGAGACGGGTCTTTTTTGCCGTAGTCCATGTGCCCATAGACCTTCTTGCCGTCGATTTCCTTGACGTCGTTGCTGAAGAACTCGGCGATGTCTTCATAGGCTGACCAGTTAACGGGCACTCCCAGTTCGTAACCGTATTTAGCCTTGAACTTGGCTTTCAGGTCCGGGCGCTCAAACCAGTCAGCACGGAACCAGTACAGATTGGCAAATTGTTGGTCGGGCAGTTGATACAGCTTGCCATCCGGCGCAGTGGTGAACGACGTTCCGATGAAGTCTTTGACGTCCAAGGTGGGCGACGTGTAATTCTTGCCCTCGTTGGCCATCAGATCAGTCAGAGATTCCGTCTTGTTGTAACGAAAATGGGTACCAATCAAATCGGAATCGTTTACCCAGCCATCGTAGATACTCCTGCCCTCCGATTGCAGGGAGGTTTGCAGTTTCTCAATCACATCGCCCTCTTGCATCACGTCATGCGTAACCTTGATCCCGGTGATTTCGGTGAATGCTTTCGCCAGCGTCTCAGACTCATATTTGTGAGTCGTCAACGATTCCGACACCACCTTGATGCTCATGCCGCGAAAGGGTTCGGCGGTCTTGATGAACCACTGCATTTCGGCAAACTGTTGCTCCGGGGTCAGGGTCGATGGCTTGAATTCATCACCGATCCATTTCTTGGCCGCATCTTCATAAGCATCCGCCCAGGCCGACACGCTCAATCCGCTGAGGGCCAGCAGCGAAGCGAGCGCCACGCTATGTCGAAGTTTGTTGTTTTTGTTGAACATAGACACCTCCAAATGTTTGATTCCAACGTCGCCAGATTCTTACGGGACCTACTGATCACGTCGCCTCCACTGCCCGCGAACATCCATCTTTCAACCCCAACGCATCAACACTAACAACCACACCAGGGACATCAGCGACGCGACCCAGATGCTCCAGTCGGTTGCGCCAATGACCAGCAAATGCAGGAAGGCGCTTCCGAGAAGACCGATAAACAAACGATCACCACGACTGGTGGCAATCGGCAAAAACCCACGGCGCGCAATACTCGGCGAGCGCAACTCCCACACCGTCATGCTGGCTAGCAGCACACCGATGCAGCAGAAAAACGTAGCGGTCAGGGACGTCCAGGCCATCCACCCCATGTCTCAGCTCCTCAAACCCGACCCAAGGCAAAGCCCTTGGCCACATGATTACGAACAAACCAGATCACCAGCATGCCGGGCAGAATGGTCAACACCCCCGCCGCTGCCAGCACCCCCCAATCGATCCCCGACGCCGATACCGTGCGCGTCATGACCGCCGCAATCGGCTTGGCGTTGACCGAGGTCAGGGTTCTCGCCAGCAGCAGCTCGACCCAAGAAAACATGAAGCAAAAGAACGCTGTTACGCCGATACCGGAGCCAATCAAGGGGATGAATATCTTCACGAAGAATTTGGGAAAGCTGTAGCCGTCGATGTATGCCGTTTCATCGATTTCCTTGGGCACGCCGGACATGAAGCCTTCCAGAATCCAGACCGCCAACGGCACGTTGAACAGGCAGTGGGCCAAGGCGACCGCCAGAGTGGTGTCGAACAGGCCGATGGATGAATACAACTGGAAGAACGGCAGCAGGAACACCGCCGGTGGTGCCATGCGATTGGTCAGCAGCCAGAAAAACAAATGTTTGTCACCGAGGAAGCGATAGCGGGAAAAGGCATAGGCTGCCGGCAGTGCCACGCTAAGGGAAATGACAGTATTGAGGCACACGTAATACAACGAGTTGAGATAGCCGTTGTACCAAACGGGATCGGTAAAAATCATGTGGTAGTTGGCCATCGTGAAGTCCTGCGGCCACAAGGTCAGACCACCGAGAATCTCGGTGTTGGTCTTGAATGACATATTCACCAGCCAATAGATCGGTACCAGCAAGAACAGGATGTAGATCCACAACGGCACGACTTTTTGCAGCTTCATTTTCCCCAGTCTCATGGCCGAACCTCAGTTCATTTCGCCGTGGGTCATGGCGGTATAAAACACCCACGACACCAACAGGATGATCAGGAAATACACCAGCGAGAACGCAGCCGCCGGGCCCAGGTCGAACTGCCCCAGCGCCATGGTAGTCAGGGTCTGGCTGAGGAACGTCGTGGAGTTGCCCGGACCGCCGCCCGTGAGCACGAACGGCTCGGTGTAGATCATGAAGCTGTCCATGAAACGCAGCATCACGGCGATCAACAGCACGCTCTTCATCTTTGGCAACTGGATATGTCGGAAAACCGCCCAACTCGACGCACGATCGATACGCGCGGCCTGGTAGTACACGTCCGGAATGGCGCGCAGACCGGAGTAGCACAACAGCGCCACCAGCGAGGTCCAATGCCAGACGTCGATGAGCAGCACCGTCGCCCAGGCGTCCGAGGCGTTGGCCGCGTAGTTGTAATTCATGCCGATCTTGTTCAGGGCCCAGCCCAGCAGGCCGATATCGCTACGGCCGAAAATCTGCCAGATCGTCCCCACCACGTTCCACGGAATCAGCAAAGGAATGGTCATCACAATCAGGCACACCGATGACCAGCGCCCCTTGGTTGGCATGGTCAGGGCGATGCCGATGCCCAGCGGGATTTCGATCAGCAGGACGCAGAACGAGTAGATGAACTGGCGCAGCAACGAGTCATGCAGTCGCGGGTCTTGTAGCACCTGCCTGAACCAGTCGGCCCCGACGAAATACCGACTCGACAAGTCAAAAATGTCCTGCACCGAATAATTGACCACGGTCATCATCGGAATAATCGCGCTGAAGGCCACCAACAGGAACACCGGGAGGACCAGCCACCAAGCCTTGTTGTTCTGGACCTTGTTCACGGGCTGACCTCCAGCAGGTAGTCGTCGGCATAGACCATCAACCATTGGGCCGGGAAGCTGATCCAGGCGTGGCTCTCAGGTATCGGCTTGTCTTCCTGAATCCGCACCTTGAGCATTTGCCCGGCCAAGGTCAGCGTCAGGATTTTGTAGGTCCCGAGGTCCTCGATATGGGAGACATCCGCGCGCAATGCATCATCGAAGGGGCCTTCCCAGACATGTACGAACTCCGGCCGAATCCCGACTTTCAAGTGGGTCCATTGGGTGTCGGCAATCTGCCGCAGCAACGCCTCGGGCAGCGGCAGATGAACATCACCGAAGCCGACGCCACCGGCCTGAGGCTGAACCTCGATCAGGTTCATGCCCGGACTGCCAATGAAGTAGCCCACGAAGGTGTGGCGAGGTCGCTCGAACAGCTCGCGAGGTGTTCCGAACTGAACGATCTGCCCGCCGTACATCACCGCAATCTTGTCGGCAAAGGTCGACGCCTCCAATTGGTCATGGGTGACGTAGACCATGGTGATGTTGAACTGCTCATGAATCTGCTTGAGCTTGCGCCGCAGCTTCCACTTTAAGTGCGGGTCGATGACCGTCAGCGGCTCATCAAACAGAATCGCTGAGACGTCGTCCCGCACCAGCCCACGGCCCATGGAGACTTTCTGTTTCTCGTCAGCAGTGAGGTTGCGGGCCTTCTTTTTTAGCAGCGCTTGCAGGTCCAGAATGTCGGCGATTTCCTGGACTTTGATCCGAATTTTATTCTCCGCCATGCCTTGATTACGCAGGGGAAATGCCAAGTTGTCGTACACCGTCATGGTGTCGTAGACCACCGGGAACTGAAAAACCTGAGCAATGTTGCGCTTCTCGGGCGTCAGGTCATTAACCACCTTCGAGTCAAACAACACCTGCCCCTCTGACGGACTCAGCAACCCGGAAATAATATTCAACAACGTCGATTTGCCGCAGCCAGACGGCCCGAGCAAGGCGTAGGCACCGCCCTGCTCCCAAATGTGATTCATCTCACGAATCGCGTAATCGTCAGGGCTGCTGGGCTGGCGGCTGTAGCTGTGGGCCAGTTTCTGCAAGCGAATTTCGGCCATCAGGCAACCCTCGCAATTCGGCGGCTGGGCGCCTGGATCAACTGACCTTGCTGATCGAAGACGAATAATTTATGCGTCGGGATGTAAATACTGATCGGCGCATCGACGTCGTACTCGTGCACCCCCGGCAAGTGCAGAACCAGTAGGAAGTGTTCGTTACGCACATGCAGAAAGGTCTCTGAGCCGCTGATTTCCGCGACTTCCACCGTCACCGCCAACTCCAAGTCATCGTCGTTGGACGGCACCAGGCTGAGGTGGCTGGGACGTACGCCGAATCGGTATTCACCCTCGCCAATCGAGCGCAGATCAACGTTCAGTGGAAAATGCACGAAATTGGCAAAACTGACTTCGTTGCCCTCAATTCGTCCCGGCATCAAGTTGATCGGCGGTTCGGAAAACAACTCAGCGGCCAATACCGTTTTCGGTTGGTGGTACACCTCCGGCGTCCTGCCGCTTTGTATCACTCGCCCCTCGTGCAACACCGTGGTGGTACCGCCCAATGCCAGCGCTTCGTTGGGTTCGGTGGTGGCATAAATCGCGATGGTGTGGCGCGCTTCAAACAGCTCGCGCATCTCTTGGCGCAGCTCTTCACGCAACTTATAGTCAAGATTCACCAAAGGCTCATCGAACAGAATCAGTTGGGCATCTTTAACTAAGGCTCGGGCCATGGCGGTACGTTGCTGTTGGCCGCCTGACAACTCTAAAGGATAACGCGGCAGAAACTTCTCGATCCGCAACATGCGTGCTGTTTCCAGGACTTTGCTCTGAATCAGTTCTTTCGACACCCCGGCTTGACGTAGCGGCGACGCAATATTGTCAAAGACCGTCATGGTCGGGTAGTTGATGAATTGCTGATAGACCATCGAGACGTTGCGATGGCGCACCGAAGTCTGGGTGACATCGACGCCGTTCATCAAGACCCTTCCACTGTCCGGTTTGTCCAACCCGGCCATCAGGCGCATCAAGCTGGTTTTGCCAGACAAGGTGCGGCCCAGCAGCACATTGAACGACCCAGCCTCGAAGTTCAGGTTGGCGTCGTCGATCCAAATCTGGCCTTCGACGGAGCGACTAACGCGCTCTAACGTTAACGACATGGCGTGCCCTATTTTATTATTGGAGGTCCCGGACAGCGGTGTGACGTTGTTGCATAGCGACAATCATGCCAACTCGATTAGTCACCATATCAATTTATGTATCGTGCTGATTAGTAGTCATTTTTAACTAACATAGGAAACTAACTACTTCAGCACCGCTCATCTAAGATTGAACAATTGAACAGAATCAACATTGACTTTGAACAACCTTGAACAACACTGATGGGCGTGACACGCATGGCGACTACGCTAAGAAATTTGCCGCAAGCACTGACCACAAGAACAATAAGAACCCACAGGGACTTCCTTTATGACCCGTTCTAGCCGATCGCTTGCGCACGAGACAATCATTAGGGACTCATGGACGCGCTGCCGCGAATTTGGCCTGAATCATCAGTCCAAGCCTACGTTTGGCCAACTGCCTGCCGACCAGATCTCCCAGTTACTGGAGCGTCACCACGCACTGGCGCAAACGACGCATCAGGAAGTGCTACCGTTTTATGAAAACATCCTCAGCAACTCAAATTGCCTGATTCTGCTTGCCGACAATCAAGGCCGATTATTGAAGTCATGGGGTAAGCAGCGTTTCGTAGAATCAAACGAAAACCAGGGTTTTATGGCCGGGGCCTGCTGGATTGAAAGCGGCACCGGCACCAACGCCATCGGCACTGCCTTGGCCTGTGAACAAGCGGTTCATATTGAACACGATGAACACTTCCTCACCGCTAACCGATTCATGACCGGCTCGGCAGCGCCGATCTTTGATCCCGCCAGGCAGATGATCGCCGTCCTCGATGTGTCCAGTGACAGCTTTCTGCCACCCTCTCACACCTTGGGAATGGTGAAAATGATGAGTCAGACGGTGGAAAACCGGCTGATTCTTAACCAGTTCCAAGACGTTCATTTCCAACTGACGTTCAATACCGGCGTCAACAACCTCGACAGCCAATGGGCCGGGTTGTTGATTTTTAACGAGCGTGGTCGGGTTGTATGCGCCAATCGCCGCGCCGAAAGTTTGCTAGGGGTCAACCCACCGCAGCTCGACATCGAATACCTGTTCAAGAACTCGTTGCGGCAACTGCTGGAGCAAAAAGAGGGGCAGTCATTTTCGTTGTTGGACGCACGAAACAACCGGTTCCATTGTTTGATGCGCCACCCAAGGGCTTTATCGACGCCGATACGAGTAGCACCAGCTGCGGTCATTCGACGACCTGATGAGCCGCTGACCCTGTCAGCCATCGCCTTGGGTGATCCCTATGTCGAGAAGGCCGTACGTCAGGCAGAGCGCCTGCTGGAAAAAAATATCCCCTTGTTGATCCACGGCGAAACCGGGGTAGGCAAAGAGGTGTTCGTTAAGGCGCTGCATCACGCCAGCTCCAGAGCGCATCAGCCGTTGATTGCCATCAACTGCGCGGCGATTCCGTCGGAATTGGTCGAGGCAGAGCTGTTCGGTTATGAAAAGGGTGCATTCACCGGCGCCAACTCGCGGGGCAGCGTTGGTCTGATTCGCAAAGCGGATAGGGGCACGCTGTTTCTGGATGAGATCGGCGACATGCCGCTGGCGGTGCAGGCCCGCTTGTTAAGGGTGCTGCAGGAACGGGTGGTTCAGCCACTGGGCAGTAGCGAGTTGCACCCGGTGGATATTCGGTTGATATCCGCGACCCATTCGCCCCTGCGCGAAAGGGTTCAGGGTGGGGAGTTTCGTCAGGACCTGTATTACCGCATTAGTGGCTTGACGCTGGAACTTCCACCCCTGCGTCACCGCACCGACAAAGGCGCGCTGTTTCAGCAGTTATGGGAACAACACCGTGAACCCCATCAGCACGCGGGTTTTGCGCTCGAGGTGCAACGGCTGTTTCATCGGCACCCGTGGCCGGGCAACTTACGCCAGCTCAGTAGCGTGATTCAGGTCGCCCTGGCGTTAGCAGATGAAAAACTCATCACCACCGAGTATTTGCCGGACGATTTTTTTGCCGATCTGGAGGATGCCACGGCCCCGACCGAAGCGGAAACCTCGGATGACTTGCAGCAGTTATTGCGCGCCGCCGGCGGCAATATCTCGCAACTGGCCAAGCAACTGGGGCTGAGCCGCAACACGCTGTACAAGCGATTGCGCGAGCAACGAATCACGTAACACCCACACTCCCTGTAGAGCCTACGTGTTGGCGATTTGGCAGACACACTCCATCGATCGCCTCGCCAACCCGTAGGCTGCTACAAAGACTTTTATCAATCAGCCAAACGCCAGGTCGTCCCGCCCTTTCCGTCTTCCAGCACCACGCCCATGGCGGTGAGTTGGTCGCGGATGCGGTCGGAAGCGGCCCAGTCTTTGTCGGCACGGGCCGTTAGTCGGGCCTGAATCAGCGCTTCGATTTCTGCCGCATCAACCCGACCTTGCGCCCCAGCACGCAGGAAATCATCGGCTTCGAGCTGCAAGACACCCAGCACACTGGCCAATTCTTTCAACCGTGCGGCCAAACCGGCGGCGGCGTTTAGGTCGGTGTCACGCAAGCGGTTAATCTCACGCACCATCTCGAACAAGACCGCACAGGCTTCCGGCGTCCCGAAGTCGTCGTTCATGGCCGCAGAGAAACGTTCAACAAACGCTTCGCCGCCAGCGGGCGCCACAGCTGGCAAACCTTTAAGCGCGTGATAAAACCGCTCCAGCGCGCCTTTGGATTCTTTCAGGCTATCTTCGGAGTAGTTGATGGAGCTGCGGTAATGGCTGGACACTAACAGGTAGCGCACCACTTCCGGCTGATACTTTTCCAGCACGTCGCGGATGGTGAAAAAGTTGTTCAACGACTTGGACATCTTCTCGCCATTGATGCGAATCATTCCGCAATGCATCCAGGTAGTGGCATACGGCTTACCCGTAGCGGCCTCGCTCTGGGCGATTTCGTTTTCGTGGTGCGGGAACTCAAGATCGTTACCGCCGCCATGAATATCGAAGGTTTCGCCCAGGCAGCAGGTCGACATCACCGAGCACTCTATATGCCAGCCCGGACGCCCTGCCCCCCAAGGCGACTCCCAACTTGGCTCACCCGGTTTAACGGCTTTCCAGAGCACGAAGTCCAGCGGATCGTCTTTCGATTCGTCCACCTCGATCCGTGCGCCGATGCGCAGGTCTTCGATTTTCTTGCGCGAGAGCTTGCCGTAACCTAGGAATTTTCCGACGCGGTAGTACACGTCGCCATTCCCCGGCGCGTAGGCGTAACCCTTGTCGATCAAGGTCTGGATCATAGCGTGCATGCCGGGGATATGATCGGTGGCATGCGGCTCCAGGTCAGGCGGCAAGATGTTCAGGCGCGCCTCATCCTCGTGCATCGCTTCAATCATGCGCGCGGTGAGGGCGTCGAACGACTCGCCGTTGTCACGGGCACGGTTGATGATCTTGTCGTCGATGTCCGTGACGTTGCGAACATACGTCAGGTCATAGCCGCTAAAGCGTAGCCAGCGGGTGACCAGGTCGAACGCCACCATGCTGCGGCCGTGACCAATGTGGCAGAAGTCGTACACGGTCATCCCGCACACGTACATCCGCACCTTGTTGCCGTCCAGCGGCGTGAACACTTCTTTGCTCTTGCTGAGCGTGTTGTAAATCGATAGCACGTTGAATCCCTAACCCGGTTTTGCTGATACCTGTGGGAGCCGGCTTGCCTGCGAAAAGCGGATGCAGTTGTTCAGCCACACCGCGTCAAGCATTCGCAGGCAAGCCTGCTCCCACCACAAGTGCCGTGGCTTAACTCCACGAATCTCGCAGAGTTACCGTACGGTTGAAGACCGGCTGACCGGGTTTCGAGTCCTTGATGTCCGCGCAGAAATAACCTTCGCGTTCAAACTGGAAACGGTCTTCCGGCTGCGCGTGAGCCAGTGAAGGTTCTGCACGACAGCCCGTCAGCACTTGCAGGGAATCAGGGTTGATGTTGTCCAGGAAACTGTCGCTGTCGTCGGCTTTTTCCGGATTTGGCGAACGGAACAGGCGATCGTACAAACGCACTTCACATTCAACGCTGGCCGCTGCCGGCACCCAATGCACAACGCCTTTGACCTTGCGGCCTTCTGGGTTTTTGCCCAGGGTTTGCGGGTCGTACGAGCAACGCAACTCGACGATGTTGCCATCGGCATCCTTGATTGCCTCGTCAGCGCGGATCACGTAGCTGCCACGCAGCCGCACTTCGCCGTTTGGCTCCAGGCGCTTGTAGCCCTTGGGCGGCTCTTCCATGAAGTCATCACGGTCGATGTAGATTTCACGGGCAAACGGCAGTTCACGCACGCCCATGTCTTCTTTCGGGTGACGGGCCAATTGCAGATTCTCGACCTGACCTTCCGGGTAATTGGTGATCACGACTTTCAGCGGACGCAGCACGCACATGGCACGTGGTGCACTGTGATCGAGGTCGTCACGAATGCTGAATTCCAGCATGCCGAAATCCACTACGCCGTCGGAACGGTTGGTGCCGATCATTTCGCAGAAGTTGCGAATCGAGGCCGGGGTGTAACCGCGACGACGGAAGCCGGACAAGGTCGACATCCGTGGGTCATCCCAACCGAACACGTGTTTTTCATCGACCAACTGCTTGAGCTTGCGCTTGCTGGTGATGGTGTAGTTCAGGTTCAGGCGCGAGAACTCGTACTGGCGCGGCTTGCTCGGCACCGGCAGGTTGTCGAGAAACCAGTCGTACAGCGGACGGTGGCTTTCGAATTCCAAGGTGCAAATCGAATGGGTGATGCCTTCAATGGCGTCCGACTGACCGTGAGTGAAGTCGTAGATCGGGTAAATGCACCATTTATCACCGGTCTGATGGTGATGTGCATGACGAATGCGATACAGGATCGGGTCGCGCAGGTTCATGTTCGGTGAAGCCATGTCGATCTTGGCCCGCAGCACGCGAGCGCCGTCGATGAACTCGCCGGCCTTCATGCGGGCGAACAGGTCCAGGTTTTCCTCGACACTGCGCTCACGGAAGGGGCTGTTCTTGCCCGGCTCGGTCAAACTGCCACGGTATTCGCGCGCTTGCTCTGGGGTCAGGTCATCGACGTAGGCTTTGCCGGCCTTGATCAGCTCGACCGCCCAATCGTGCAATTGGTCGAAATACTGCGAGGCATAGCGCACTGCGCCGGACCATTGGAAACCCAGCCACTTGACGTCGCTTTCGATGGCGTCGATGTATTCCTGGTCTTCCTTGGCCGGGTTGGTGTCATCGAAGCGCAAGTGCGTTTCACCGCCGAACTCCTGGGCCAGACCGAAGTTCACACAAATCGCCTTGGCGTGGCCGATGTGCAGGTAACCGTTGGGCTCAGGCGGAAAGCGAGTCACGATCTTGGTGTGCTTGCCCGAATCCAGGTCCGCCTGCACGATTGTGCGCAGGAAATTGGTCGGAACGGCAGGTCCTGCCTTGGAATTCGCAGCGGAGTCAGTGGGCTTGCTCATAGGATCCTTGGGCGTACAAGTGCGCGGCCTGGGTAGGCCGACTAAATCAAAGCGCTTATCATAGCCGAAGCTGTCAAGGTGTTGCGACCGGCGCGCCGCTTCCAAAAAATCAAAACGAGCGATTTTTCAATGTCCAAAGTCAAATTGAGCACTAACCACGGCGACATCGTCCTGGAACTGAACGCCGAGAAAGCGCCAGAAACGGTTGCCAACTTTGTGCAGTACGTCAAAGAAGGCCATTACGCCAACACTGTTTTCCATCGGGTCATCAGCAACTTCATGATCCAGGGCGGTGGTTTTGAGCCCGGCATGGCGCAAAAGAAAACCCGCGCCACCATCAAGAACGAAGCCAGCAATGGCCTTTCCAACGAGAAATACACGGTTGCCATGGCCCGCACCATGGAGCCGCACTCAGCCTCTTCCCAGTTTTTCATTAACGTGGGTGACAACGAATTCCTTAATCACACGGCACCCACCGTTCAAGGTTGGGGCTACACCGTGTTCGGTCACGTGGTCGAAGGCACCGACGTGGTGGACAAGATCAAAGGCGTCGCCACCACGATGAAAGCCGGTCATCAAGACGTGCCGGCTGAAGATGTGATCATCACTAACGCCGAGATCGTTGAGTGATCTTACTGATTTCTGATTTGCACCTGGAAGAACAACGCCCGGACATTACCCGGACGTTTCTTGGTCTGCTTGAAGGGCGAGCAAAGGCAGCCCAAGCGCTGTACATCCTCGGAGACTTCTTCGAGGCCTGGATCGGCGACGACGCGATGTCGCCGTTTCAGCTTTCGATCTGCCAAGCCCTGAGCCGACTCAGCGACAGCGGCACTAAAATCTTCCTGATGCACGGTAATCGCGACTTCATGCTCGGGCGCGCCTTCTGTAAAGCCGCGGGCTGCACGTTATTGAATGACCCCAGCGTGGTGCAAATTAACGGCGAACCGGTGCTGTTGATGCACGGCGACAGCCTGTGTACCCGAGACGAAGCCTACATGCGCATGCGCCGTTACTTGCGCAACCCACTGACGCTGTTTGTGCTGCGTCATCTCCCGCTAAGCACCCGGCACACGCTGGCGCGCAAACTGCGCAATGAAAGCCAGGCGCAGACCCGAATGAAAGCCAACGACATCGTCGACGTCACCCCGGAAGAAGTGCCTCGCATCATGGCGCTATATGGCGTGCACACGTTGATTCATGGCCACACTCACCGCCCCGCGATTCATAAACTGCAGCTCGGTGATGAGGCGGCTAAGCGGATTGTGTTAGGGGATTGGGATCGTCAGGGCTGGGCATTGCAGGTGGATGAACAGGGCTTTCAGTTAGCGGCGTTTGATTTTGTGCCAGATAACCCGACCCCCCAGCTTTCGCCGTAACCGGCGGCATTAGCTCTGTTGGGGCCCAACGCGCTCTGCGCCACGGCGAGAGTCTGTGCGAGACAGGCTTGCCTGCGAACGGATTGACTCGGTAGCGCCTGACCCACCGCCTTCGTTGGCAAGCCAACTCCCACCGTTGTCCTCATTTTCACAGCGAAAATTTTCTGTAGGAGGTCCTGCATCAATGCCCTGCCGGAGGCCCGGCTTTCGCGGTGAACGGTGGTTTGGCCATCCACACCAAGATGATCAACGCAAAGAAGCACCAACCCAGCATGTAGAAGTAGTCCACGGTGGACATCATGTAGGCCTGAGCATTGACCACTGATTCAAGTTGCGCATAGGCCTTACTCCCCGCCCCGCCCAGCGTGGTGATTGCATCGCGAGTTGCCGGTTCGTAGGCGTTGATGCTTTCGCTCAGGTACGCATGGTGCTGGTTAGCCCGACGAATCCAGATCCATGTCGTCAGGGAAGCCGCAAAACTACCGCCTAGGTTGCGCAGGAAGGTCGCCAGCCCAGAGCCGTCGGCAATCTGGTTGGGCGGCAGGTCAGACAGCAGAATGGTCAAGGTCGGCATGAAGAACAGCGCAATGCCCGCCCCCATGAACAGCTGCACCATGGCGATGTGATAGAAATCCACCTGACTGGTGAAGTCAGCGCGCATAAAGCAACTGAGTCCAATCGCGAAAAAAGCTATCCCGGCCAACAGTCGCATGTCGAATTTGTGCGCATATTTGCCGACAAAGGGCGACATCAACACTGGCAAAACACCGAGCGGCGCCACCGCAAAACCTGCGTAAGTCGCGGTATAGCCCATTTGCGTTTGTAGCCATTGCGGTAGCAATAGATTGATACCGAAGAACGCCGAGTAACCACCCACCAACGTAATGGTGCCGATGCGGAAGTTGCGGTAGGCAAACAGACGCAAATTGACGATCGGATGTTTGTCAGTCAATTCCCAAATAACAAAAATGGCCAGGCTGATCGCTGAGATCACCGCCCCGATCATGATGAAATGGGACGAGAACCAATCCAGGTCGTTACCCTTGTCGAGCACGATTTGTAGCGCCCCGACCCCGATAATCAAGGTGATTAACCCCACGTAATCCATCGGCTGACGACTGGTGACCACCGGCCGGGTGCGCATCTGCGAGCGCACCACCAAGGCCGCAAAAATCCCAATGGGGACGTTGATAAAGAAGATCCAAGGCCAGCTGTAGCTGTCGGTAATCCAGCCGCCCAAAATCGGACCGGCAATCGGCGCCACCACCGTGACCATCGCCAGCAATGCCAGTGCCATCCCCCTTTTCGCCGGCGGGTAAACCGCTATAAGCAGGGTTTGCGTCATCGGGTACAACGGCCCGGCGACCACGCCCTGCAACACCCGAAAACCCACCAGCTCAGGCATCGAGGTGGAAATACCACACAAGAACGAAGCCATCACGAACAGGATCGTGGCCCATAGAAACAGCTTCACTTCGCCGACCCTACGGCTAAGCCAGCCAGTCAAAGGCAACGCAATGGCGTTACTCACCGCGAACGAGGTGATCACCCAAGTGCCTTGCTCCGAACTCACGCCCAGGTTACCGGCGATGGTCGGCAACGCGACGTTGGCGATGGTGGTGTCGAGCACCTGCATGAAGGTCGCCAGAGACAGGCCGATGGTGCACATCAACAAGCTGGGCGGTGTAAAAGAGGCCGGGGCGTTCGAGCTCATCGCGAATCCTTTAAATCTTCAACCGCGCTCCGGCACACGCGCCGGAGCTAATGGATTGGCGTATCAGCGCTGAGCCGTTTTGCTGCTAGTGGCGGCACTGTTTTCGTGAATCAACCGCGTGATCATTGCGTCGGCGTCGGCCAGCTGTTTGTCATAGATATTGGTGCTGAACAACGCTTTCTTCGGCGGTTGCTGCGCCAATACCGGACCGCTCTGGTCGTGGAGATTGACATCGACCACAGTGGACAGGCCAATGCGCAATGGGTGCTCGGTCAACTGATCCGAGTTGACGTGAATACGCACCGGGATCCGCTGCACGATCTTGATCCAGTTACCGGTGGCGTTCTGCGCAGGAAGCAGGGCAAACGCACTGCCCGTACCGGCGCCAACACTGTCAACGGTACCGGTGTACTTCACGTCGCTGCCGTACAGATCCGCTTCAATGTCGACCTGCTGACCGATGCGCATCATGCCCAGTTGCGTTTCCTTGAAGTTGGCGTCGATCCACACTTCATTGAGCGGAATCACTGCCATCAACGCCGTGCCCGGCTGAACCCGCTGACCCAATTGAACGGTGCGCTTGGCCACGTATCCGGTGACCGGCGCGACCAAGGTACTGCGAGCGTTGGCCAAGTAAGCCTGGCGCAACTGCGCGGCGGCGGCTTTCACGTCCGGATGCGAGGACACAACGGTGTCATCGACCAAGGCCGAACTGGTCGCCAATTGCTGCTGCACATTGTTCAAACTGTTTTGAGCAGTGGTCAGATCGTCACGGGCATGGGACAGCTCTTCCTGGGAAATTGCCCCGCCTGCCGCGAGATTTTTCCGCCGGTTGAAGTTGTCCTGAGCTTTCTGCACTTCAGCCCGTTGTGCTGCCAACTGCGCTTTCATGCCGTCGACATTGCTGTACAAACCGCGCACTTGGCGCACGGTCTTGCCCAGGTTTGCCTCAGCACTTTGCAGGCCGACTTCGGCATCGCTTGGGTCAAACTGAATCAACACTTGTCCCTCTCGGACCAAGTCACCGTCGTCGGCGCCAATGCTCACTACCGTGCCGGTTACCAATGGCGTGATCGCCACCACGTTGCCGCTCACGTAGGCGTCATCAGTGCTTTCATTCCAGCGCCCGTACTTTTCGTACCAGAACCAGATACCCAGGGCGCCCACAATGACCAGCACCAGGACCAGCAACAGCCAGAACCTGCGCTTGCCCGGATTGGCGTCCTTGGGAGGCGCCTGATCTTTTTGCTGGGCCTGATCCTTAGGCGCATTCTGATCTTTTTGGTCGTTTGTCGAAGCATTATCGGTAGCGGCAGTAGCCATGACGATTACCTTGAGTTATTCAGTCTGCGAAGCGGTTGAAGGGGTACCCGGGCCGGCGTTCTGGTCAGCAGAGCTGCTTTGAAAGCCGCCGCCCAAGGCTTGCATCAACTGAATCGAGAGGTCGATTCGTTCGGCGGTGAGGTCGGCCAATTGGCGTTGGGACTGGAGCAGTTGCTGTTCGATGGTCAGGACGTCGACATAGTTGCCGATCCCCGAGCCAAAACGTTGAGCCGCCGTGTCATACGAGGCTTTGGCAATGTCGCTGGCGCGCTGTTGAGCCTCGATTTGGCGACTGATAGAGCGCATTTGGGACAAGGTGTCACTGACATCGCCCAAGGCTTGAACCAGACTTTTGTTGTACTGCGCCACCGCGAGGTCGTAATCGGCATCGCGGGCATCGAGATCAGCACGCAAGCGCCCACCGTCGAAAATCGGCAGCGAAACCGCCGGAGCAATATTGAAGAAGCGGCTGGCCGAGCCAAACATCGCATCCCCCAGCAGTGACTCACTACCGACGGCAGCACTCAGGTTCAAGTTGGGATAAAAATTGGTTTTCCCGGCCACAATAGTCTTGCTCGCTGCTTCCACCCGCCAGCGCGCCGCGACCAGATCAGGACGACGCCCCAACAACTGCGCAGGCAACGACGACGGCAGCGCTACAGCGCTAGGCTTGAGTACGCTTGGCCGGGCGATTTCATCGCCGCGGTCCGGACCTTTGCCGAGCAATACCGCCAAGCTGATTTTTGCACTGCGCAGGCGTTTTTGCGCATCGATCAACTGGGCTTCGGAGCCGGCTTCCAGGCTTTGGGTCTGCTGGAATTGAAAGCGGCTGTCGATGCCCGAGTTCAGTCGGCGGTTGCCCAACTCAAGCATTTGCCGGGTGCGCTTCAAGTCATCCGCCGCCAGGTCATACACCACATGGGCCTGACCGAGGTCGCTATAGGCTCGAGCCACATTGGCGGCGAGTGTCAGCCGGGCGGACTGTTGATCGATTTCGGCGGCACGCGCTTGGCCCAACGCAGCTTCCCACGTGGCGCGTTGCCCGCCCCACAAATCGAAGGTGTAGTTAAAATTCAAATCCAGGTTACGCACTGTGGAGTAAGTGCCGCCCTCACCCGTTGGGCTCTGATCGGCAGCCAAGCGGGAACGGGAAACGCCGCCTTCGGCATCCAGGATTGGCGTGCGCTGGGCATCGGCCGCATACGCAGCAGCACTGGCCTGATGCGCACGGGCACTGGCGATCTGCATGTCGGGGCTGTCGCGCAACGCTTCGGCGATCAAACGGTCGAGCTGAGGATCACCGAGGCTTTTCCACCATTCACTTTTCGGCCAGGCCGCTGGCGACAGCTTGATGTCCTTAAAGCTCTGCGCAGTCTGCAAACTGTGCGCATCCAAGCTCATCCCCTTGGTTACCAAGCCCTGGTAATTGGCGCAACCGGCCAAGCTCATGGCGAAAGCCAGCATCAGGAATGCCGGCTTAAACGAGGTTCGGACGACTAAGCGGTTCATTGCTCACTCGCTTGGTTGAAGCCCAGGCGGGCGATAGTGATTTGATCGTCAGCGGCCACTAACACTTTTGTCAGGATCTGCTCCAGACGTTTCACTTCGGCGCTGTCGAGCGCCGCGAATAAGTCATTCATTGCCTCGGCACCAATCTGCGGCAGCCGCTGCGACAGCTTCTGGCCTTCGTCGGTCAGCGCGAGCTTGACCTGACGACGGTCGGTTTCCGAACGATCGCGAACCAGCAAACCCTTCTGCACCAGACGATCAATCATCCGCGTCATCGAACCGCTGTCCAGAGACAGATGCCGGCACAGTTCAACCGGCGTATCGCTCTGATACTGGCCTACGATAATCAGCACTTTAAATTGCGAAGAGGTCACACCGTAAGGCACCAGATGGGTGTCGAGGATGCGATTCTTCAGGCCGTCAACGCGGCCTATCAGCAAGCCCATGAGACCGGCGTGAAAGTTCTCGGGAGTGAAGTGTTTCATCGAGTCACCAAAAAGCTGCCTAGGCAGGAATATGACAAGATGTTACTGCTTAGGCAGCGAATGTCCAAGCATTAAATAGGAGGCTTTGTTTTTATCTCGAAGAAACCGCTGAACGGACGTTCAGCGGCGTGGCTGCTTAGCGCTGAGCCAGGTTTTGCGGAACACCACTGTGAAAGCGGAACTCGACATCCGGGCTGTCGATCAAGCTGGCTTCCACCACCCGGATCCTTTCGATGGTCTGTGCCACATCGGCGGCATCGCCATACTGATAAGCCAACTTCAGGTAACCCTGATAATGCCGCGCTTCGCTATTGAGCAAGCCGTGATAAAAAGCGCCCAGTTCTTCGTCCAGATGTGGCACCAGCTTCTCAAAGCGTTCGCAACTGCGCGCTTCGATGAACGCGCCAACCACCAACGTATCGCTGAGTTTGACCGGCTCATGGCTGCGCACGGCGGATCTAAGACCAGATGCATATCGGCTAGCGGACAGCGGGCGCCAATCGACCTTGCGCTTTTTCATCAGGCGTACGACCTGCTCATGGTGCACCAACTCTTCCCGGGCCAGCCGCGACATCATCAGGACCATGTCGGTGTACGCGCCGTATTTAGCGATCATGCTCATGGCGGTGCTGGCGGCTTTAAATTCACAATTTTTGTGATCGAGCAGCATCGTCGGTTGATCAGCCAGCGCCGCTTCGACCCAGGCGTCAGGGGTTTTGCAGCCAAGGAACTCGTGGATTTCAGGCATCACGGAGGCCCGTTGGGCCTTGGCGGCAGGAAGCGGAGCGTCGATTGCTGGGTTCAGTTGCATAGGTTCACAGTCGGCCGGGGTGGGCAAAGCGCAGCATTATACGAGGGCCGTGGGAATGAAACAGCGTCAGGTAGCGGATTTGTCCTGATCTGAATCAACTACCGAGTCAGCAGACTGCAACTATAGTTGTGGTTACCGCCATCGGCCGAGGTTCTCCCGTATGCAAGCCGTTCGCAGCATCCTTGTGATCATCGAACCTCACGACGCCGAAAGTCTGGCCCTCACCCGGGCCAAGCTGATCGCTTGCGTGACCCAAGCGCACCTGCACCTGCTGATCTGCGACAAAAAAAACGACCATTCGCTACTGCTCGAAGAACTCACGGACGACTTGCTCAGGGCCGATTTCAACGCCACCGCCCAACAAGCCTGGAACGACAGCCCGCACCAAACCATCATTGATGTGCAGCAAGCAGAAAACTGCGGACTGGTGATCAAGCAGCACTTCCCAGACAACCCGCTGAAAAAAGCCCTGCTGACACCCGACGATTGGAAACTGCTGCGCAAATGCCCCAGCGCGGTATTGATGGTCAAGACCGCGACCTCATGGACCGGCGGCGTCATCCTCGCAGCCGTGGATGTCGGCAACGCCGACGGCGAGCACCGGGCGTTGCATTTCAGCATCGTCGATTACGGCTTTGAAATTGCCGCATTGACCAAGGGTCAGTTGCATGTGATCGCTGCCCACCCCGCGCCCATCCTCTCGGCAGTCGATCCCGCCGTCCATATCCAAGCGCGTTATCAAGAGCAGTGTTTGGCGTTTCAGACTGAGTTCGACGTTGACGACAGCCATTTGCACATCGCAGAAGGCCCCGCCGACGTGTTGATTCCGCACACCGCGCACACGCTTAAAGCCGCAGTCACCATCATCGGCACCGTCGGACGCACCGGCATTTCAGGCGCATTGATCGGCAACACCGCTGAAGTCATTCTCGATTCGCTGGAAAGTGATGTGCTGGTGCTGAAAACCGAAGAGGTTATTGCGCATTTGGAAGCATTGGCCGTCAACGGCTGATCTGATGCGGTGCCTGCGATGGCGCCTTCGCGAACAAGTTCGCTCCCGCCGGGTAATGCGCAGTTCATTCTGTGGGACCGAATTTATTCGGGAAAGCCGCACCACCGCTTAACCGCCAAACGTATCCTTCAAAAACCCCGGCGCGATGTAACGTTCGTAATGGGCTTCAGACAACAGGAAAAACTCGCGATCAATGGCGTCCCGCAGGTCCGGCAGGTTCCAGCCGCGAAACTCCGGCATCAGGACCACGCCGTAGGCGTCGAGCTGGGTGATCACCCGCGCCCCGCGAGCAATTAACTGGTAGGCCCAGCAATACACCGATTGATTCGGCACGAAGCGAATTTTGCGCTGCTCCAGTTGCAGGCGCAGCTTGGCGGGGTCGAACACCTGAAGTTTGCCCGCCATGACCTGCACCAACAATTGTTCCAGTCGCAACCAAACCGCACGTTTTTCAGCCTCGTTGTAACCATTCCAATTGATCACTTCGTGGTGAAAACGCTTGCAGCCACGGCACACCAGATCCCCATAAACAGTGGAACAGAGGCCGACGCACGGGGTTTTGATGGTTTGATTGGGCATAGGAAACAAGGCTACGACAGGCGAAACAGGTCAGCATGTTATCCCTTTGTCTAACGAGGGTCACCCTTGAACGTGCTGTGGTTAACTTACTTTTAGCCAATTTTTGCCGTAGAATCAGCGAGCCTTTTAAGGCGCCAATGTCCGTTAGAAGCTGTTTTCAAAGCGTCACGAGCACAGTTAAGTAACCCCGCAGTCCGGTGTCGACCCAGGAATTCCTCGTGAAATCCCCTGAGTCGACACTCATCAGCCGTCCTGCAGGCGTCAAACTTTGAAAACAGCTTCTGTAAGGAATAACCGTTTCTCTGACCAAGGGGCTCAAAAGCTTCGTCGTGCAGGGTGCGAGTTATTTCTGGATGAGCGTCCCGGACACCCATTTGGGACCACTGATGAGGGTAATAACTGTGCTTGAAGCCTACCGTAAACACATCGAAGAGCGCGCCGCTCTGGGTATCGTTCCCCAGCCGCTTAACGCCGAACAAACCGCAGGCTTGATCGAGCTGCTGAAGACCCCTCCGGCTGGCGAAGAAACCTTTCTTCTCGACCTGATCACCAATCGCGTTCCACCAGGCGTTGATGAAGCCGCTTACGTCAAGGCCGGCTTCCTGTCCGCTCTGGCGAAAGGCGAAGTCACCTCCCCGCTGATTGACAAAAAACACGCCGTTAAACTGTTGGGCACCATGCAAGGTGGCTACAACATCGTCACGTTGGTCGACCTACTCGACGACGCCGTATTGGCGCCAGAGTCTGCCAAAGCACTCAAGCACACACTGTTGATGTTCGACGCATTCCACGACGTGGCCGAAAAAGCCAAGAACGGCAACGTTCACGCCCAAGAAGTCCTGCAGTCCTGGGCTGACGGCGAATGGTTCCAGAATCGCCCTACCCTGGCCGAAAAAATCAGCCTGCGCGTGTTCAAGGTCACCGGCGAAACCAACACCGACGACCTGTCCCCAGCGCCTGATGCCTGGTCCCGCCCTGACATCCCGCTGCACGCACTCGCCATGCTGAAAATGGCCCGTGACGGCATCGTGCCTGATCAACAAGGCGCCATCGGCCCGATGAAGCAAATCGAGCGCATGCGCGGCGAAGGCTTCCCTATTGCCTACGTCGGTGATGTGGTCGGTACCGGTTCGTCGCGTAAGTCAGCCACCAACTCCGTGTTGTGGTTCTTCGGCGACGACGTTCCAAACGTGCCGAACAAGCGCGCTGGCGGTTTCTGCTTCGGCAACAAAATTGCTCCCATTTTCTACAACACCATGGAAGACGCCGGCGCACTGCCGATCGAATTCGATGTGACCCACATGAACATGGGCGACGTGATCGACGTTTACCCGTACGCCGGTAAAGTCACCAAACACGACAGCGAAGAAGTCCTGGCCACCTTCGAAATGAAGACCCCTGTGCTGTTGGACGAAGTCCGTGCTGGCGGCCGTATCCCGCTGATCATCGGCCGTGGTTTGACCGAGAAAGCCCGTACCGAATTGGGCCTGCCGCCTTCGACGCTGTTCAAGCTGCCTGAGCCACCGATTGCCAGCACCAAGGGTTTCACCCTGGCGCAGAAAATGGTCGGCAAGGCGTGCGGCGTAACCGGCATCCGTCCAGGCACGTACTGCGAACCAAAAATGACCACCGTCGGTTCCCAGGACACCACTGGCCCGATGACCCGCGACGAGCTGAAAGACTTGGCTTGCTTGGGTTTCTCCACCGATCTGGTCATGCAGTCGTTCTGCCACACCGCGGCGTATCCAAAGCCGATCGACGTGCAGACTCACCACACGCTGCCTGATTTCATCATGACCCGCGGCGGCGTTTCCCTGCGTCCGGGCGATGGCATCATCCACAGCTGGCTGAACCGCATGCTGCTGCCGGACACTGTCGGTACCGGTGGTGACTCCCACACCCGCTTCCCAATGGGCATTTCGTTCCCAGCAGGTTCCGGTCTGGTCGCGTTTGCTGCTGCCACGGGTGTTATGCCACTGGACATGCCGGAATCGATCCTGGTTCGCTTCAAAGGCAAAATGCAGCCGGGCGTTACTCTGCGCGACTTGGTTCATGCCATTCCTTACTACGCGATCCAGGCTGGCCTGTTGACCGTAGAGAAGAAAGGCAAGAAGAACGCGTTCTCCGGTCGCATCCTGGAAATCGAAGGCCTCGACAACCTGAGCATCGAACAGGCTTTCGAGCTGTCCGACGCCTCGGCCGAACGCTCTGCTGCCGGTTGCACCATCAAGCTGTCCAAAGAGTCGATCACCGAGTACCTGAACTCCAACATCACCTTGCTGCGCTGGATGATCGGCGAAGGCTACGGCGATGCACGGACTCTGGAACGTCGCGCTCAAGCGATGGAAGCCTGGGTTGCCAACCCTGAGTTGATGGTTGCCGATGCTGACGCCGAATACGCCGAAACCATCGAAATCAACCTCGACGAAATCAAAGAGCCTGTGCTCTGCGCGCCAAACGACCCGGACGACGCCCGTCTGCTTTCCAGCGTTGCTGGCGAGAAGATCGACGAAGTGTTCATCGGTTCGTGCATGACCAACATTGGTCACTTCCGCGCTGCCGGTAAGTTGCTGGACAAGGTTAAAGGTCAGCTTCCAACCCGTCTGTGGCTATCGCCGCCGACCAAAATGGACGCTCACCAGTTGACCGAAGAAGGTTACTACGGCATCTACGGCAAAGCCGGCGCGCGCATGGAAATGCCGGGCTGCTCGCTGTGCATGGGTAACCAGGCTCGCGTTGAACCAAACTCCACCGTGGTCTCGACCTCAACCCGTAACTTCCCGAACCGCTTGGGCGATGGCGCGAACGTTTACCTGGCTTCGGCTGAGTTGGCGTCCGTTGCATCGATCCTCGGTCGCCTGCCGACCGTCGAAGAGTACATGGCCTACGCGAAAGAAATCGACACCATGGCAGCGGACGTTTACCGCTACCTGAGCTTCGATCAAATCGCAGAATTCCGTGAGTCGGCAGCCAATGCCAACATCCCGGTTATTCAAGCGTAAAGAAACACCGCGTTGAAAAAACCCCATCCTGGTGATGGGGTTTTTTTATGACCCGAAGATCGCCTGCAGGAGCCAATGTGTTGGCGAAGGTCCTTCGGACCTCATCGCAGCCTTCGGCAGCTCCTACAGAATCTGTGTAGCGCCAAACCGTGGGACCGAATTTATTCGGGAAGGCTTCAGTCCTGACTCCCTGCAACCTCAAACCACACCAAGTGCCACACAGTTCGCTGCGCGACAGCGCGGCGTCGAAGACGTGGCGGACTCTCCTACAGAAATCTGTGAATCGCCAGAATCCGTGGTATCAGGCGCACCGCGTCAGGCCCTCTTTCGCCAACAAGTTCGCTCCTACAAATCACAAAAAAAGCCCCACATCTCTCGACGCGGGGCTTTTTGATTTACCGCTTCAACTCAAACCATCAAATCACGCTGGCTTGCCCACTCATGGCCAGATCCAGCAATTCGCGGTTGGCCACCGCATACATCGCGTAATCCGTACCGCTTGCAGCACGCAACTCAACCAACATGGCGCGCCAGCGATCGACCATTGGCATGTGCTGTTCAAGCCACGCTTCCAGACGTGCTTCGATCTCTGCCGGCGCGTCAGGCTGTTGCAGGACCGACACCGTAATAGCCCGTTGCTGCCAGTCGATGTCGTCGCGGAAGGCTTCACGGGCCAGCGCTTGCCAGTTGTTTTCAACCGGCAAGTTACTGATCTGTTGCAAGTACCAGGTCACGTCCAGCGAACTGCCCACAGCGAAGTAAGCCTTGGCCACGTCGGCAGCGTTCTGCCCAGTGACGTCCGACGCTTCGATGATCGGCAGCAGCGTGTAGAGGTGGCTAGTGCCCGCAACCATGCGCGCCAGCAATTCTGGAACACCGGCTTCGACATACGCCTCATAACGGCTCATCCAGACGTCACGGGTCGGGCCTTCGAGCAACTCGTCGAGTTTCAGACCCAGGGCGGCGACGTGCGGACCAAAGTGTGCAACATCACGACCGGCGTCCAATTCGTTGCGACGGCTGCGCAGGAACCAACGCGTGGCGCGACGGCCCAGGCGCATCAGCTCGTCCATCAGCGCCAGCTGGATTTCAGCCGGCACCTTGGTGTCCAGCGCTTCGATCTGACGGAACCAGTGCGGCAGGTGGAAGATGTCCCGCACGATCACGTACGCACCGGCCACGTTGGCAGCGCTCATGCCGGTGGACTCTTTGAGCCGCTGCACGAAGGTGATGCCCATGTGGTTAACCAGATCGTTGGCGATCTGGGTGCTGACAATTTCGCGCTTGAGTCGGTGACGACGCATGGCTTCGGAGAATTTCGCCGCCAGGGACGGCGGGAAAGCCGTTTCCATGTCGCGAGCGAGGTAGTCGTCGTCCGGCACGCGAGACTCAAGCAAGGATTCCTTGAGGTCGATTTTGCTGTACGAAATCAGCACCGACAGCTCAGGACGGGTCAAGCCATGGCCTGCCGCGATGCGCTCAGCCAGTTGCTCTTCGGCTGGCAGGAACTCGATGGCACGGTCCAGCTTGCCCCGTGCTTCCAGATCGTTCATCAAGCGCTTGTATTCAGCGATCCGCTCGTAAGCCCGACGCGCAGCCAAGGACAATGCCTGGGTCTGCTTGTAGTTATTGCCCAATACCAAGTGGCCCACTTCGTCGGTCATGCTTTCCAGCAGCTGGTTACGCTGTTTTTCAGTCATGTCGCCTGCCTGAACCACTTCGTTAAGCAGGATCTTGATGTTTACCTCGTGGTCGGAGCAATCCACGCCACCGGCGTTGTCGATGAAGTCGGTGTTAGAACCGCCGCCATTGAGGCCGAATTCGACGCGACCCAGTTGGGTCATGCCGAGGTTGCCGCCCTCGCCTACCACTTTGCAGCGCAGCTCGTTACCGTTCACCCGCAGCGCATCGTTGGCCTTGTCGCCCACATCAGCGTGGCTTTCTTCGCTGGATTTAACGTAGGTGCCGATGCCGCCGTTCCACAGCAAATCAACCGGCGCCTTGAGCAACGCGTTGAGCAGCTCGGTCGGGGTCAGCTTGTCGGCGCTGATGTCGAAACGCGCTTTCATCTCTGGGCTGATCGGAATGCTCTTCAAACTGCGCGGATAAATCCCGCCGCCCTGGGACATGATGCTGGTGTCGTAGTCCGACCAGGACGAACGTGGCAGATCGAACAAGCGTTGACGCTCGACGAAGCTGTTAGCCGGTTCCGGGTTTGGATCGATGAAAATATGCAGGTGGTTGAACGCGGCCACCAGTTGCAAGGTTTCTGACATCAACAAGCCGTTACCGAAGACGTCACCGGCCATGTCGCCGATACCGATCACGCTGATGTTGTCCTTCTGGACATTGATGTCGCGTTCACGGAAGTGACGCTGCACACCGACCCACGCGCCTTTGGCGGTGATGCCCATCTTCTTGTGGTCGTAACCGGCCGATCCACCGGACGCAAACGCGTCGCCGAGCCAGAAGCCGTATTCGATGGCGATGCCGTTGGCGATGTCGGAGAAAGTTGCGGTGCCTTTGTCGGCAGCCACCACCAGATACGGGTCATCTTCGTCGTGGCGCACCACATTCAGCGGCGGCACCAAGCCACCGTCTTTCAGGTTATCGGTGATGTCCAACAGGGCGGAGATGAAGATCTTGTAGCAGGCAATCGCCTCGGCCTGAGTCTCATCGCGGCTGCCACCCAGCAACGGCAGACGACGCGGAATGAACCCACCTTTGGCGCCTACTGGCACGATGACCGAGTTCTTCACTTGCTGAGCTTTTACCAAGCCCAACACTTCAGTACGGAAATCTTCTTCACGGTCCGACCAACGCAGACCTCCGCGAGCGACGTTACCGAAGCGTAAATGCACGCCTTCAACCCGTGGCGAATAGACGAAAATCTCGAATTTCGGCACCGGCTTCGGCAGCTCGGGAATCAGACGCGGGTTGAACTTGAAGCTGAAATAGCTCTTGTTCTGGCCGTTGGCATCGGGCTGATAAAAGTTGGTCCGCAGGGTGGCTTTGATCAGGTCCAGATAACGCCGCAGGATACGGTCTTCATTGAGCACCTGAACCTCGTCCAAGGCCGTCAAAATCGCCTGTTCCAGACGCAGCTGTTTGTCTTCCAGGTCATCGCCGGTGAGTTTGCGCGCCAGATAGAAACGCGTCTTGAACAACCGGGTCAGCTCGCGAGCGATTTCCGTGTGGTTATTCAGGGTGCTCGCGATGTAGCCAAGGTCGAAGCCCAAACGGATTTGCTTCATGTAGCGCGCATAAGCCCGCAGCAACGCCACATCGCGCCAAGGCAAACCGGCGGTCAGCACCAAACGGTTGAACGCATCGTTTTCGGCATCGCCGCTGACGATGTGGACAAACGCGTCTTGCAGGGTGTCGTTCAGTTGCGAGATGTCGAGGTTCAAGCCTTCGCCAGCAGTGAAAGCAAAATCGTGAATCCAGAATTCGCGGCCATTGGTACGACGCAGACGATAGGGGAATTCGCCCAATACCCGTAGGCCGAGGTTTTCCAGGATCGGCAGCACGTCGGACAACGCCAGCGGTGTGTCTGCGTGGTACAGCTTGCAGTGCAGTTGTTGCTTGCCGCCTTGTGCCAGCGGTTGATAAAAGCTCATCACCAGGGGGTTGGCTTCGGTCAGGCTCAGCAAATGCTGCATATCGACCACCGCCGAATGCGCGGCAAAGCGCTCGCGGTAACCGGCTGGGAAGCCTTTCGGGAAGTCGGCCAATACGCTGGTACCGTGGGCTTCGCCGAAGCTTTCGACCACTAGGCTCGAATAGTCGTCCTGCCACGAACGGCAGGCCTGAACCACTTCGTTTTCCAGTTGCTGCGGATCGATGTCGAGGCGGCTTTTCGGGTCCACACGCAGGATCAACTGCACGCGGGCCAGAACTGACTCGGAGAAGAAGGTCCAGAATTCGCAATCGCTGGCTTTCAAGCGATCCATCAGCACTTGCTGGATCTTCTGCCGAACTTCGGTGGAATACACGTCACGCGGCACGTAGGCAAGGCAATAGCAGAAGCGGCCGTACGGGTCTTTGCGCAGGAACACGCGAATCTTGTTGCGCTCCTGGATCTGCACGATAGACATCACGGTGTTGAACAGCTCGTCCACCGGCGTCTGGAACAGGTCATCACGCGGCAGCACTTCCACGACCTGGGTCAGTTCTTTACCCAAATGCGCCTTTGAATCGAAACCCGAGCGACGCTCCACTTCCGCCACCTTGCGACGGATATAGGGGATCTGACGCACGCTTTCGCCGTACACCGACGAGGTGTACAAGCCCATGAATCGGCATTCTTTGGTGACGTTACCGCTAGCGTCGATCTGGCGGATTGACACGTAGTCCGGGTAGGCCGGGCGGTGCACGCGGCTTGGGTGAGCGGCCTTGGCGAACGACAGCAACATCGGCTCTTGCAGGTAATTCACTGCGTAGTCTTCGATGTGCAGGTCGTCTTTGGTCAGCCCGGCACGCAGCAGCTTAGTCAGACCGAGGAACGACGACTCGTCATACACCAGGTAGCCACCGGCCTCGTCGCTGCGGACTTCAAATTCTTCATAGCCGAGGAAGGTGAAGTGGTTATCCACCAACCATTGCAGGAAGACCTTGACCTCGGATTTCTCGCCCTCTTCGACGGCGAACTCCATGGTATCGATGCCGGCCAGCAGCTCGCCGATCTTGCTCTTCATCGGTTCGAAATCAGCGACCGCGACCCGTACTTCGTCCAGCACTTGTTCCAATTCACGCGCCAGCACGTTCATTTCAGCGGAGTTGGCGCAGCGGTCGATTTCCAGGTACATCAGCGATTCTTGCTGCACGTCATCACCGTTGCTGCCTTTTGGCAGCAGCTCCAGCAATTCGCCATTGGCACCCCGACGGGCGCTGAGCACGGTGGTTTGCAGGGTATGAATGCTGTAACCGCGGCGGTTCAGTTCGGTGCGTACCGAATCCACCAGGAACGGTAAATCGTGGTGCAGAACCTCAACTGCGGTGTGGGTCGACTGCCAGCCGTGACGTTCGTAATCCGGGTTGTAGACCCGCACTTGCGGATGAATACTTTCAAAACGTTCAAGCAGTCGCCAGGCAGACAGGGTGCAACCGGCCAGGTCGGATAGCCGGCGCTGGGTCAGTTCATCAAGGGAGATAATGCCGAAGAATTGCTCAGCGAACAGCGCCACTTGTGGCAGTGCCTGTTCACTGATGTGCTGCGCCAGTGCTGCTTGCAGTTGATGCTGAAAGTCAGACTTGCTGGCTGCGGTGAAGAACGCCATCTGTGGTACTCCGCTTGGGCTTTTATTGATGGAAACGTCGCATCCCCTTCTGGGGGATCGCCATCACGCGTGCTGGAATTAAACAAAAGCAGCACAGCATGACAGGGTAGTGAAGCTATAGAACAAACGCTCGTCGCGAACGGGTAGTCACATCTGTTTGTTTGACTGCGCGTGACGAAAAAAATGGGCCGTATCTAAAAAGGCACTGCCCAGGCAGGCGCTGTCGTTACCGGCTTTCATCTGCTGCGCAGCTTAACGATTGCGAGCCTGACCGTGCTTGCGGTGCGGCGACATATTCGGTCATCGGCAGCCCGACGCCGCGCAACCCATGGGTAAACTGAGCCGTCCACTGCGGTATCATCACGCCTGCCCGTTTTCGATAAACCCGGAGTTCACTCATGCTGATCAACACCCCAAGCATCATCGTCAATCCATGCGACGACGAATACGACGACATGGCGATGCTGAGCTGCCACGGCGAAACCGGCGACCTGTTCTTGCTGACGCGTTTCCCGGACGAGACCCAGGTGGAAATTACCGTCGGCGATGACAAATCACTGGAGCTGAAAAGCCTGAAGGCAACCCTCAGCGCCGAGCGCTTGCTGATCGAAATCGATCCGGAAGATGCCAAACAGCTGGAGGGCCACGCAGAATATGAGATCCGGCACGGCATGTCGGGAGCCGACCTGCGGGAAGTAGCCGAAACTCTGCAATTGATTCTGGACGATGTGGGTACTTACGTAAGCGAAATTGACTGATTGAAACCGGACGTATGAGGTGTGCTCGACATACCGCTTCGCAGTTCACAGACCTGTAGGAGGGGCCGCCACATCTTCGACGCCGCGCTGTCGCGCAGCAAACTAGTTGGCACTTTCTGTGGTTTGAGATTGCAGGGTGTCAGGACTGGCGCCTTCCCGAATAAATTCGGTCCCACGGGTTTTGGCGCTGCACAGTTTCTGTAGGAGCTGCCGAAGGCTGCGACAAGGCCGAAGGACCTTCGCCAACAAGTTGGCTCAGATGGCCGCCTCCCTGTAGATCGCCAGTGAATTGAATATCGAATTGCGGGAAGAGGCCCCGTGAAACCATGCGGCCGAACGCAGGCGTTGCGCAGGGGGTAACGAGGCAAGGATGCCGAGAAAGCCGTGCGCGGCCAGGGACGGCCGCTCACGGCGACCCCCGGAGCAACGCTGGAGTGAGGGAAGACCGAGCCTAAGCGAGGGCCCGCATGGTGGGGCAAGCGTTTTGGGGGACCTTTTTGCGGTTCGGCGCTCCGACGTTTGAAAAAGGTGCCTCGCTGTAAAAGCGAAACCATAAGATCAGCAACCACAAAGGCCGGATACACACACGAAACTCAGCGCCAACCTATTGTTTATAAAAGATTAAAATAAGTTTTATAACAGCAACCTTTTGGCGAGACGATATACCTGACACACCGCTTCGCCAACACGTGGCTCCTACAGAAGATTTTTGACAGACCCCGGGTTGCGGCGAAAATCGGCGCTATAAGTCCACTGGATAGGGCAATCACCTCGAAATCCCGGAAAAAACCCTATAGCCGTTAGTCGGCACCGCTCGGATGGATTAAAGTAACGCCCCCAGTTGCGGTGTCATTTGACGCCGCTGATCATCTGCCAGGAACCGTCATCCGATGGAACATCGTGAAGCGCTGATTGCGCTGCGAACCTTTCTTTCAACGCAGATTCTCGGTCAGGAAAAACTGATCGAACGGCTATTGATTGCCCTGCTCGCTGACGGCCATATGTTGGTCGAGGGCGCACCGGGTCTGGCCAAGACCAAGGCGATCAAAGAACTGGCCGAAGGCGTTGAAGCGCAATTCCATCGTATTCAGTTCACGCCCGACCTGTTGCCAGCCGACATCACCGGTACGGAGATCTATCGTCCCGAAACAGGCAGCTTCGTCTTCCAACAGGGGCCGATCTTCCACAACTTGGTGCTCGCCGATGAAATCAATCGCGCGCCGGCCAAGGTGCAATCGGCACTGCTCGAGGCCATGGCCGAACGTCAGGTCAGCGTCGGGCGTAGCACGTATGAACTGTCACCGCTGTTTTTGGTGATGGCGACCCAGAACCCGATTGAGCAGGAAGGCACCTACCCGCTGCCCGAAGCCCAGCTCGACCGCTTCCTGATGCACGTCAAAATCGGCTTCCCGGACGCGGCCGTCGAACGCAAGATTCTGCAGCAGGCCCGTGGCGAAGCGCTGAATGGCGAAACCAAGCCAGAACGCCGGGTCAGCCAGCAAGCCATTTTTGCCGCGCGCAAAGAAATTCTTGGCCTGTACATGGCCGATGCGGTGGAGGAATACTTGGTGCAACTGGTCATGGCCACGCGCACCCCGGCCAAGTTCGACCCGGAAATGGCCGACTGGATCGCTTATGGCGCCAGCCCCCGTGGATCCATCGCCCTGGACCGTTGCGCTCGGGCCCACGCTTGGCTCGCCGGGCGAGATTTCGTCAGCCCGGAAGACATTCAAGCCGTGCTGTTCGACGTGCTGCGTCACCGCATCATCCTGTCGTTTGAGGCCGAAGCAGCCGGAATTGATCAGGACCGCGTGATCCAGCGCATCCTCGACGTCGTGGCTGTCGCCTGACCCCATGCAACCGCAGCCGATTGCCGACCCCGGAATTCGCGTCAGCCTCGACGAACTGATCGAGATGCGTCATCGCGTGCGCGAAGTGCAGCTGTTTTCCACGCCCAACCAGCGCAGCCCGCTGATCGGCCTGCACCACTCGAAACTGCGTGGCCGAGGCGTCGACTTCGACCAGGTGCGCGTCTATCAGGCCGGCGATGACGTACGCACCATCGATTGGCGCGTCACCGCCCGCACCCAGGAACCGCACACCAAATTGTTCCATGAAGAACGCGAGCGGCCGATTTTCATTCTGGTCGAGCAAAGCCGTCGGCTATTTTTTGGCTCCGGGCTGATGTTCAAATCCGTGCTGGCGGCCCAGGCCGCCGCACTGATCGGCTGGGCAGCCCTAGGCCACAATGATCGGGTCGGCGGACTGGTGTTTGGCGACAACGAACACTACGAGATCAAACCTCGGCGCAGTAAGCAGAGCCTGCTGCAATTGCTCAATCGGCTGGTGCGGGTCAACCAATCACTGAACACCGAAATTGCTGCCGACCGTGATGCATTCGGTATCGCCTTGCGCCGGGCGCGAGAGGTGTTACGCCCCGGCAGCCTGGTATTTGTGATTTGCGATGAACGAGCGATTTCCGACGCGGCGGAGCAACAATTGAACCTGCTATCACGGCATTGCGACCTGCTGCTGTTGCCGTTGTCCGATCCGCTTGATCATGCGTTGCCGGCGGCAGGCCTGCTGCGATTCGCCGAGCGTGGCGCGCGACTGGAACTGGACACCTTGGATCCCGAGTTGCGCCAGGCTTACCGCGCCCAAGGCGAAGCACGGGTTGCACGCTGGGAATTGCTCGCGCAAAAACTGCACGTGCTGTCGATTCCGCTGAGCACCAAGAGCGGGATGGTCGAGCAATTGCGCGAATACCTGAGCGCCCAGCGCCCGGGTAAAAAACGATGAGTAACCTGGAGCAACTGCAGCCGCTGATACCGCCCTCGGCGATCGATATCTGGCCGCCAGCGCCGGGCTGGTGGATCGTGTTGCTCTTACTACCGTTTGCCGCCTGGGGGGTTTGGTGGTTGCGTCGTTATTGGCCAGGCAAGCGCTTGATCATCAGGTCCGAGTTGCCGTTGGACCCACTGCGACTGGCAGCGCTGGAAGAACTCGCGCAACTGCCCAAACCCTACGACGGCGCCCCCGCCGGCGCCTGGTTGCAACAACTTAATGCGCTACTGAAACGCTTGTGCCGCAACCACTACCCCTACAGCCAAAGCCACACGCTCAACGGCCGAAAATGGTTGGCGTTCCTCGACAACCGCTGCCCCGCGGCGGGCCTCACACGGTGGATGATATTGGTCGAAGGCGCTTACAAACCCGAATGCAAACTTGACGACAAAGCCATCACTGGCCTGAATCAAGCGGTCGACACCTGGATTCGCAAACATGTTTGAACTCGCCTGGCCGTGGATTTTCATCCTGCTACCACTGCCGTGGCTATTACGAGTATTGCTGCCTGCGGCAGACAGCGGCGAAGCGGCGCTAAAAATCGGTTTCCTGAGCGAGTTGGAAGAACTGGCCGGGCGTAAGGCGCGGGCCAATATGCCGGCATGGCGTCAGCAAATTCCGTTCATCGCGCTGTGGCTGTTGCTGCTGATGGCGGCGGCACGTCCGCAATGGCTGGGTGATCCGTTGCCGATAGCCGCCAGCGGCCGCGACTTGTTGGTGGCGGTGGACGTTTCCGGCTCCATGGACTACCCCGACATGCGCTTGAACGACGAAGACGTCAGCCGCCTGAACTTGGTCAAGCACCTGTTAGGGGATTTTCTGGCCAGTCGCCAAGGTGATCGCGTCGGCTTGATCCTGTTTGGCAGCCGCGCCTACGTTCAGGCGCCGCTGACCTTCGACCGACGCACCGTGCGCATCTGGCTGGATGAGGCAAAAGTCGGTATCGCTGGCAAAAATACCGCCATTGGTGACGCTATCGGTCTGGCCATCAAACGTCTGCGCCAACGTCCGGCGCAAAGCCGGGTACTGATTCTGGTGACTGACGGCGCCAACAACGCCGGGCAAATCGACCCCGTTACTGCGGCGCGCTTGGCCGCTGGCGAAGGCGTGAAGATCTACACCATCGGCATCGGCGCCGACCCCAACCAAGGCGGCTCGCTGGCCATGCTGGGCCTCAGCCCCAGCCTTGACTTGGACGAACCCAGTCTCAAGGAAATCGCTGATATCACCGGCGGCCGGTACTTCCGCGCCCGTGATGGTCAGCAGTTACAAAAGATCAAACAGACCCTCGACAAACTTGAACCGGTCGCCCAACAACCGACCCAAGCACGCCCGGCGCAGACGCTTTATCGCTGGCCGCTGGCGGGTGCGTTATTGCTGAGCCTATTGTTGGTGGTGAGAGAGCGCTGGCCGAACACGCTGTTGCAGCGGTTTTTCAAACAGAAAGCTTTCTTACCCTCCAATGAACAGTGGCGGCAGCGGCTCAAGCGTTTGCGGAGGCGTCGATGATCGCGCTTTGGCCGCACTGGCTTCGTCCTGGCTGGCTGGCTGCCGTGCCCGTGTTGGGCTGGCTGCTCTGGCAACTGTGGAATCGGCAACAACGCGCCGGACGCTGGCAAATGATTTTGCCTGCTGCGTTCCATGCGGTGCTGCTTGGCGGCGGCAAGGGCCGCGCCAGTAAGTTGCCGTGGATCGCGCTCGGCCTGGGCTGGACGCTCGCCATCCTGGCGTTGCTCGGCCCCAGTTGGCAGCGGGTAGAACAAATCAGCCAGAAACCTGCGGACCCCTTGGTGGTTGTACTCGAACTGACCCCGGAAATGATGGCCACCGACACACCCCCCACACGGGTCGAACAAGCGCGGCGCAAACTGCTCGATTTACTGCAAAACCGCAGCGACTCGCAGACCGCCATTGTGGTGTACGCCGGGAGCGCCCACACGCTGGTGCCATTGTCCGATGACTTGGGCACCAGCCGTAATCTGCTCGACGCGCTCAAACCCTCGATCATGCCGGAGGCCGGACACCGCGCCGACTTGGCCGTCAAAAAGGCCCTCGCCCTGCTCAAGCAAGGCGCCCAAGGCCAGGGTCGAGTGTTATGGATTGGCTCTTCGCTCAATGAACAAGAGCGCGAAGGCATTCGTCAGGCGATGGGCCGGGATGCGCCGCCGCTGCTGTTGCTCGGCATCGGCACCGCTGAAGGTGTGCCAGTTGCGCAGGAAAAAGGCGGTTTCCTCAAGGATGACCAAGGCGCGATTCTGCTGCCGCGCCTGGATGGCGCAAGCCTGAAAGACTTCGCCAGCCAACTTGATGGACTCTATCGTCAGGCACGTCTCGACGACTCCGATCTGCGCGGACTCGGCTTACTGGACAGCCCGCAAAGAGTGCGTAAGAACGGTCAAACCCTGCACTTGGACAGCTGGGACGATCAAGGTCCGTGGCTGATCCTGCCATTACTGTTGCTGGCGGCCTGCGCCGGGCGTAAAGGCTGGCTTTTTTGCCTGCCGCTGCTGTTCATGCTGCCGCAACCCAGCTACGCCTTCGAATTTGACGACCTGTGGCTACGCCCCGACCAACAAGGTCAGTATTTGCTTGAAGAAAGCCGTCCCGCCGAAGCCGCACGACACTTCGAAGACAGCCAATGGCAAGGCGTGGCGCTTTACGAGGCCGGCGAATACGCCAGTGCCGCTCAGCGATTCGCCGAAGGCAACACCGCTGCTGATCATTACAATCGCGGTAATGCTCTGGCCAAGGCCGGTGAATTGGAAGCGGCGCTGGATGCTTACGAACAGGCACTCGAACGTCAGCCAGACTTGAAACCGGCGTTAGCCAACAAAACCTTGGTCGAGCAAGTGCTGGAACAACGCAAGCAGCAGCGCAACGCCGACCTAAACAAAACCGCCGAGAGCAAAACTGAAGACCTCGGCCAGACCGCTCAACCCGGCGCGACCACTGAACCGCAAACCCCGCCACAACCGACGCCGCCCCCGGGCGATGACAGTGCAACCCGCGACAACGGTTTGAACAACCCGACAGCGACGGCGGGCGGCAACGATGTTCCGGGTTCACAACTCGGTGACGAAGGCACCACCCGACCACCGATTCGCCCGAGTGACACCACCCTCGACGGCGAGCGGCGGCAGGCGTTGGAGCAATGGTTACGGCAGATCCCGGACGATCCCGGCGAGCTGTTGCGACGTAAATTCTGGTACGAACAGCAACAACATCAGGGACAGAGTCGATGAGTCGCGTACACACCTTTTTGATTAGCCTTGCGCTCTGTTGCGTGGCCTTATCTGCCCAAGCGGCGATGCTGGTGGCCAGCGTCGACCGTGCGCGGCTGAACGCTGGCGAGACCGTGGAGCTGACGCTGGAGTCCGACGACCCTACCCTGTTTGGCAAACCGGACCTGAGTGCGCTGGACAACGACTTTACCGTTCAAGGCACGCGCCAGGTCAACCACCTGACGACCCTGGACGGTGGCTCTCAAGCCACCACGCGCTGGATCATTACCCTGCTGCCCAGACAGAACGGCACGGTGGAAATTCCGTCGTTGCAACTGGGCCAACTCACCAGCCAACCCATCACACTGCAAGTAACCCAAGGTGAAGACCAGGCACAAGGCAACGCTTTGGCGCCAGTGTTTATTGAGGCCAGCCTCGACCAAGACAGCGTCTACGTTCAGGCGCAAGCCGTGCTCACGCTGCGTATTTATCACTCGGTCCCGTTGTTTGATGACAGCAACCTGACGCCGTTGGTCATCCCGGACACCCGAATCGAACGGCTCGGAGATACCCGCACCTATGAAAAGCTGATCAACGGTATTCGCCACGGCGTTATCGAAATGCGCTACGCGATTTATCCACAACGCAGCGGCAACCTACTGATTCCCGCCCAGGTGTTCAGCGCAACCTTGGTCCAGGACAGTCCGAGCCAGGCTCAAGACCAGGGCCACAGCGCGCAACCGTCAGCCCCGAAACCGGGTAAATTGGTGCACGTCAGCTCGACGGAAATTACCCTGTCAGTCAAGGCGCAACCGGTTGATTACCCGGCCGACAGTCCATGGTTGCCGGCCCGCAGTGTAAGCCTGAGCGAAGACTGGAATCCTGAGCCCGACCACAGCTTGGTCGGTGACTCCCTGACCCGCAGCCTGACCCTCAAGGCTGAAGGCCTGTCCAGCGCACAATTGCCGCCGCTGCCCGCGACCACTGTCAGCGGTCTGCGACGCTACCCTGACCAACCGCAACTGAGCAATCAGGCCAGCGACCGGGGCTTGATCGGCAGTCGTATAGAGCGCGAAGCCCTGGTGCCGACCCGCACTGGCGCGATTGATTTGCCCACCGTTGACGTGGTGTGGTGGAACACCCACGAAGATCACTTGGAACACAGCAGCTTGCCCGCCCGGACCTTGCAGGTTGCGAGCAACCCAGGCTTGTCGGTCGACATGCCGGTCAACACCACTAATGGTCTGGGCGTTGGCGGTGCAGTGCTGTGGCCGTGGCAACTGAGCACGTTTTTGTTGGCCTGCTCGACCCTGATCGGCTTCGGCCTCTGGTGGCGGGCCCGTTGGCAACCAGCGGAGGCGCGGGTGGTACAAGCCGGCCCGAGCCCACGCACCGTGCTGGACGAACTGAAACGCGCCAGCCTGGCAAATGACCCGCAAGCAACCCGCCAGGCACTGGACGCTTGGGCCCGTCAACAACCGGAAACCCTGGCCGACATGGCCGCGCGGTTTGTCCCGTTGTCCGACGCCCTCGATGAACTGAACGGCGCGCTCTACAGCGAAACCGGCCACGACTGGCAAGGCGAAGCCCTATGGAGCGCCGTGCGCACCCTGCCCACCCGCGAACGAACCCAAGACCCAGCGGCCGACACCAGCCTGCCGCCGCTGTACCCGAAATAAGGTTAACGGCTAGACACAGTCACCCTGTGGGAGCGAATTTATTCGCAAAACAGGCCACGCGGTTCAACAGACATATCGCGTCGTCGCCTTTCCGAAGGAATTCGGTCCCACAGGGTGAAGTCAACGTTTTGATCTCTGCTTGACACAAGGACCTCCAATGCGTCTGTTTCATACCTCCGATTGGCACCTCGGGCAGAACCTCCACGGTCAAGAGCGTGACTTCGAGCACGCCTGCTTTCTAAGTTGGCTGCTGGCCCGTATCGCCGAGCGCGAACCTGATGTGCTGTTGATCGCGGGAGACATCTTCGACACCGTTAACCCGCCGGTCAAAGCCCAGGAACGCCTGTACGAATTCATCGTCAGCGCCCATGAGCAACAACCGCTGCTGACCATCGTGATGATCGCCGGTAACCACGACTCCGGCTCACGCATCGAATTGCCCGGGCCATTAATGCGCCGTTTACGCACCCACGCGCTAGGCCGGGTGTTGTGGCTTGATGACGGACAACTGGACGCCGAACGCCTGCTGCTGCCATTGCCTGACAAAACCGGGGCCATCGCCGCCTGGTGCCTGGCCCTGCCCTTTTTACGGCCAGCCGAAGTCACCGGCGCCACGCTGGGGGATGATTATCTGCGGGGGATCGGTCGTGTTCATGAACTGCTGATCGACGCCGCTAACCTCAAGCGCACGCCAGAACAAGCGCTGATCGCCATCAGCCACGCGCACATGGCCGGCGGTTCAGTGTCAGAAGACTCTGAACGCAGCCTGATCATCGGCAACGCCGAAGCGCTGCCCGCCAGCCTGTTCGGCCCGAGCATCACCTACGTTGCCCTCGGCCATCTGCACAAGCCACAGAAGGTCAACGGCGAGGAACGCATCCGCTACAGCGGCTCGCCGATTCCGCTGTCGTTTTCAGAAATCGGCTACCAGCATCAGATTCTCGACATCACCTGCAACGGTGACCAACTGACGGGTGTTGAATCCATATTGATCCCCCGCGCAGTCAATCTCCAGCGGGTCGGCCCGGCACCCCTGGCGGAGTTGCTGCTGCAACTAACGTCGTTGCCCAATATCGACCTGCTAGCCGACATTGAACGCCAGCCATGGCTGGAAGTGCGAGTGCGTCTGGACGAGCCGCAACCGGACCTGCGCCATCAGATCGAAACCGCGCTGCAAGGCAAAGCCGTGCGCTTGGTGCGAATAGGCGCCGAATACGCAGGCAAAGGCAGTGTTGACGGCGACGACAGCGGCGCAGGGCTGATCAATCTCGATCAACTGAGCCCGCAAGAACTGTTCAGTCGCGCATGGTTGGACAACTACGGCACCGAGGTCGATGAGCAAACGCTGCAAGACTTCGCCACGCTGTTGCAAGACGTGCAACTGGAGAGCGAACAACCATGAAAATTCTCGCCATCCGCTTGAAAAACCTCGCCTCGCTGGCCGGCCCGTTTGAGCTGGACTTCACCGCTGAGCCCTTGGCCAGCGCCGGTTTGTTCGCCATCACCGGGCCCACGGGGGCCGGCAAAAGTACCCTGCTCGATGCACTGTGTTTGGCCTTGTTCGGTGCTATTCCTCGGCTCAATAATATCGGCCAATCCAAAGTCCCGGAAATCGACGGCGACATCAGCACCAACGACCCGCGCACCTTGCTGCGCCGTGGCACCGGCAGCGGTTATGCCGAAGTGGATTTTATCGGCATCGACAACCGCCGTTACCGTGCCCGCTGGGAAACCAATCGCGCCCGGGACAACGCCAGCAAAAAGCTGCAAGCCAGTCGCCAGACCTTGATCGATCTGGACAGCGAACAGGTGCTCAGCAGCCAGAACAAAACCGAATACAAAACTATGCTCGAAGCGCGTTTGGGGCTGAACTTCGAACAGTTCACCCGCGCGGTGATGCTGGCGCAAAGCGAATTCAGCGCGTTCCTCAAGGCCGATGACAAAGAGCGCAGCGAACTGCTGGAAAAGCTCACTGACACCGCGATTTATAGCCAACTGGGACGCCGCGCCTTCAGCAAAAGTAATGAAGCAAAAAAGGTCCACGACGACCTCAAAGCACTGGCCACGGGCGTCACGCCGCTGGAACCTGAAGCCCGCGCCGACCTCGACAAACGCTTTGATGACGCTCAACAACAGCTAAAGGACCAGCAAGCACACCTCAAGCAACTTGAGCTGCAACAGCAATGGCTCAAGGTGCTGGTGCAATTGCACAGCGAGCACAAAACCGCCACCGAGCAATTGCAGCAAGACCAACACCACTGGGACAGCCAGAGCAGCGAACGCTTGAACTTGTCGCGCCTGGAAAATCTCGCGCCGCAGCGTCATCAGTTCGCCCGGCAGACCGAGCTAAACACCCAGCTCAGTCCCTTGGCCGCGAAGATTCAACAACACCTGGTGCAACACAGCGCGCTGCACACGCAGCAGGGCCAGCTTGAAAAAAACCGCTTCGACGCTCAATCCGCAGCGGTCAATGCCCAGCAACTTTTGACCGATGCCAAGCCGCGGCTGCAACTAGCGTTCGATACGCAGGGAACCGTCGCACGGCTGATTCAGGACTTGCATCAGGCCACAGAATCCAAGCAACAAGCCGAGCAGCACACCGCTGAGGGTCAACGAGCCGTTAGCAATTTGCTGGAGCAACAACGGCAAGTGGCTGAACGCCTGGAGCGAATTGCCGCACAGCTTGAGCAGAGTGTCGGATTGGCGCCGCTCTGCGCCGCATGGAATGCTTATCACGACCGTTTGAAACAACTGATGCAAATCGGCGGTCGCCTCAGTAAAGGCCACATCGAACTGCCGCAGCTCGAACAGGGCGCCGCCCGCGCCAGCCAGCAACTCACCGAACAACGCAATGCCCTTGAACTGCTGTACCGCGAAGCGGGCGCGGAAGCCCACGCGGTTGGCGAGCAGATTCAAATCCTCGGCAGCCTGCTGCACGACAATCGCAAACAGCAACGCGCCTTCGAAGACCTCTCACGGCTCTGGGCCAGTCAGCAGCAGCTCGACCAGCGCGCGCTGGAGCTGACGCACAAGCAACAAGATGCCCAGCAACAGCGCGAACAGCTCAACCGCGAAGGCTTGCAGGCCAAAAGCGAATTGACCGTTGCCGAACACACCCTGTCCGTCACCCGCCAATTGCTGGAGCGCCAGCGCCTGGCCCGCAGCGCGAGTGTCGAAGAACTGCGCGGGCGGTTGCAAAACGACCAACCCTGCCCGGTGTGTGGCAGCCACGAACACCCTTATCACCAACCTGAAGCCCTGCTGCAAAGCCTGACTCAGCATGACGAAAGCGAAGAAGCCAACGCCCTGAAGGCCGTAGATACGCTGAAAGAAAAGTTGGTCGAGCTGCGCGCCACGGTCGCCGGTCTGATCGCTCAGCAAAAAGAATTCCTGCAACAGCAAGAGCAGTTGACGACCCAGCAGCAGGCCTTGGCGTCGAGCCTCCAAGCGCATCCCCTAAGTGCTCGACTGATAGAGCAGGACTCATCCAAACGCGACGTCTGGCTAACTCAGCACCTGAATCAATTGGCGCAAAATATTGCCCAAGACGAGTTGCGCCAAAACGCCCTGCTCACGCTGCAAAAAGACGCCGCCCACCTGCAACAGCAAGTGCAAATCGCCACTGAAGCAAGTCGGGCGGCAACTCACCAACTGGCAGATCAGCATCGTCTATTGGCCAGCGACCGGGAGCGCCTGGAAGAAGAATTGACTGCGTTCGCTCCGCTACTGGCGGCTGAAACCCTGGAGGGCCTGCGCACCCAGCCAACCGTCACGGTCATGCAGCTGGATCAGCAGGTGACCCAGCGATTGCAACAGCTGGAGCAACAGGGCGAAGAACAACGCGAACAACGCGACCGTCAGCACAACGTTGAGCTGGAGCAGTCGCAGCAAACCGCCCGCGTCCAAGAGCAGGAAAAGTTGCAACTGCAGTGCGCGGCGCTGTCTGATCAGCAGCACGCGAGTCAGCAACAATTAGGCGAATTGCTGGGCGAACACCCAAGTGCCGAGCATTGGCAGCAGCAATTGGAACAGGCGGTGGAGCACACCCGTAACGCCGAAAGCACGGCGGGACAGGCGTTACAGGATGCTCGAAACCTGATGACCCAACTCAGCGCTGAACTCAAAGCCGAACAAGAACGCCTGAGCAGCATCGAGCTGGAACACCGCGATCTGAGCCTTAAAATCGCTGACTGGCGCAGCCGTCATCCTGAGCTGGACGACAGCGGTTTAGCGCAACTGCTCAGTGTTGACGATGATCAGGTCAACGCATTGCGGCAACAGCTGCAACGCAGTGAAAAAGCCGTTGAGCAAGCCAAGGTTTTACTGCACGAGCGCGAACAACGCCTGCACCTTCATCAAGCACAACATGACGGCACATTGGACGCCGAACAGTTGGACAACGCATTGACTGAACTCCACGGCCACGCCGCCGCCAGTGAGCAGCAATGTGCCGAGTTGCGCGCCCAACAGGCCGACGACCAGCGCCGGCAAGACGCCAATCAGGCGCTGTCGCAGCAGATTGCCGAGGCTAATGCGCAGTATCTGCGCTGGGCACGCCTGGCGACGTTGATCGGGTCGGCTGAAGGTGACAAATTCCGCAAGATCGCTCAGGCGTATAATCTCGACCTGCTGGTGCATCACGCCAACGCACAGTTACGCCAGCTGGTACGACGTTATCGGCTCAAACGCGGCGGCAGCATGCTCGGCTTGTTGGTGATGGACACCGAAATGGGCGACGAACTGCGTTCCGTGCATTCATTGTCAGGCGGCGAGACGTTCCTGGTGTCCCTGGCCTTGGCCCTGGGATTGGCGTCGATGGCCTCTAGCACCTTGAAAATTGAGTCCTTGTTCATCGACGAAGGCTTCGGCAGCCTTGACCCTGAGTCGCTGCAACTGGCCATGGACGCCCTCGATGGCTTGCAAGCCCAAGGGCGCAAGGTCGGGGTGATTTCCCACGTACAGGAAATGCACGAGCGGATTCCGGTGCAGATTCAGGTCCGGCGCCAAGGCAACGGCCTGAGTACGATTGAGGTCAGCTCGTCATAAAACCAGATCATTTGCGAACGTAAACTGCATTTTTGTGTCGTACAAAACCGGTAATCGGACTTTCTGTGCGACCCTACACACCCACGGCGCGCCCTGTCGCGCCCTGTTCAATGAGAAAGGTAGAACCATGTCCAATTCAAAAGTGTTTTTCGACATTACCGCTAACGACGAGCCTATGGGCCGCATCGTTATGGAACTGCGCGAAGACGTGGCGCCAAAAACCGCTGAAAACTTCCGTGCACTGTGCACCGGCGAGAAAGGCGAAGGCCTGACGTTCAAGGGTTCGTCGTTCCACCGCGTGATCACTGATTTCATGCTGCAAGGCGGTGACTTCACCAACCACAACGGCACTGGCGGCAAGTCGATCTACGGCGAAAAGTTCAAGGATGAAAACTTCACCTTGAAGCACACTGAGCCAGGTCTGCTGTCCATGGCCAACGCTGGCCCGAACACCAACGGCAGCCAGTTCTTCATCACCACCGTGGTCACCAGTTGGTTGGATGGCAAACACGTGGTGTTCGGTAAAGTCGTCGAAGGCATGGACGTCGTTAAAGCCATCGAAGCCATGGGCTCGCAGTCCGGCCGTACCAGCAAAAAAGTCACCATTGCTGACTGCGGTCAACTGACCGAAGAAGCGTAAATGACTGCGTCGGTGGTTGCATCGAACAGCGCAACCCCGACCCTCTACTCTTTCCGCCGCTGCCCCTACGCCATGCGCGCTCGCATGGCGCTGTTCTACTCAGGGCGTGCGGTGGAAATAGTCGAAGTCAGCTTGAAAGACAAACCCGCGCACCTGCTTGCCTGTTCACCCAAGGGCACGGTGCCGGTGTTGGTCTGCGAGAGCGGTGTGATCGATGAAAGCCTGGACATCATGCGTTGGGCGTTGGCCGGCAATGACCCTGATGATTGGCTTTTAACGCACGATGATAACGCTCAGCAAGATATGGCTGAACTGATTGACGAAAACGACCAACTATTCAAGAAGCATCTGGATCGCTATAAATATGCGATTCGCCATCCCGAATTTGCTCAGGAACACTACCGTGATCTAGGCGCGGTGTTTTTACGGTCGCTTGAAAACCGATTAAAACAATACAGTTTTTTAGTCGCCGACCACGTCACCTTGGCCGATATCGCGCTGGCGCCGTTCGTGCGGCAGTTTTGCTTTGTTGACCCGGAATGGTTTTGGCAGAGTTCGTATCCGCGATTACGCAATTGGTTGGAGTGCTTTCTGAGTTCGGAGTTGTTTATAACTGTCATGGCAAAACCGGCGCCTATCAACACGCCGTCGTAAACGGCCCTAACTCAAACAACCGGTACTTACTTGGTGGATTCCCAGCCATCAACTTATGTACACCGGCCATTTCAATTGCATGAGCAATTTCATGTTTGGCTTCAATGCTTCTGGCAAGGCCACCCGACGACGCCTGACCTAAGCCGGTCAACGAAAAGCCGTTAGTGATGACTGCGAAAAAAGCAATGATCCATAATTGCGTGCCCTTCATGACGCACGGTCCTGCACAGGAACTGCAGAGGGTTGGGCATCAACTGCAGTGCTGCTGATGGCGGCGTTGATGGAATGAATCGATGTCGTGTTCATGCTGGTAACGGTGACCACTGCGATGAAAACAACGTAAAGCGCAATGGCGACATAAGCGCCTTGCTTGATTGAGTGAAGGATTGCAGTGGTCATCTGGTGTAACTCCGAGGGCATATTTCAGGCCGACAGAATCAACCAGATAGGTACCATCGAGAAGTGACATAAATCTATAGTGAACATCAGTTACGTTAATCATTGAGGCCGCTAATCAATGCCATAGAAAACACCAACTAACACGATAGGCGAGCTAAAGCTTTCCCGATTGAATTTGGTCCCACAGAGAGTCCGGCGATGCCCACATTTCTATAGGAGCTACCGTAAGCAGCGTAAGTTCGAAGGACCGTCGCCAACAAGTTGGCGCCTACAGACGGCGGACCGGCGAAGTGTGCGAGAGGCAAAAAATAACGCAGACGAATCCATTCCCCGTTATCGGTATGATCGTTAACGGGGAATGGATTCATTTCGTGGAAGACTTCATTTATTGAATCTTATGATCCAATGCAGCGTAGAAGTTGGCGCTTTGTTGCAGGTACTTGGTGGTGTAAGTCTGGGTGATGCTGGATTTTTTCTGGTTGACCTCAACACTGGCGCTGGCAGGCAGGGCGACGGTGGCAGAGATAGCGGATGCTGCAATGACGGAAAACAGATTGAAATTCATTTTGGGAAGCCTCGATGTTCGGTTTGGATAGCTGCCGTTTCAGGCCGTTGAACCAAACTTACGCCCGAGGGTTCGATGTCAGAAATGCTTTGTGGTACTAGACCATATCAGCCCAATTAATACAGCCTGCAGCCCACGTTATACAGGGGCTGCAGCTTTACGGGCAGGCGTTATCGAGTGAGGAACCTGAAGTCCGATGGTGAGTCGAAATCCATTTTCTGCACGGTGTCACCCAGCATCCCGGTCTTCGGATCAAGGTGAACGGTGACGATCTGGTTGCTTTTCTGGTTGGCAATCAGCATGAAATGCCCGGTTGGATCAATGCTGAACTCACGTGGCTCTGTACCTTCAACCGAACGGCGCTGAATCTCTTTGAGCTTGCCGCTGGCCGAATCAATGGCGAACACCACCAATTGATTCACGTCGCCACGGTTCGCGACGTAGAGGAACTTACCGTCGGCTGAGCTGTGCAGCCCGCCGCCACCGACCTTCTGCTTGATACTCTTGTCGGACAAATCAACCAACTGGGTGCGCTTGAACACCCCATCGTGGTAATCGAACAGCGCCACTTGCGCAGCCATTTCCAGTGTCAGGTACGCGTGCTTGCCATTATTGCTGAACAGCAAATGCCGAGGACCGCTGCCAGGTGGCAAGTCCACTGAGGGCGTTTTGGCCGGTTGCAACGGTTGCGGGCCTTTGCCCGTGTAGTGGAAGACGAACAGCTTGTCCGCGCCCAAATCACTGGCGATCAAGTAGTTGCCATCCGGCGATGGCACGGCCGAATGCACGTGTGAAGACGCCTGACGCTCCGGATCAACTTTGCTGGCCGGATGAGTCTCGGTCTGCGATACCGGCGAGAGCTTGCCGGACTTGTCCACCGGCACCACCGCCAGCGCGCCACCCGGATCAGGGTGCACGGCGTAGTTGGCGACAAACAGGAAACGCCCGTCTGCGCTCAAGCTGGAGTGAGTCGGCTCATCACCCCTGCTGTCGACCTGGTTGATTGGCGTGACTTCATGGGTTTTGCCATTAATCGCAAAGCTGCTGACCTTGCCCACGGTGTCCGTCTGCCCTGGGCCGTTCTCATTGACCGCGAACAGCAAGCGCTGATCTTTGGAAAGGGTTAGCCAAGACGGGTTTTCACTTTTGATCACCTGCCGGGGCTGTGCGTCAATCTGTCCGGTCTTGCTGTCGAACCGGTAGCGATAGATACCTTCGCTCTTGCCTTGGGTGTAAGCACCCACCAGCAGGTCATAATCAGTCATGTTTTGCGCCAAGACAGGGAAAGCAGTGAGGCCGCTGGCTATCACCAGCCAGGGCAGAATTTTTCGGTTCATGGGCATCTCTCTGGTTATTAGGCTTGTTGGGCGCCGCACGCGGTCAATATTGACCTTCGCTGTAGACAGCACCTTCAATCAACTAGTTTTATTGCGCCGAGGCGCATGGCCAGAAATGCCACCGAACCTTCACACTGCTTACCGCTGTCAGCGTTAGATGCGCAGATCAGTCTTGTTCGGCAGCGTCTTGGGAATCGTCTTCTTCACTTGGGGAAAACGCCTCAAGGCATACCAAGCGGTGATCGGCGTTGCCGTCAGTCAACACCCAGCTTTGCAATTGAGCATCGAAGGTTGCGGCGTCGACCTGCGCCACGGTGAACTTCCACACCTTGCGTTCACGGCCATCAACGGCTTCGATTTCTAAGTGGGTGTCGTTGAGTACATATTCGAAGGCGTGCAAGCCGTCGATTTCCAGCATGTGGGGTGTTTTCAAAAGGGTCAAAAGCGTTGGAGTGGTCATGGGAAGATCGCCTAGGTAAAGGCGCGAATTGTACTGTAGGAGGGTCCGCCACGTCTTCGACGCTGCGCTGTCGCGCAGCAAACTGGGAAGCACTTTGTGTGCTTCGAGATTGCAGCGTGTCAGGACGGAAGCCTTCCCGAATAAATTCGGTCCCACAGTTTTGGCGCCGCACAGATTTCTGTAGGAGCTGCCGAAGGCTGCGATAGGTCCGAAGGACCTTCGCCAACACGTTGGCTCTTACAGATAGTCGCCCGCCTGTAGATCGCCAGTGAATTGAATATCGAATTGCGGGAAGAGGCCCCGTGAAACCATGCGGCCGAACGCAGGCGTTGCGCAGGGGGTAACGAGGCAAGGATGCCGAGAAAGCCGTGCGCGGCCAGGGACGGCCGCTCACGGCGACCCCCGGAGCAACGCCGGAGTGAGGGAAGACCGAGCCTAAGCGAGGGCCCGCATGGTGGGGCAAGCGTTTTGGGGGACCTTTTGGGCGTTTGAAAAAGGTGCCTCGCTGTAAAAGCGAAACCATAAGTTCAGCAACCACAAAGGCCGGATATACACGCCAAACCCGCGCCAACCCATTGTTTTCAAAAGATTAAAAAGTAGTTTTATAAGAGCCAACTTGTTGGCGAGGCAGGCGGCGCGGTGCATCGGACGCGCCGTAATCCTGGTTTTATCGCCAACAGGTCGGCTCCTACAGATTTGCGGTCGCCTAAAACTCTTCAATCATGAACCGTCTCACGCACGTAATAACGCGCCGGGATGCCCCAAATAATCAAGCCGGTCGCCACCAGTGTCACTGCGCCCAATACATACAACGCTGGGGTCGCGGTGCCGGTCAGGTCTTTGATTCGACCGACCATGAACGGCGCAATGATTCCGCCGAGTTGGCCCAATGAGTTAATCAGCGCGATGCCCGCAGCAGCGGCCAGACCGTTGAGAAAGCGCGGAGGAATGGTCCAGAAGATCGGCATCCAGGCGATGATGCCGGTCAGGATCATGCTCATGCCGATCATCAACGGCACCAGCTGCCCCGGATACAGCGCGCACACCAGATAACCCGCCGCCGTCAGTACCGAACAGCCAGCCATGTGCCAACGTCGCTCGCCGTGCCGGTCGGAGCTGGCACCCACCAACAGGTTGCCGATTACCGCGATCACATAAGGGATAACGGTCAACAGGCCAATGTCCAGGGTGTCCGCCACGCCAGCAGTTTTGATCAGTTGCGGCATCCAGAACAGCACCCCGGTCAAGGCCATTACCAGGCACAAGTAAATGCCGGACATGACGTAAGTGGTCGGGTGTTTCCAGATATCAGCAAAACGCTGCGTTCCAGCCGGCTTGGTTTCCTTGGCCATGCGCTCGCGCATCACCTGTTTTTCTTCTGCGTCGAGCCACGGCGCGTCTTCGATGCGGTCGCTCACCAGCCAAAATACCAACCCGCCAAGCAAAATCGAGGGGATGCCTTCCAGCAGAAACAGCCAACGCCAGCCTTCCATCCCCAGTGCGCCGTTGAAATGACCGAGGATCAAACCGGCAATCGGGCCGCCGACAATCCCACACAGGCAAATCGAGCTTTTGAAGTAGGAATTCACCCGTGCCCGACGATTGCTCGGGTACCACTGGGTAAAGAAATACAGCACGCCGGGGACGAAACCAGCCTCCATCACGCCAATCAGAAAGCGCAGGCTGTAGAACCAAAACTCGTTCTGCACAAACATCATGCACGCAGAGGTGATGCCCCAAGTAACCATGATTCGAGCGATCCAGACACGCGCGCCGATCTTGTGCAGGAGCATGTTGCTCGGCACTTCAAACAGGAAATAACCCACGAAAAACAGGCTCGCGCCCAAGCCATATACGGTGTCGCTAAAGCCCAGATCGGTTTGCATCTGCAACTTGGCGAAGCTGATGTTCACCCGATCCAGGTAGGCAAACAGGAAGCAGGCAATGAACAGCGGGACGATCCGCCAATTCACTTTGCGGTAGATAGCGTCTTCGAAAGACTCGGTATACGGTCGTTCGATAGCCAGGGTGTCAGCGGTCATGGCGCACCTCGTTATTGTTATTAGGTACTCTCGGCCACGCCTGTTCCCAGGTGGAAACAAGCATGGCGGCGAAAGTTTGATGCGGTGTTGCAAGGTTAAAGCGCTTTGACCTGCCCCGGCTCAAACACCGCGTCAGCTGGCGCGATACCGTTGATCAACGGTGCACCGAAATCGGCTTGGCTGATTTCAAATTGATCGCCCGGCTGAGTGCGTACACCGTCGGCAAACGACAAGGTCGCAATTCCTGCAACAGCTGCGCGTAGCCATGATTGGCGCCGAGCCCTTGACCGTCGACTTGCTCCACCAGGCTTAGGCCGGCTTCGATAGCGGCCATGGCCAATTCACGGACGCTGCCAGCGCCCAATACTTCGTGTACACGCTCACCGTCAACCACACCGACGCGACGTTCGCCGTTGCTCAATTCGAACTGTACTAAACGCATGTTCATGCTCCTTTCTAGGCAGGGTTCAAGGACGACTGGCCGGCTGAGCCCTTTGATTACGGGCGCTGGCGGCAAATTCGCTGGGCGCCAACGCATGCTTGCGCTCCAGCAGACGGTAAACGACGCCGGTCAGCACCAACCCGAACAGCATCACGGCACAAAGGAAGTACAGACCGGACGCGAGGCTGCCGGTGTATTCCTTCAGCGCACCAATCACGAACGGGCCGATGTAACCGCCGAGGTTGCCCACTGAGTTAATCAACGCGATCCCTGCGGCCGCACTGGCACCGGCAAAGAACCGACCCGGCAAGGTCCAGAACACGGCGGTGCAGGAAAATAGCGCAAACGCCACCAGGCACAGCGCGGCCAGTTGCAGCAGCGGCTGGGTCAACCACGCGCTTAAAAACAGGCCGATAGCGCCCAGCACATAGAGCACCGCCAAGTGCCCATAACGGTCGTTCAAACGATCGGAGCTGCGGGGAATAATCAGCAAACCAACGATGCCGAAGATATACGGCACGGCGGAGACAAAGCCGGTGGTGAGGTCGCTGCCACCAAACTGTTTGATCAACGTCGGCAGCCACAGGCCCAAGCCATAAATGCTCAGGGTGACGGGCAGGTAAAACAGCGCCAGCAGCAGCACACGTTTGTCTTTGAGGGCGTGCAACGGGTTGCCGTGGCGGGTTTGGCCGTATTCTTCCAGGTCCTGTTTAAGCTCACCGGTCAGCCAATCCTTCTCGGCCTGATCCATCCAATTCACTTGTTTTGGGCCGTCCGGCAACCAGCGCAGCACTGGCCATGTCAGCAGAATCGCCGGGGTGCCGATGGCGATAAACAACCATTGCCAGCCGTGCAGCCCAAGCACGCCGTCCATGCCCAACAGACCGCCGGAAACCGGTCCGGTGATCATCATAGCGATGGGTTGCGAGAGGATGAACAGCCCGAGAATCTTGCCGCGATGGCGAACCGGGAACCACTGAGTGATGTAGTACAGCACCCCAGGAAAGAAACCGGCTTCAGCGGCGCCGAGCAGCAAACGCATCGCATAGAAACTGTGAGGCCCCTGCACAAAGGCCATACCTATGGTGATCGCGCCCCAGGTGATCATGATCCGCGCAAACCAACGGCGGGCACCGAAACGTTCGAGCATCAGGTTGCTGGGGATTTCCAACAGGAAGTAGCCGATGAAAAACAGACCGGCGCCCAGGCCATAGGCTGCATCACCAATACCGAGGTCCGTGCCCATGTGCAGCTTGGCAAAACCCACGGCAGAGCGATCGACGTAAGCGACCAGGTACAACAGGATTAAAAAGGGGATCAACTTCAAGGTGATGCGACGTATAAGCCTGAGTTCCTGGCCCATGCAAGCGGTCTCCAATTATTTTTGTTATGGAACCTCTGGGGCTCGCCTCTGCGCGCTGATGCCCGAATCAATCGGCACTGTCTGCAGGGTCGTCCCTCAATGAAAATCGACTATATAGTATTACTATTTGAGCTACAACACTTCCAAACGCAACCGTTTAGGCTTACTTTAGCCTTCGAAAAAGCCATTAAGTCTTACAATAAGAGTGCTGATCATGTCTGACATGCCTGATAAAAAATATGTCCTGCGTTCTGCCCAGTGGTTCGGTGCTGCCGACAAAAACGGCTTTATGTACCGCAGCTGGATGAAGAACCAGGGCATCGCTGACCATCAATTCCATGGCAAACCTATTATTGGCATCTGCAACACGTGGTCAGAACTGACCCCGTGCAACGCGCACTTTCGTACCATCGCCGAACACGTCAAACGCGGCGTGATCGAAGCCGGTGGCTTTCCGGTTGAATTCCCAGTGTTCTCCAACGGCGAATCCAACCTGCGCCCCACGGCGATGTTTACCCGCAACTTGGCCAGCATGGACGTGGAAGAAGCGATTCGCGGCAACCCCATTGACGGCGTGGTGCTGCTCACTGGCTGCGATAAAACCACCCCGGCCCTGTTGATGGGCGCGGCCAGTTGTGACATTCCGGCCATCGTCGTCACCGGCGGACCGATGCTCAACGGCAAGCACAAAGGCAAAGACATCGGCTCCGGCACGGTGGTCTGGCAGATGCACGAAGCCTATAAAGGCGGCCAAATCACGCTGGACGACTTCCTCGCCGCTGAAGGCGACATGTCGCGCTCAGCCGGCACTTGCAACACCATGGGCACCGCCTCGACCATGGCTTGTATGGCCGAAGCATTGGGCACTTCGTTGCCGCACAACGCCGCCATCCCGGCCGTCGATTCCCGCCGCTATGTACTGGCGCACATGTCCGGCATGCGTGCGGTTGAGATGGTCAAAGAAGACCTGCGCCTGTCGAAAATCCTCACCAAAGAAGCCTTTGAAAACGCGATTCGGGTCAACGCCGCCATCGGCGGTTCGACCAACGCGGTGATTCACTTGAAGGCGATTGCAGGACGTATCGGTGTCGAACTGGACCTGGATGACTGGACGCGCATGGGCCGTGGCATGCCCACCATCGTCGACCTACAACCGTCGGGGCGTTTCCTGATGGAAGAGTTTTACTACGCAGGTGGTTTACCCGCCGTGCTGCGTCGGCTGGATGAAGCCAACCTGCTGCCCAATCCTGATGCCTTGACCGTCAACGGCAAAAGCATCCGCGACAACGTTAAAGCCGCGCCGATTTATGGCGAGGATGAAGTGATCCGCGCCCTCGACAACCCAATCCGGGCTGACGGCGGAATCTGCGTATTGCGCGGTAATCTCGCGCCACTGGGTGCGGTGCTCAAACCGTCGGCGGCGACGGCTGAGCTGATGCAACACCGTGGCCGCGCGGTGGTGTTCGAGAACTTCGACCACTACAAGGCGCGGATCAACGACCCGGAATTGGACATCGATGCCACCTGCGTCATGGTCATGAAAAACTGCGGGCCGAAGGGTTATCCAGGCATGGCTGAGGTCGGCAACATGGGCCTTCCGGCAAAATTGCTGGCCCAAGGCGTGACCGACATGGTGCGCATTTCCGATGCGCGCATGAGCGGCACCGCTTACGGCACCGTGGTCTTGCACGTCGCACCGGAAGCTGCAGCGGGCGGGCCGTTGGCGGTGGTGCAAGAAGGTGACTTCATCGAACTCGATTGCGCCAGCGGCCGTTTGCATTTGGACATTTCCGACGCCGAACTGGCTGCGCGACTGGCTGAATGGAAAGCACCTGAAAAACTGATCTCGGGTGGCTACCGTCAGTTGTATGTCGAGCACGTGATGCAAGCGGATCAGGGTTGCGACTTCGACTTCTTGGTCGGCTGCCGTGGATCCGAGGTGCCGCGTCATTCGCATTGATTTTTGGTGTTTGAAATATTGCCTTCGCGAATGAATTCGCTCCCACGGGTTTAGTCACTCTGTGGGAGCGAATTCATTCGCGAAGAGGCCATCAGCCCCACCACATAAGGGGCGCAATGTTATGATCCGCCGCATTCACGACTCAGGATCGACACGTCCCCCATGGATTACCGTAAGCCCTCAGCCCGCAAAAGCATGCACGCCCGTATCGTTCAGGAAATCGGCATGCAGATTGTCTCCGGTCGCTTCAAGCCCGACGACAAACTGCCCGCTGAAGCGACCTTGTGCGAAGAATATGCGGTCAGCCGGCCAGTGCTGCGTGAGGCCACGCGGGTATTGGTTGCCAAAGGCCTGGTGTATTCCCGGCCTCGGGTCGGCACGGTGGTCAAACCGCGCCGTGAATGGCATTTGCTCGACCCGGACGTGTTGCACTGGGTCATGCAAAGCACGCCACAAAATGAGTTCTTCGCCCTGCTGACCAGCGTTCGCAGCATCATTGAGCCTGCCGCCGCCGCCCTCGCCGCCCAGCATGCAACGGACGAAGAAATCGCCTCGATCAGCGAAGCGTACCAGCGCATGGACGCCGCGACGTCACCCGAAGAGTTGTTACAGCCTGACCTGGATTTCCACAGCCGAATCGCCGATGCCACTCACAACGATCTGCTCGCCCACTTGAGCAATATGTTGTCGCTGGCCCTGCGCGAAGCGTTGAAGCACTCCAATCAGCGGCCCAACCTGCATGAGCTGGCGATGCCGCGCCACAAAGCGATCCTCACCGCCATCGAAAACCGCGACACCCTGGCCGCAAAGCACGCCACGCTGGTGCAGCTGGATGATGCGAAATATGCGCTGAAGTTGGTGTTGGGGCAGGAAAACCAAGGTTGATCTGAGAAACCGATTAGCCCCATTCGCAGGCAAGCCTGCTCCCACAGAGAGTGCACATCACCTGTGGGAGCAGGCTTGCCTGCGAAGCGTTGAATCACTCAGTGAGAAAACAACGAGTGCCCGACTTGGCCAGCCATTTTTTCCGGTTTGAGCAAGAACCGCGCGATGGCCGGTAGCAGCCACAGGGCGCCGAACATGTTCCACAGCAGCATGAAGGTCAGCATCAGACCCATGTCAGCCTGGAACTTGATCGCGGAGAATATCCAGGTGCAAACACCAATCGCCAAGCACAAACCGGTAAACAGCACCGCTTTACCGGTAGATTTCAGCGTCTCGTAATACGCCTCTTGCAGCGGTAGACCCGCACGGAGGAAGGTTTCCAAACGGCTGTAGATGTAAATGCCGTAATCCACGCCAATCCCTACCCCCAGCGCCACCACCGGCAGCGTTGCCACCTTGACCCCGATGCCCATGAACGCCATCAGCGCGTTACCCAGTACCGAGGTCAGTACCAATGGCAGGATAATGCACAAGGTCGCAGCCCATGAACGGAACGTGATCATGCACATGGTCGCGACGCAGACGTAGACCAAGATCAGAATCGTCAGCTCCGACTCTTTGATCACTTCGTTAGTCGCCGCTTCGATCCCGGCATTGCCTGCCGCCAGCTGGAATTGCAAGCCTTTGGTGTCGTTTTGCTTGGCGAAGTCCTTCACCGCATTCACTGCTCGGTCGAGGGTTTCGGCTTTGTGGTCGTTGAGAAACACCAGCAGCGGTGCCAGCGAACAGTCGTTGTTGTACAGGCCATCGGCGCGAGCAATGGAGTTGTTCAACACATCTTTGTTACGCGACAGGGACTCCCATTTCAAGTTGCCCTCGTTCATGCCCTTGATCATCTGCTTGGAGACCGTTACCAGCGAGATCGCCGACTGCACGCCGGGGGTGTTCTCCATCTTCCAGGTCAGCTCGTTGATCGCCGACATCGTGGGATAAGCCGAACAACCTTCCGGGGGCGTCTTGACCATCACCACCAGCACATCGGAGCTGGTGGAGTAATTGTTGATGATGAAGCGGTTGTCGTTGTTGTAACGCGAGTCCGGGCGCAGTTCCGGCGCACCCTGATCGAGGTCACCGATTTTCAGGTTCTGGCTATACCAAAGGCCGCCACCAAAGGCCAGCAGCGCCAAGACGATGGATACCCGAGCAACTTTCGGATTGGCAAAGTTCGACAGCAGACGCCAGAACTTATGCTCACGCACCGCATCCTCTTTACTGCGACTGATCGCCTTTCTACTGATCCCCACGTAGGAAATGGCGACCGGCAGCAGAATGAGGTTGGTAAACACGATGACCGCCACACCAATCGACGCGCCAATGGCCAGCTCACGGATCACCCCGATGTTGATGATCAACAAAGTGATGAAGCCCACGGCGTCAGCGAGGATCGCGATCATCCCCGGCAGAAACAGTTGGCGGAATGTTCGTCGCGCGGCCATCAACGAGTTTTCAGCGTCGCTGGATTGCAGCGCAATACCGTTAATTTTCTGCACACCGTGGGAAATACCAATGGCGAAAATCAGGAACGGCACCAGCATTGAATACGGGTCCAAACCGAAGCCAACCACATGCATCAAGCCCAATTGCCAAACCACCGCAATCAAAGTGGTGCTCAATACCGCGACGGTGCTTCGCACGCAGCGAGTGAACCAGATCAGCGCCACCAAAGTGATCATGAACGCGACGCCGAAAAACATCACCACCATGATCAGGCCATCAATCAGGTCGCCGACTTTCTTGGCGAAGCCGACGATGTGTATTTTCACATTAGGGTTTTGCGCCTCGAATTTGTTGCGAATTTTCTCTTCAAGCTCATGGGAAAACTGCCGGTAATCGAGGGCAAGTAATTTGCCTTGATCTTTGGGGTCCGGGTAGGACTCCAGCAGCGGAATTTCGACCACGCTGGATTTGAAATCGTTGGAGACCAAGCGTCCGACCTGGCCGGATTTAAGGACGTTGTTGCGCAGCAATTCGAGGCTGTCTTCGGAACCGTTGTAGCTTTGCGGGATGACTTCACCCCCGGCAAACCCTTCCTCGGTAACCTCGGTCCAGCGTACGTTAGGGCTCCACAACGACTTCATCCCGGAGCGATCAACCCCGGAAATGTAGAACACTTCGTCGTTGATCTGGCGCAGGGTTTCCATGTACTCCTTGGTGAAGATATCGCCCTTCACCGCTTCCACAGAAATCCGCACGGTGTTGCCCATGTTGGACAAGTCATTGCGGTGCTCAAGCATCTTCTGAATAAACGGATGCTCCAGCGGAATCATTTTTTCAAAGCTGGTGGATGGCCGCACCAATGTCGCTTGGTAGAACAGGAAAATACTGACCACCAGGCAGATGAAGATCACCGCCGGGCGATGGTTGAAAATCAGGTCTTCAAGGCGCGTGGGTTTGGTTTGAGGCGTTAGTGGCTGGTGATGGGTCATGGAGAATATCCTCGCCTTAATAGGTCTTATTGTTGGACCAGCTCAGCGCCGGTGGGCGAGGTGATGTGGACACCGCCTTGTCCTACCAGGATCAGATCGCCTTTGTCATCGACGGTCACACCGGACAGGGAAATTCGATCAGAACGGTTGGTCACTACGAACGTTTGGCCATCGTCGCTGCTGCGCATGACGCTGCCGCCATTGCCGACCAACACCAACGAACCGTCGGGCAACAAGGACGCGCCCGACAGGCCGAATTCCAGCGGGCCTCGTGCGCCTTTCAAGCTAATGGGGGTCCAGGAGTCACCGAAGTCAGTGGAGCGCAGCAGGTTGCCGCGCAGACCGTAGGCTAACAGCGTTGAAGGTTTAGCCGTGGCGACGACGCCGAACAGCGAACCTTGATACGGGCTTTGCACGTGCTCCCAGGTTTGCCCGTCGTCGGCCGAACGAAACATGCTGCCCTGCTCGCCCACGATAAACAGACCGGCGTCCTTTACGTAAGCGATGCCGTTGTAGTGGTACTGATCTTCGTTGTCGATGCGGTCGCTGACATCTGCCCACTGTGCGCCACCGTCGGTGGTGGTCAGCAATGCGCCATACGCGCCAATGGCAAAACCGGTGTTGGCGTCTTTGAACCACAGGTCCAACAGCGGCGCCTCACGCTTGAGGTCTTCAAACTGCTTGGTCCAGGTCACGCCGCCGTCGGTGCTGGCAAGAATCTGTGCGTCATGGCCGACGGCCCAGCCGTGTTTGTCGTCGACAAAATACACTGCCGTCAATAACTGCCGACTTGGCACTGCTGCCTGTGTCCAGGTTTTGCCTTGGTCATCGGAATACAAAATGTGCCCACGGTCGCCCACCGCCACCAGACGCGCACCGGCGTGAGTGATGCCAAGCAACAGGCTGCGAGAAGACCGGGGTGACGGGATGGAGGTGTCATGGTTTTCAGCGGTGGCTTGAGCTGCGTACGCGGGTGTGCAAAACGCAAACACCGAGAGCACGCTGAGTACAGAAAGCGCTGCCGCCAGGGACGAGCCTTTAGGTGGCGTTAATGGGCGGCCAAAGGCCAAATTCCCATCAAGCTGGGTGCGCCGGTTTACAGGCTCACTCATGGACTATTCCCCTTCTTATTGTTATTAGGTCGACCTTCAAGGTGCTCAGGCTAGACAGCGGCAAGCGCTCTAGCAGAACCCTTTCGGAAGCAGGCCTATCCTATCCAGCTTTAGAAACGTATGACAATCGACATGACGTTATCTTTTGTTAAGCAGAAGGGTCGTGATTATGGGGTATTCGTTTGCTTGATGGGCGAGAAGCGCAGGTCAGTGATCAAGGAGCCAACTTGTTGGCGAAGGACCCTCCGACCGATCGCAGCCTTCGGCAGCTCCTACAAAATCTGTGCATTGCCCGAGAAAACTGTAGGACCGAATTTATTCGGGAAGGCTTGCGTCCTGACACACTGCAACCTCAAACAACCCAAAGTGCCACGCAGTGTGCCGAGCGACAGTAAGGCGCCGGAGACGGGGCGGTATCACCTTCCGAGGGGTCATTGTGTTCGCGAAGGCGGCGTTTTTGGCGCGCCGCCTTTATCAGCAGTTACGCCAAGCTTTTGCTCACCACTTCGTACACATCGCTCGACAGTTCACCTGAGGCGCGAATGCGCTCCAGTTCGCCTTTCATAAGCGCCTGACGTTTGCTGTCGTATTTGCGCCAGCGGGTCAACGGCGCCAGTTGGCGAGAGGCGATTTGTGGGTTGAAGGCGTTCAGTTCAATCACCAGGTCCGCCAGGAAGCGATAACCCGAGCCGTCTGCCGCGTGGAAGTTGATCAGGTTCTGACCGGCAAACGCGCCGACCACCGAGCGGACCTTGTTCGGGTTTTTCATGTTGAACGCCGGGTGTTGCATCAGCACCTTAACCCGCTCTAAACCACCCGGCATAGTGCTGCCGGCCTGGACGCTGAACCACTGGTCCATGACCAATGGGTTGTCTTTGAAGTTTTCGGCAAAGGTCGCCAGTGCCTTGGCTCTTTCTTCGGCGAACGGCGAGTTGACCAACACCGCCAAGGCCGTTAGGCGCTCGGTCATGTTATCGCTGGCCTCGAACTGCTCAAGACACGCCGCCAACACCTGCGGCTTGCCGCTGAGCATCAAGTACGACAGCGCGATATTTTGCAGACCGCGACGGGCGAAATGCTCGGCTTCGGCGACGTAAGCGGTGGTTTTCGACAGCGCGCGATTTGCTTGATAACGCTTCCACAAACCATCGAACAACGAAGTTGCCAATTGCTTGCGGGCGAACTCACGTGCGGCGTGGATTGCATCGACGTCAGCGATTTCGCTGATTTCAGTGAGGTAAGCCTCACCCGGCAATGACAACATCTCAGCGACCATGGCCTGATCCAACTCATCGTTCGCCAAGAGACTGCTCAGCGCGGTGACCAAGCGCTGATCAAGCACCAAGTCTTGACCCTTCTGATACTGGCCGATCATTTCTTGCAACACTTGCACCGACAACTGCTGACCCGCGTCCCAACGATTGAAACCATCACTGTCGTGCTGCATCAGGAACATCAACTGGTCGCGGTTGTACGGGAAGCTCATTTTCACCGGGGCCGAAAAACCGCGCAGTAGCGATGGCAGAGGCTGTTCAGCGATGTCGACGAAGGTGAACGTCTGCTCCGCTTCGGTGACCGAGATCACCCGGGTGGTGCTGCCAGCGGCGGCTTCGTCTGACAAGCGCAATGGCAATTCATTACCGGCAGCGTCCAACAAGCCCAGCGCTACGGGAATCACGAACGGCAGCTTTTCCTGCTTGTCCGGGGTTTGCGGGCAGCTTTGGCGGAAGGTCAGGCTGTAGGTGCTTGCCGCGCTGTCGTAAGACTCGCTGACCACCAAGCGGGGCGTCCCCGCTTGGCTGTACCAACGCTTGAATTGAGTCAGGTCGACACCGTTGGCGTCTTCCATGGCGGCAATGAAGTCGTCACAGGTGACGGCTTGGCCGTCATGACGCTCGAAATACAGGTCACTGCCTTTGCGGAAGCCTTCGGCGCCGACCAACGTCTGGATCATGCGGACCACTTCCGAGCCCTTCTCATACACGGTCAAGGTGTAGAAGTTGGAGATCTCGATGAAGTTGTCCGGGCGCACAGCATGGGCCATAGGTCCCGCGTCTTCGGCGAACTGGTGAGTACGCAGGTAGGCGACATCCTCTATACGCTTGACCGTGCGCGAGTTCATGTCGGCAGAGAAACCAGAATCGCGGAATACGGTGAAGCCTTCTTTCAACGACAACTGAAACCAGTCGCGGCAGGTCACGCGGTTGCCCGACCAGTTGTGGAAATATTCGTGGGCAACAATCGCTTCAACCCGCTGGTGCGCGGCATCGGTGGCGGTTTCGGCCCGGGCCAACACGGCGCTGGAGTTGAAGATATTGAGGCCCTTGTTCTCCATGGCGCCCATGTTGAAATCGTTGACCGCGACGATCATGAAGATGTCCAGATCGTATTCACGGCCGTAGGTTTCTTCGTCCCAGCGCATGGACTTTTTCAAGCTGTTCATGGCGTGTTGGCATTTGTCGATGTTCTCTGGCTCGACGTAAATGCGCAGAGTCACTTCACGATTGCTCAGGGTGATGAAGGTGTCTTCGACGCACCACAAATCACCGGCCACCAGCGCAAACAGGTACGCCGGTTTCATGAACGGGTCTTCCCAGGTCGCCCAGTGCCGGTCGCCGTCTTCCGGGCCGCTGGCAATCGGGTTGCCGTTGGACAACAGCACCGGAAAGCTGTGCTTTTCGGCGCTGAGGGTCGTGGTGAACTTGCTCATCACGTCCGGGCGGTCGAGGTAATAGGTGATCTTGCGAAAGCCTTCGGCCTCGCATTGGGTGCAAAACATGCCGCTGGATTTATACAGCCCTTCCAGCGCCGTGTTGGTTTCCGGGTGGATGCGCACAGTGGTGTCGAGGGTGAACTGCTCGGCGTTCGGCTGCACCGTCAGGTTATCCGGCGTCAGCAGGTAATCGGAGGGGTTCAGCTCGGCGTCATTGAGCTTGAGGGTCACCAACTCAAGCAATTGTCCATCCAGCACCAACGGCGGCAGGCCCGCACCCCGCGCAGGGTTACGGCGCATGATCAACTGCGCATGGACCAGCGTGTGGTCGTTGAACAATTCAAAGGTCAGGTGCGTCTCGTCGATGAGGTACTCAGGCGCCTGATAGTCCTTCAGGTAAATCATTTTCGGTTGTTCGGTGCGCATGCTGGAATCCCCTTACTGGTGCACGTTCTGGGGAGACGTGCCTAGTGATTCAAAGTCTAGTGATGCACGGCCAGTTGGTAAGCCGTGTATTTGCGAATGTTGATTACGCCGGTATCGAAGATCAGGTATTGGCCTTTGATCCCCAGCAGGGTGCCTTCGACAATCGGGTTTTTATCCAGGTTAAAGCTGACAATCTTGGCCGGGTACGCCTCAACCGGGTAACGAATATCGGTGGGTTCGACGTCATGCAGGAGTTGGATAGCTTGTAGGCCGAATCGTTCTTGCAGCGCCAACAAGCCTTCATTGCACGACTGAAAAAGCTGCTGGCGAACCGCTTTCAAATCAACCGGCAGCGCATCGCCTTTAAGCAATGCACGCCAATTGGTGCGGTCGGCGACTTGACTACGGAAAAGGTCTTCGACGAAACCGGACTGCTGGCGGGTCGCAACGCGGGCGATGGGCAAACCCTGAATCGCGCCTTGGTCCAGCCAACGGGTGGGTAACTGAGTTGCGCGGGTGATACCAACTTTGACCCCGGACGAGTTGGCCAAATACACCACGTGATCGGTCATGCAGAATTGTTCTCCCCACGCCGGATCGCGGCAGGTGCCGTGTTCGTGGTGACATTTTTCCGGGGCCATGATGCACACGTCGCACTGGGCCAGTTTGAGCATGCAGGGGTAGCAATAGCCCTGACTGAAACTGGTTTTGGTCTTTCGCCCGCAATGGCTGCAATGGATAGCGCCCAAGTACTCCAGGCGCACCGTCTTGCCGATCATGGGGTTGACTGGAATGTCCGCATCCCCCAAACGAAAACCGTATTGCACAGTCGGCGCGTCAAGGCGCACCGACATCTTGTTGACTGCACCGCGACCAATCTCGATCAATGGACGGAATCCGATTTGAACAGAATGTTCGGCACTGTGATGGACTTGGATGCGCATTCCTGCGGGCCCATGTAACCGGTGCGCTGGTCTTCCGGAAGGTTTTGCACTTCCCAAGCGATCAGCGCTTGCAACGACAACTCACGTTGTTCCTGGGACAATTTGCGGCCATCGGACCACTTGCCGATCTCTACCGCCAATTTCAGACTTTCGTAGATATCAGGGGTAATGTTTTCGATCATTTCGACGAAAGAGGACATGTCACTCTCCAAAGTATGTGCGCGATTTTAACGGTTACGACGGGCTAACGCACCGCCCAAAAGACCTGTAAGACAACCAATGATCAGTCCACCCACATGGGCGCCGTTGGCAATGGCACCAAAGCCCAGCATGCTGATCAGGCCCGAAATGCACAGCACCAGCCACACCAGCATCATCACCAGCACGCCGCGTGGCAGCCGATAAATCGGGTTCGGCGCCAGCATCTGGTAGATCCAGCAATGACCGAGCAACGCGTAAAGAACTCCCGACAGGCCACCAAACAAGGTCGGCCCGCTGTACCAATATTGCGCGTAATTGGACACGGCGCTGAACACCAGGGTCAGGCCAAGCAAGTGCCAACTGCCCTGACGCAATTCAATCCTGCGCCCCAGCTCCCAAAACCACATGCCGTTCATGGCCAAGTGCAGGACGCCGAAATGCACCAGCATCGGCGTCACGATGCGCCACCACTGTCCGGCAGCGAGGCTGCTGGACAACGGCGTGTACTGGATGTAATCGCCATGCACGCTGAAATCGAGAAACGTCAGCCAACTGAGGCTTTCAAGGTTTTCACCAAAGAGGGTAACGCCCGCAACAATCAAACTCAGCAGTAACACCAGGGTCGTGACCGGACTGTTACGCAATTGCTGAACGATGCCAGGCCTAGCGGGGGTCGTACGGTGTTCAGCAGCTGGCAGTTCAAAAGACGGGTCGCCTTCGGGAAAGCGCTGATACAGCGAGCGAATGTCGTCAGCCAATTGCGGGTCAAGCACCCACAGCACTTGCTCGCTGCCGTCTTCACTGACGCGATGGGGCACGCGCAAGCGCTGCAACAGACTGACGAAACCACTCAAATCGGTGGCCAATGGCAGACGAAATACGGCAACAGCACTCATTGCGAAGCCTCAGGACGTTCGACGTCGACCCAGACAAATTTATGCGGGTCGATCTGGGTTTCCTGGTCCAGCCGATAGGCGACCAGTTTGCCGTAAAGCACCGCGCTGTAATCCAGACAGGCCAGGTTAGGCCGTATGGGCGCGGGATGACCGCTGCGCCAATAGTGGCCGACGAACAACATGGGTTCGCCGCTGCCATAACGCAACAAGGCGCTTTTTTCGGTGGAGGTTAACGGCGTCTTCGCCACCAGCTCAGGCAACGCATCGGGTTGAAACACCACGTCGCCGTAGGTTTGCGGGTCGTCTTCCCAGAACTTGGTGCGGAAGAAGGCGCGGGTCAGACCATCGCCACCCGTCAGCGTCAAGCCGTGGGGCAGGCGCATGTCGGTGCCCCGTAACAAACGATCAAAGACGTTGGCGGCGAAACTGCCCGCCTCTGCAGACGCCTGGACGAAGGCCTCGTCGATACAACCATTGCTGTGCAGCGCCCGCAGTGGCTCGATCAAATCTGCGTCCCAACAGGCGTGAACCATGCGGAAACGCCCGGCATCAATGAACAGCGGCAGCTCGTAGAACCAAGCGAGAAAGTCATGCCAGTCCGCGGGGTGTTGCTCGAACTGAGTCAGGGTTTCACCCAGTAGCCGAGCGTGACGCGGGGTGTGTTCGCGGACGAATTGCTTGTCGGTGCCCGGCAGGGCCGGCGTGCTCCAACCCAACGCGTTGAATTCGTGGTTACCCATGATGCAGCGCGCCTGGCCGGCCTCGACCATGCCGTGGACAATGTGCAGCGCTTCGCGAATTCGCGGGCCACGATCAATGATGTCGCCCAGAAACAGAGCGATACGTTCAGGGTGGCGCCACACGCCCGCCTGAAAACGGTAACCGAGGGTGTCGAGCAAGTGCTCAAGCGTGTGAGCACAGCCGTGCACGTCTCCGATCAGGTCATAACCACGCGCGGGATCGAGCATCAGTCGCCTCCACCACCGAGCCGGCTGCCCCAGCCGAGCTTGGTGCGGCAAACTTCGTAATAGTTGTGATCGAGGGGATGGATCAGCCGCAGTTTTTGCGGCTTTTTGCTGACGGTGATGGTGTCACCGGGCGCGCAGCTGAAGTGGTTCTGACCGTCACAAGAGACCTGTGGATAAATCTGCATGTTTTTCGACACGACGATTTTCAGCTCGCTGTTGCCATCCACCACAATCGGCCTGCCCGACAAGGTGTGGGGGTACATCGGCACGATGACAATGGCGTCGAGTTTGGGGTGCATGATCGGGCCGCCCGCCGACAACGCGTAGGCGGTCGAACCGGTGGGCGTGGCGACGATCAAGCCGTCGGCCTTTTGGCTGCAGACGAATTGACCGTCGATATAGATCTCGAATTCGATCATGCGCGTCGATTTGCCGGGGTGCAGCACCACATCGTTCAGCGCGTCGCCCTGCCCGATGGCTTCACCATGGCGCCGGACTTCGGCTTGTAGCAGGAAGCGGTTCTCCACCAAATAGTGGCCGTCGAGCACTTCGGCGACTTTCACTTCCAGTTCGTCGGGACGAATATCGGTGAGAAACCCCAGGCTGCCGCGGTTGATCCCCAGCACCGGCACATTGTGCCGCGCCAACGCCCGCGCGGCGCCCAGCAGGCTGCCGTCACCGCCGACGACTATCACCATGTCGCAGACTTCCCCGAGCATTTTGCGCGTCGAGGTTTGCAATCCATGGCCCGGCAGGACTTCGGCAATGGTGTCCTCAAGGATCACATGCATGTGCCGCTCAAGCAGAAACGCCTTCAGGCGGCGCACGGTATCGAGCACCTGCGAACTGCCTAGGCGACCGATGATGCCGATATTGCGAAATTGCTCCATGGGGCTCCTGCGAAATTCGATGCGACTCAAAGAGAGCGATTATGGGTGAAAGGCCTGCCCAGCGGCAAACCAACACCGAGTATTTCGTGAAGAACCTCTGTAGGAGCCAACGTGTTGGCTACTTCAGATCACCAGACGCGCCAGCCAGGGCAACACCAGCTATTCTCGGACCATGACTTTGTTCCCCAGCTTACTCGACCTCCCCCGCCAACTGCGCCATCCCGAAGTGCGCGATCTGGCGTGGGTGATCCTCGCGCCGCCGATGCTCAGCCAGACGCCATGGCCGCAACGCCATCCGTTGACCGGCAGTGATTGGGTGCAGGCCCCGCAACGCCTCGCCGATTGGCTATTGCGCCTTGATCAGGACAGCGGCGCCCTCAATCATTGGCTGGCGTTGGGCGCGACCCGCCGTTTGGGCCTGTATTACGAACGACTTTGGCAGTTTGCCGTGCATCAAGCCCCCGGCGTTGAACTGATAACGGCCAACCTGCCGATCCGTGTGGCCGGGCATACGCTGGGTGAGCTGGACATGTTGCTGCGTGACGGTGACGGTGTGCATCACGTGGAATTGGCGATCAAACTCTATCTGGGGCCGCAAGCAGGCAATGGCAAGGACCCGGCGCAATGGCTGGGGCCGGGTTGCCACGACCGGCTGGACCGTAAACTGGCCCATTTGAGCGAGCATCAATTGCCGATCTCGGCGCGACCGGAGAGTCGCGAGGTGTTAGCCGCATTGGGCATCACGCTCCTTAGCGCAGAACTGTGGCTCGGAGGGTACCTACTCTATCCATGGCCCGGCCATGCGCAACCGCCGTTTGGGGTGCACGGTCAGCATTTGAACGGCCGATGGCTGCATCAGCGGGATTGGCCGGCGTTTATTGCGCAAAGCCCGGTTGGCCGCTGGCAACCGCTGCCGCGTCATGCCTGGCTGGCACCCGCGCACTACCGCGAAGAACAGACGTGGCACAACGATCAACTGAGCGATTGGCTCAGCCAACTCGACCCACTGGCCCCGGCGCAACTACTGGTGAGGTTGAGCGAAAATCAAGCCGGTGAGTGGGAAGAGGCCGAGCGGCTGTTCCTGGTCTCGGATCAATGGCCGAACCTTGGGGATACGACCAACACCATCAGTTCAGTGGCGTTGGCGCGTTAACCGCAAACACATCCCGCAAGGGCCAACGTGTTGGCTCCTGCAGATTTAGCGATCTACACCTGTTTGGTATTGGGCAACAACGCGGTAAATATTCCCAGCAGCGGCAGGAACGAGCACAGCGTGTAGACGTAGATAATGCCTTTTATGTCCGCCAGATAACCCAGTAATGCCGCGCCAATCCCGCCGAAGCCGAACATCAACCCAAAGAACACCCCGGCAATCATGCCAACGTTACCCGGCACCAGTTCCTGCGCGAACACGACAATGGCAGAGAACGCCGACGCCAGGATAAAGCCAATGATCACGCTCAACACGGTGGTCCAAAACTGGTCCGCGTAAGGCAGCATCAAGGTGAAGGGCGCCACGCCGAGGATCGAAAACCAGATCACTGTTTTACGGCCTACTTTGTCACCAATCGGGCCGCCAAAGAACGTACCGGCTGCCACCGCGCCAAGGAACAGAAACAAATGCAGCTGCGAAGTGGCCACCGACATATCGAATTTCTGGATCAGGTAGAAGGTGTAATAACTGGTGAAGCTGGCCATGTAGAAATACTTGGAGAACACCAGAAACCCGAGTACCGCCAGCGCCGCAATCACTCGATTTTTCGACAGACCATGGGTTGCTTTCTGCCCGGCTTTTAGCTTGAACAAGTTCAAGTGCGCCTTGTACCAACGGCTGATGGCGTACAGCAAACCGATGGCGAACACCGCGATCAGCCCGAACCAGGCGATATGGCCCTGACCAAACGGAATAATGATTGCCGCTGCCAGTAACGGCCCGAACGCCGAGCCGGTGTTACCGCCCACTTGAAAGGTCGACTGCGCCAGACCGAAACGCCCACCCGAGGCCAGACGAGCAATGCGCGACGCCTCTGGGTGGAAAGTCGAAGAGCCGATGCCAATCAGCGCCGATGCCAACAGGATCAGCGGAAAGCTGCCGACCATCGACAGCATCAAAATACCCAGCAATGTGCAGAGAGCGCCTGCGGGTAACAGCAGCGGGTTCGGATGGCGATCCGTGTAATAACCAACCCAAGGCTGCAACAGCGAAGCCGTGACTTGAAACGTCAGCGTAATCAAACCGACCTGGGTGAAAGTCAGGCCGTAATTGGCCTTGAGCATCGGGTAGATCGACGGCAGTACTGACTGAATCAAGTCGTTGATCAAGTGCGCCAACGCCACCGCACCAATGATGCGCATGACCAATGGGCTGCTTTGCGTTGAAGCCGCCGGGGGTATCGCGCTCGACTGAGCGTTTGTGAGAGCCATGGAGTTCATCCGTCTAAATGGACATGCGCGTTGCAAGGCTTTGCAAAGTTCGGACATCAGCGCTTGGGGCGCCAATGTGCCACTTTTTAGCGCGTTAATGCCATTTTTTGTTGCAGACCTTGACCGTCTTCACCTTCTGGGCCGTGCAAGGATATTGTCGACGTTTCCGGCAACGCCATGCCGCCGATCAATGCCAGCACGCTAACCGCCATCAGGTAAAACGCTGGAGAGAGGTTGCTGCCAGTCGAGGTAATTAACCATGTAGCCATTAACGGCGCGGTGCCGCCGAAGATCGTGTAGGCCATGTTGTAGGTGATCGCCGAGGCGGTGTAACGGGTACGGGTAGGAAACGTCTCTGACAGCAGGGCTGCTGTGACCACACCACACAACACCGCGCCGACGGCCAGCAGCATCACGCCGACAATCGAGGCGATGAACGATCCCGAACTGGCCATCAAAAACGCGGGATAGACCACCACCAGCAACAGCACGCCCGCACTGGCCATGGTTGCGCGACGCCCTACCCGGTCGGAAAACGCACCCGCCAATGGACAAATGGCTGCCGCAAAAATCAAGGCAATCACCGACACCAACAACGCCGAAGCACGGCTGAGCCCGCCCGCGACTTGCAGGTAAGTGGCGAAGTAGGTGGTGAACATATAGAACGACAACGCCGTCAGCGAAACGAACGCCCCTAGGCAACAGATAGCAGCGCCGTGGGTTTTCAGGGTTTCGCGCAAGGGCGAGTGCGCCACCGCGTGTTCTTCGGCGACGGCTTTGAACGCCGGGGTTTCATCCAGTTTCCAGCGCAAGTACAAACCCACCAGGCCCAACGGCGCGGCAATGAGGAACGGCAAGCGCCAGCCCCAACTGCTCATGGCCTCCAACGACAACGAAGACTCCAGCGCGTAGGCCACCACCGCCGCACTGGCGAAGGCAGAAAAGGTCGACACCGGAACGAAGCTGCCATACCAAGCCCGCTCGGTGCGCGGCGCGTGCTCCATCAAATAGGCGCAAGCCCCGGCGTATTCGCCACCGGCAGAAAAACCCTGAACACAGCGAATAGTGGTCAAAAGCACCGGCGCCAAAACGCCGATGGCGGCGTAACTTGGCAGTACACCAATCAAGGTCGTGGCGCCGGCCATCAACAAGATGGTCAAGGCCAAGGTTTTCTTGCGACCCACTCGGTCACCGAGCATGCCGAAAAAGATGCCGCCCAATGGCCGAAACGCAAAAGCCACGGCAAACACCGCGAAGGTTTTCAACAGCGCTGCGCTGGCGTCGCCACTGGGGAAAAACTGCTGGGCAATGGTCGTTGCCAAAAAGCCATACACGGCGAAATCGAACCATTCGACAAAGTTGCCAATGGCCGCCGCACAGATCACACGTCTCAAGGTGGCAGGGTCTACCCGCGTCATTGCTTGGGTTGTCATGCTGGCCTCGGCGCGCTCGTTAGGAAGGTATCGATTATCGGGATCATGTTGGGAGGGGCTGATCTGAAACTGCCCTCCACATGTCAAACACCGACCCGATGCAGGTCAATGGCCGCAGGATTCGTGCCATGCGCTTTAGCGCTCGGTCCGTGCCGCCATCCCCCTTCGCCCCTGCAAACCACCGGTATGCACAAAGATCAGCCGCGTGCCTGAGGGAAACATTCCCGCCGCGACCCGATCATGCAGCGCCAACAGCGCTTTGCCGGTGTACAGCGGCTCTAACGGCAAACCGCTTTCGGCTTCGCTGGCGGCGATGAAGCCCAGCAAGTGCGGATCGGTTTTGGCGAACCCGCCGCGACTGGCGTCAAGCAGGTGGTAACCCATGCTGGCGTGTCCAAGTATCGCGGCGACGTTTTGCGCCACACCGTGATCATCCGGCACGGCCAGCGCGCCGTAGATCGGGTGCGCGGCGTTTTCGGCCAATACCAATCCAGCAAGCGTGGTGCCAGTGCCTGCCGCCAACCACCAACCGTGATAATCGCTCCAGCCTAATTGGCTGATCTGCTCCTGTACCTGATTCAGTAATGACGCACAACCCAAGGCACCGGGCAGGCCACCGCCGCCTTCTGGAATCGGATGCAACTGCGGATAGCGTTCTTGCCATGGCAACCAAAAGCCCGGCGCGTGGCGTTCGCGATAACCGGCGTAACCCAACCAATGCACGCGCATGCCGAACGCCATCAAATCGTTGACCGTCGGCGTGTCGAGCGCATGCCCGCGCAACAGGCCCACCGTGGGAAAGCCGAAGCGTTTGCCTGCAGCGGCCAACGCGTGCAAATGGTTGGAATGCGCACCGCCCAAACTGATCACGCCCTCGGCCCCGGCCTGTGCAGCGGCGGTCAGGTGATGGGTCAACTTGAACCATTTGTTGCCGGAGATCAGCGGGTCGATGAGGTCCAGGCGCAAAACCGCCACCTCGATGCCTGCTCGCTTTAGCCACGGCAGATGCAAGGGTTCGAGGGGTGCGTTGGGCGGGTTGGGAATTGCTGGGAACATGGTGGTGGAGTTTACAGAAAGCGGCCATCTGTAGGCGCCAACGTGTTGGCGAGAGGTTTTACGCGGTCAACCTGACACGGCGCCTCGCCAACACGTTGGCTCCTACAGATTTTGGTGCGGAGTCTTACAGCTCCGCAGCCAAACGCGAGCCCTGATTGATCGCCCGCTTGGCATCCAGTTCAGCGGCAATGTCTGCGCCGCCGATCAGGTGGACATTCTGGCCAGCCTCGATCAACCCGTCATACAGCTCACGCAACGGGTCCTGCCCCGCGCAAATAACGATGTTATCCACAGGCAAAATCTGCGGCTCGCCTTCGCCAACACGAATGTGCAGGCCCGCGTCGTCGATGTTCAGGTATTCGACGCCGTTGAGCATTTGCACGTGCTTGTTCTTCAAGCCGGTGCGGTGAATCCAGCCAGTGGTTTTACCCAAGCCATCGCCGACTTTGGAGGCCTTGCGCTGCAACAGGAACACCTGACGCGCAGGCGCATGCGGTTCGGCTTTGATACCGGCTACGCCACCTCGGGCTTCCAGAGCAACGTCGATGCCCCACTCTTTCCAGAATGCCGTGCGGTCGAGGCTGGTAGAGACGCCTTGATGCACCAGGTATTCGCAGACGTCGAAGCCAATTCCCCCGGCACCAATCACCGCGACGCTTTTGCCGACGGGTTTGCGTTCCAGAATCACGTCGAGGTAATTCAGCACCTTGGCATGCTCAACACCGGGAATGGCCGGCGTACGTGGCGCGATACCCGTGGCCAAAATAATCTCGTCGTACCCCGCCCCGACCAAATCGCTGACCGCTACCCGCGTATTCAGGCACACCTCAACCCCAGTGGTTTGCAGCTTGCGCGCAAAATAACGCAGGGTTTCAGAGAACTCTTCTTTGCCCGGCACACGTTTGGCGATGTTGAACTGCCCGCCGATTTCGCTGGCCGAATCAAACAATGTCACCTGATGCCCACGCTCTGCAGCCACTGTCGAAGCCGCCAACCCCGCAGGGCCAGCACCAATGACGGCGATTTTTTTGATCTGCTTGGTCGGCACGTAATTGAGTTCAGTTTCGTGACACGCCCTTGGGTTGACCAGGCAACTGGTGAGTTTGCCGCCGAAGGTGTGGTCGAGGCAGGCTTGGTTGCAGCCGATACAGGTGTTGATTTCGTCGCTGCGCCCGGCGGCGGCTTTGTTGACGAAGTCTGCGTCCGCCAGAAACGGCCGCGCCATGGAAACCATATCAGCGTCGCCTTCGCTGAGGACCTGCTCGGCGACTTCCGGGGTGTTGATGCGGTTGGTGGTGATCAGTGGGATCTTCACCGCGCCGCGCAATTTGGCCGTGACTTTGCTGAAGGCAGCGCGCGGTACTTTGGTGGCGATGGTCGGAATCCGTGCCTCGTGCCAGCCGATACCGGTATTGATGAGGGTCGCGCCCGCCTGCTCAATGGCTTGCGCCAGCTGCACGACTTCCTCCCAGACGCTACCGCCGGCGACCAGGTCCAGCATCGACAGGCGGAAAATGATGATGAAATTCGGGCCTACGGCCTCACGCACACGGCGGACGATTTCCACCGCCAGGCGCATGCGATTTTCATAACTGCCACCCCAACGGTCGGTACGGTGGTTGGTATGGGCGGCCAGGAACTGGTTAATGAAATAACCTTCCGAGCCCATGATTTCAACACCGTCGTACTCGGCGATTTGCGCCAGGGTCGAACAGGTGACGAAATCCTGAATCTGTTTCTCGATGCCTTCCTCGTCCAGCTCTTTAGGCTTGAACGGATTGATCGGCGCCTGAATCGCGCTCGGTGCCACTTGTTTCGGGCTGTAGGCATAACGCCCAGCATGAAGGATCTGCATGCAGATCTTGCCGCCCGCTTCGTGCACTGCCTGGGTGACGATACGGTGTTTTTCCGCCTCTTCCATCGTGGTCAGCTTGGCTGCCCCGGAATACACTCCACCCTCGTCGTTGGGGCCGATACCACCGGTGACGATCAGACCGACACCGCCGCGCGCACGCTCGGCAAAATAAGCCGCCATGCGTTCGAAACCACCTGGTTTTTCTTCAAGACCGGTGTGCATCGAACCCATTAGAGTGCGGTTGCGCAACGTGGTAAAGCCGAGGTCCAGCGGGGCCAACAAATGCGGGTAAAGGGCGGCGGACATAGAAACTCCATCGAGCGTGATCACGGGATGCGGGGGCCCTCAATGGGACCGCCGTCAATTATTCAGGCCTTAGGGAAACGTGCGAAAGCTGCACCCGTTCGCCCCACCTGTTCATGACCCCGACATTAAAGAGCCAACCGACCACACTCAATGACTGAAAGTGACAACTTATTGATCCAATCGTACAGCGACGCTTGGCAAGTGCCGCTCACCGCCCTACCCTAGTCAGCAAACCTCGCACACGGCAGCTCTCTGTGTCCCCCTTACGCAAAACCTTCAATTTCATCGTTGGTCTGCTGCTGATTACGATGATCATCAGCTATGCCGTCTGGACCGGGCAGCGCCCCGTGAGCCTGTATCTTTCCGATTTGCGCATTGAACTGACGGTGAATGAAGGTCAGCCAGGTGATAACGGCAATTTGCTGGGGATTCAGCCGGACCTGTCGCCCAGCGATTATCAAAGTCCCGAACACCTGCAGCGAAAACTTGCGGCCTATTTGCAGCAGGCTCGCGATCACGGCTTGATCAACCGCAAAACCATCGTGATCCTGCCTGAGCATGTCGGCACGTGGTTGTTTGTCAGCGGCGAAAAGGATCAGCTGTATCAAGCGACCACGCTTCAGGAAGCCATGAATTGGCTGTCGGTGAGTAACCCGCTGCGATTCCTTCGCGCGCTGTCTCAGGCCAAGGGCCGCAACCGATTCGACGATGCCTATTTGCGCATGAACGCCCGGTCTATGGCCAGGGATTACCAAGCGCTGTTTGGTGGCTTGGCCAAAACCTTTGGCGTGACCGTGGTGGCCGGCTCGATTGTGCTGCCAGACCCCAGCGTCAAGGCCGGCCAACTGCATGTAGGCTCCGGCGCGCTGTACAACAGCAGCGTAGTGTTTGGTAGTGACGGCTTGCCCATTGGCCAACCGCAGCGTCAGGTGTACCCCAACTTCACCGAGCGTAACTACATCAAACCGGCAGCGAGTGCCGATTTAAAGGTCATCGACACACCCGCCGGGCGGCTTGGGGTATTGGTCGGCAGCGACAGCTGGTACCCAGGCAATTACGCGCAGTTGAACGCTAAAGGCGCCGAATTGATCGCCGTTCCGGCTTTTGTGGTGGGCAACGGTCTGTGGTCGAAACCGTGGCGGGGGTTGCGCAGCGCATCGACACCTGCCGAAATACGCCTCAAGCCCGGAGAGACCAGCGAAGGCGACGCTTGGCACCAATTGACCCTGACGGGCGTTGAGCCGAGCAGTACTGCGCGTGCGGGTCTCAGTGTGTTCATGCGCGGTCAGTTCTGGGATCAAGGCAGCTCGGGTCACAGTTTTGCCAGTCGCCATAGCCTGACCGGTGCCGATCAATTCAGCGACGATCAGCCGGGGCATATCGCTCGCCTGATCAACCTGTGGCTGTAAGCCGATGAATCCACCACGGGTGCGTTTAGGCGACTTATCAGTCGGCTTTGTTCACAACTTGGCGGACGCCGTACGCAGTTATGACCAAGACCCGCAGCCCCTGCTCGAACAGTACGGCTTGGACCCCGCACGCTTGGCGGAGCCCGGCGCTCGGCTGTCGATCCCGCGTTACATGCGCCTGGGGCATGCGGCGATCCAACTGACTGGCGAGCCGGGGTTAGGGTTGCGCATGGGTCAGTTGAGCCGCATCAGCCAAGCCGGGTTGGCTGGCGTCACCGCCGCCCAAGCGCCCACGGTGCGTGAAGCGGCCCGCTGTCTGATTCGTTTTGAGGCGTTGTATGGCGCCAACTATCGCGGGCACTCCAGTTTCCATGAGGACGCCCGTGGAGCTTGGTTGCGTTTCTACTCCATCAGCCCCTACAACGCCTACAACCGCTTCGTCGTGGACTCGATTCTGGCCAGCTGGATTCAGCAGCTGTCGAACCTAGCTGGCCAACCTTTGCTGGTTGAAAAAATTGAAATCGAGTTTTCGGAGCCGCTCTACGTCGAGGCCTACCGCTACTTGAGCGACAACTCGGTGAGCTTCGGCGCTGAAATGAACCAGTTGCGCTTGAGCCAAACAAGCTTGGCGCTGCGTAACCCGGACCATTGCCCCAGCACGTGGCGGCATCTGCTGTTGCTGTGTGAAAAGGAATTGGAGCAACTGACTCGCACCCGAAGCCTGCGTGAACGCATCATTCAGTTACTTGGGCCGCTGTTGAGCGGAGGGCGGGAACCCGATCTGGAGGAAGTGGCCGCTCGGCTAAAGCTGCCGACTTGGACCTTACGCCGCAAATTGGCCGAAGAAGGCACCCAGTTTCGAGCCATTTTGAATGACACGCGCCGAGACTTGGCGATGACCTACATCCGCGACACTGAACTGGCCTTCGGAGAAATAGCTTACTTGTTGGGCTTTGCCTCCGCTGAGGCGTTTCAACGTGCGTTCAAGCGCTGGAACGAGCAAACCCCAGGAGAGTTCCGCCGCAGCCAACGTCAAGCCGGTTGACGCCTACAGCTCAGTAGCGTCGTCGGCGGGTTCTACTGGGTCCAGCTCCGAAGCCCGGTACTCAAGCAGTTCTTCTTGATACTCATCCATTGCATTCACCTTTTTATTGAATTTAAACCGTTGAATGACTGACCACGGCCTCCACCTTAAAGTGCCCACGTGACGAAAAAATGAATACGCCTGATCTGACATCTTCGCGAAAGGGTCTATCGGTACACCGGATCCCAGCTTGACTCGCCCACCGTATCCGGAATACCTTCGGGCCATGAATTCAACTCAGCACTTCGTCGGCCAGATTATTATTACCGCCATTCCTATCTTGGCGGGCTAGCTGACGTTTGCACCCAACCCGCACACGAGGCGGGTTTTTCTTCTGTCTCCTGGGCCACACAGCTCGTACTTGGAGTCAGACATGTCACCGCCCCGCGATCCCGACCTGCTCAAGCAGTACGTCAAAAAAATCCTCACCTCGCGCGTTTACGACGTAGCCGTAGAAACTCCGTTGCAGACCGCCCGCCAGCTGTCCGAGCGCCTCGGCAACACGGTGCTGCTCAAGCGCGAAGACTTGCAGCCGGTGTTCTCGTTCAAGATTCGCGGCGCTTACAACAAGCTCACCCTGCTTAGCGACACCGAACGGGCACGCGGGGTAGTCACGGCGTCGGCGGGCAATCACGCGCAAGGCTTGGCATTGGCGGCCAAGGTGCTGGGCGTCAAAGCCACCATCGTCATGCCCAAAACCACCCCCGAGATCAAGGTCGAAGGCGTGCGCTCCCGGGGCGGCATCGTGGTGTTGCACGGCGACTCGTTCCCCGAAGCACTGGCATTTTCGCTGAAACTGGTCGATGAAAAAGGCTACGTCTACGTTCACCCATACGACGATCCCGACACCATCGCCGGACAAGGCACCGTGGCGATGGAGATTCTGCGTCAGCAGCCGGGCCGTCTTGACGCGATTTTCGTACCGGTGGGCGGCGGTGGTTTGATCGCGGGCATCGCGGCCTACGTCAAGTACCTGCGCCCGGACATCAAGGTCATCGGTGTTGAACCGGACGATTCCAATTGCCTGCAAGCGGCGATGGCTGCGGGTGAGCGCGTGGTGCTGAGCCAGGTCGGATTGTTCGCCGACGGCGTGGCGGTGGCGCAGATCGGCCAGCATACCTTTGATATCTGCAAAGATTATGTCGACGAAGTGATCACCGTCAGCACCGATGAAATCTGTGCGGCGATCAAGGACATCTACGACGATACCCGCTCGATCACCGAGCCTGCGGGTGCGCTGGGCGTGGCCGGGATCAAGAAATACGTCGAGCTGTACGGCGTCAGCGGGCAAACATTGGTCGCCATCGACTCGGGTGCCAACGTCAACTTCGACCGTCTGCGCCACGTGGCCGAGCGTGCCGAGCTGGGCGAAGGCCGCGAAGCAATCATTGCCGTGACCATTCCCGAAAAGCCGGGCAGCTTCAAGGCGTTCTGCGAAGCCATCGGCAAACGCCAGATCACCGAATTCAACTACCGCTACCACACCGACCGCGAAGCACACATCTTCGTTGGCGTGCAAACCCACCCGGACACCGACCCTCGTGCCGCGCTGCTGGCCAGCCTGACCGAGCAGGGTTTTCCGGTGTTGGACTTGACCGATAACGAGCTGGCGAAACTGCACATTCGGCACATGGTCGGCGGCCACGCGGCACGGGTCAGTGATGAAGTGGTGTTGCGCTTCGAATTCCCAGAGCGTCCGGGCGCGCTGTTCAACTTCCTCAACAAACTCGGCGGGCAGTGGAATATTTCGATGTTCCACTACCGCAATCACGGCGCGGCGGACGGTCGTGTTGTCGCTGGTTTGGTGGTGCCGGAAGACGAACGGCACCTGATTCCGGCGGCGTTGGCGGAAATCGGCTATCCGCATTGGGATGAAAGCGAGAACCCGGCGTACACGATGTTTCTTGGATAGCACCCATGAAAAAGCCGCTGGACAATGACGTCTCAGCGGCTGTTTTCCCTCATTGCGTTTACGGTGTAGTCGTTTTTTCCGTCGCAGCGGGTGTTGGTACTGATGCTGGCGCTGCGTCTGGAGTCAGGGTCGGGGTCGGTGTCGGGGCCGGTGTCGGGGCCGGTGTCGCCGCAGGTTCCGCTGCTGGAGCAGGAACCGGCGCTGGCGTAACGACTTCTGCCTTGATCGCAGCAGGCTCAGCCGGCGCTGCAACTGGCTCGCTGGTTTCAGCCGCAGGCGCCGCTTCAGGGGCCGGCTCTTTTACTGCAGTAGGCACGGGGGCGGCGGGTTTGCTTTCAGCCAACGCGGCTGCCGGCGTCGCAGCGTGAGCCACAGGCTCAGGCATGCCCAGATCAGCTTTCGGTTTCTCAGGGATGTTCGCCGCTTTTTTCACGTCAGGCGGCAAGAAGTTTTCCACCAACCCGAAGAACCGGTCATAGAACTTGGGTGATGCCACCGTCTCGCTGGCCACCTTGACCATGGAATCGTCGGTCGACCCGATAGGCATCGACACCGAACCCAGCACGCCTACACCGAGGCTCGCGGAGTTATTGACCTTCTTCAGCGCATAGCGATCCTGCAGGGCGTTGGCGAACATCGTGGCGCCTTTGGCCGTACCATCCGCTGCGCAGACCACGCTAAAGCTGATCTCCATGTGGGTTTCGCCCGTTTGCTGGAAGCTTTTGTGCCCACTGATCACTTTCGGGTCATTGCTGGTGATGATGTAGCCTTGGCTAAGCAAGGCTCGACGCGCCGCCTCGCAGGAGGCAGCGTCGGAGACTGGGTAAGTTCTTGAAAACGTCCCCGAATCGTCGAAATTTTCATGCTCATACACCGCCTGTTTGGGCGATGAGCAGCCTGCGGCGGCCAGCAGGGCCGTGGCCCAGCATGCGGTACGAAAGCGCGGTAATTTAGACATTCAAAATCCTGGGAGAAAAAACTGTAGATCTGAAACGCGGGGGTAAGTCTGCATCAAGGTTGGCGCGTGATCAACGCCGTTCGGAAACACGGTCGATCCTGGCTGACGGTTGGGATTCTACACAGCAATGTCCGTGTCGGTCGGAATACAAATCACGGAAACTAAAAAACCCGCACTAGGCGGGCTTTTCAGCGCATCGATGGCTCACGAATGAACCCTCAACACATGTATGGCGCAGCGGACGGGACTCGAACCCGCGACCCCCGGCGTGACAGGCCGGTATTCTAACCGACTGAACTACCGCTGCGTGTTGCTCGGACTTGCATCCGATGTACCCTTTTTCGAAACAGGCCTTCGAGTGCCTGCTTCAGTGAAACCCTAAAAGGACCGCTCTGTGAGCGTTCCAGTCTCAGACCGTACAAGCCGATCTGAAAAATATGGCGCAGCGGACGGGACTCGAACCCGCGACCCCCGGCGTGACAGGCCGGTATTCTAACCGACTGAACTACCGCTGCGCATTGTTGGATTTTCATCCAGCTTTCTTGCGAAAGCCTCAAGAAGTGGTGGGTGATGACGGGATCGAACCGCCGACCCGCTGCTTGTAAGGCAGCTGCTCTCCCAGCTGAGCTAATCACCCTTTGCTTCGTTGAGGCCGCGAAATTTACGTGGGTATCGAACCTAAGTCAATAGCCCCGTTGAAGTTTTTTTTGAAATCAGCCTGAAACCAGCTTCCAGTGACAAGCCTCAAGCGGCAAGTTAAAAGCAGGACGCACTCTGCTTCTAGCTTGCTGCTTACCGCGTGAAGCTTGCAGCTTGTCACTTAAGGCTTATCGCTGATGTAAGACATCTTTTTCGTCATCCCGCCGTCGACGACAAATTCCTGTCCCGTGACGAAGCCAGCGTTTTTCGACAGCAGCCAGGCCACCATCGCCGCCACGTCCTCGACGGTTCCTACCCTGCCCGCCGGGTGCTGAGCATGGTCGGCGTCCGACAGCGGCTCTGCGCGACGCACCGACGGGTCGCGGGCATCGATCCAGCCGGGGCTGACCGCGTTGACTCGGATCTCTGGCCCCAGGCTGATGGCCAACGCGTGCGTAAGGGCCAACAGGCCGCCCTTGCTCGCGGCGTAAGCTTCCGTGTCCGGTTCAGACTGCGCGGCTCGGGTCGAGGTCAAGTTGACGATGGCGCCACCGTGCGCACGCAGGTAGGGCGCGCAGTGTTTGGCCAATAACATGGGTCCACTGAGGTTGACCGCTAATACGCGGTTCCAGTACGACAGGGTCAGCGTTTCAAGAATGGTATTGTGCGGGTCAGCCACCGCAGCGTTGCAGACCAACGCGTCAAGCCGGCCGAACTGCCCAAGCACTTCGGCTATCCCGGCTTTGACTTGCTCTTCACTGGCGACGTCCATGGCGATGAACCAAGCGTTCTCGCCCAGTACCTGCGACACTTTCACGCCGCGGTCACGGTCAAGGTCCGTCAGGACCACCTGCCAGTTTTCGGAAATCAGCCACGCGGCGATGCCCAAACCGATGCCCCGCGCCGCCCCCGTGACCAAAGCGACCTTGCCATTACTGGCACTGGTCGCTTGCACGGCCCAATCACTCACAACGCCGCCAGACCACGCGCCAGATCAGCCTGCAGATCGGCAACGTCTTCAAGGCCAACCGCAACCCTGATCAAGCTGTCTAGAATACCGGCCGCTGCACGCTCTTGTGGCGCCAAGCGTCCGTGGGAAGTAGTACTTGGGTGGGTAATGGTGGTTTTAGTGTCGCCCAAGTTGGCCGTGATCGAAATCAGCCGCGTAGCATCGATAAAGCGCCAGGCACCCTCTTTGCCGCCTTTGACTTCAAAGCTGACCACCGCACCAAAGCCCTTTTGCTGACGCTTGGCCAACTCATGCTGCGGATGGCTTTGAAGGCCCGCGTAGTGGACTTTTTCGATGCCGTCTTGTTGCTCAAGCCATTCGGCCAATAGCAGCGCGCTGGCGCAGTGAGCCCGCATGCGCAGGTTCAAAGTCTCCAGCCCTTTGAGGAAAATCCAGGCATTGAACGGGCTTAACGTCGGCCCAGCGGTACGCAGGAAACCGACCACTTCCTTCATTTGCTCGGTGCGACCGGCAACCACCCCACCCATGCAACGGCCTTGGCCATCGATGAATTTGGTGGCCGAGTGCATCACGATGTCAGCACCCAGCAGCAGTGGCTGTTGCAGTGCCGGCGTACAGAAGCAGTTATCGACCACCAACATCGTACCTTTGGCGTGGGCGACTTCGGCCAACGCGGCGATGTCCACCAACTCGGCCAACGGATTGGACGGTGATTCGACGAACAGCAATTTGGTGTTGGCCTTGATGGCTGCGTTCCAGCCGGACACATCAGCCAGCGGGACGTAATCCACTTCAATGCCAAAGCGCTTGAAGTACTTCTCGAACAAGCTAATGGTCGAACCGAAGACACTGCGCGACACCAGCACATGATCGCCAGCGCTGCACAGGCTCATGACGATGGCCAGAATGGCTGCCATACCCGTCGCTGTCGCAACTGCTTGTTCAGCGCCCTCAAGGGCCGCGATGCGCTCTTCGAAGGAACGCACGGTCGGATTGGTGTAGCGCGAGTAGACGTTGCCCGGCACTTCGCCCGAGAACCGTGCCGCTGCGTCTGCGGCACTGCGAAACACATAGCTGGAGGTGAAAAACATCGGGTCCCCATGCTCACCTTCCGGCGTGCGATGCTGACCCGCACGCACAGCGAGGGTGTCGAAACCCACGCCGTCGAGATCACTGTCTAGCCGACCGGCATCCCATTCGTGAGTCATGCCGCCTACTCCTTTAGTTGTTGTACAGATCGATAATGGCGCTGACCGCTTGGGTCTTGACCTTGGACGCATCGTTACGCGCCTGCTCAATCTTATTCAGGTAGAGCTCGTCGATATCGCCCGTGACGTACTCGCCATTGAACACCGAGCAATCGAAACTATCGATTTTAACCTTGCCGCCGCCTACCGCTTCGATCAGGTCGCTTAAGTCCTGATAGATCAACCAGTCAGCACCGATCAGATCGGCCACGTCCTGGGTGGTGCGGTTATGCGCAATCAACTCGTGAGCGCTCGGCATGTCGATACCATAAACGTTCGGGTAGCGAACAGCAGGTGCCGCCGAGCAGAAATAGACATTCTTGGCGCCCGCTTCCCGGGCCATCTGAATGATCTGCTTGCACGTAGTGCCACGCACAATGGAGTCATCCACCAGCATCACGTTTTTACCGCGAAATTCCAGCTCAATAGCGTTGAGCTTCTGGCGTACGGATTTTTTCCGTGCGGCCTGCCCCGGCATGATGAATGTGCGACCGATGTAGCGGTTTTTGACAAAACCTTCGCGGAATTTCACACCCAAGTGATTCGCCAGTTCCAGCGCAGCGGTGCGGCTGGTGTCTGGAATCGGGATCACAACGTCGATGTCGTGTTGAGGACGCTCACGAAGGATTTTGTCTGCCAATCGCTCGCCCATGCGCAGACGCGCCTTATAAACCGAAATACCATCGATGATCGAATCCGGACGCGCCAGGTACACGTGTTCGAAAATGCACGGTGAGTATTTCGGATTTTTGGCGCACTGACGGGTGTGCAGCTTGCCGTCTTCAGTGATGTAAACCGCTTCGCCCGGCGCCAGATCGCGGATCAGGGTGAAGCCGAGGACGTCCAGCGCCACGCTTTCCGAGGCGATCATGTATTCGACGCCGCCGTCGGTATGACGCTGACCGAAGACGATCGGACGGATGGCGTCCGGGTCACGGAAGCCGACGATGCCATAACCGGTGATCATCGCAACCACGGCGTAACCGCCACGACAACGGTGGTGCACGTCGCTTACGGCAGCAAACACGTCTTCTTCAGTCGGTTGCAGCTTGCCGCGCTGGGCCAGTTCGTGGGCGAAAATGTTGAGCAAAACTTCCGAGTCGGAGTTGGTGTTGACATGGCGCAGGTCAGATTCGTAAATCTCCTTGGCCAACTGCTCGACGTTGGTCAGGTTGCCGTTGTGGGCCAACGTGATGCCGTATGGAGAGTTCACATAAAACGGTTGAGCTTCGGCCGACGTCGAGCTGCCCGCCGTGGGATAGCGCACATGGCCGATGCCCATGTGGCCGACCAAGCGCTGCATATGGCGCTGGTGGAACACATCACGGACCAGCCCATTGTCCTTGCGCAGGAATAACCGGCCGCCGTGGCTGGTTACAATACCGGCAGCGTCCTGGCCGCGGTGCTGGAGGACGGTTAGCGCGTCATACAGCGCCTGATTGACGTTCGACTTGCCGACGATACCGACGATGCCACACATGCGACACAACCCCTACTGAGTGAAACGGGAAATACCGGGCACTTCTTACGGCTTTGCAGACGGTAAGAGGTGATCCTTGAACGGCAGATCAACCGGCAGGCTGATACCGCTGGCTAGCCACTTACTGGAGAAACCCAGAATCAGGTTTTTCGACCAGTCCGCGACCAATAGAAATTGTGGCAGCAGTTTCGACTGCTGCCACCATTGATCTTGCTGTACCGGCCCCAGGCTCAACAGCCCTGCCGCTACAACCACCAGCAAGCCCCCGCGCGCAGCGCCGAAGACCATGCCCAGAAAACGATCGGTCCCGGAAAGCCCGGTGACGCGAATCAGTTCGCCGATAAGAAAATTGACCATGGCGCCTACCAGTAAGGTGGCGACAAAAAGGATGGTGCAGCCCGCGATTACGCGTGCTGAAGGTGTTTCGATATACGTCACAAGGTACTGCGAAAGCGACCCGCCGAACATCCAGGCAACGGCACCGGCGATGATCCAGGTGAGCAGCGACAATGCTTCCTTGACGAAGCCGCGCTTCAAACTAATCAAAGCGGAGATGGCGATGATCGCGATGATCGCCCAATCAACCGGAGTAAATGGCACGTTGCAGCCTGCAGACAGATAAGGCGGCGCATTTTAGCAGAGCGCTTGCCCGCCGGTAAGCAGCGATTACCGACGGGACGCGATTAGACCCATTACTTAGTTACGCTCAGGCTGGAAGCGCACCACAAAACCTTTGAGTTTCTGCTGTTTTCCCAGCTGATCGCGCAATCGATCCGCTTCGGCGCGCTCAATCAACGGCCCCACAAATACGCGATTCATGCCGTCAGAAGAGCGAATATATGCGTTGTAACCTTGAGCCCGCAGCGTTTTCTGCATCGCATCGGCGCTGTCACGATTGGACAAGCTGGCTAACTGCACCGACCAACTGACCGACAGGCCATTGACATCGATGTGGCTGGTGTCTGCCGCCGCAGGCTTGGCCGGGGCCGCAGGCGTTGCAGGCGCAGCTTTGGCGACAGTCGTCTGGGACCTCGAAACAGGGGCGGGCGTCGGCGAGGGTTGCACCACTGGCGTCGCTGCGGTTTGGGCCGGCGAACGGGCCAGCTCTTCATCGCTAGGCACAGGCTCCTGTGGCAAAGCTTGCGGCTCTGGGACCGACACCGGATCAACCTTGATTTGGGTCGTCGTCGGCGCTTGTGGCGTAGACGGCACATCGACGTGTACGCGACGAGTTTCGTCCTGACGTGAAAACAGCATGGGCAAGAAGATCACCGCCAATGCGATCAGCACCAGTGCACCCACCATTCGCTGCTTGAACACGTTATCCAGCAAAGCCATTTGCGACTTCCTCCTTGGCGTGCCGGGCCAGCCATTCCAGGCCCTCGGCAACAGAATAAAAAGATCCGAACAGCAGAATTTCATCTTCAGCCGTCGCGTTGGCACACTGCGCATCCAAGGCCAGCGCAATGCTTGAATAAGACGTTACGTTCGCGCCAAGGTTCTGTAACGCCGCTTGCACGTCACTTACCGCATAACTGCGTGGCGTTGGCAGCGGCGCGACAGCCCACGCCTGAACACTGGAGGTCAGCTCGGTCAGCACACCGGCCAGGTCTTTGTCCGAGAGCAAGCCGAACACCGCCAAACGCTTGCCGCTAACGGGGCGTGCGGCCAGACGCTGGGCCAGGTAATGCGCCGCATGCGGGTTATGACCCACATCCAGCATCAGCTTCAGCGACTTGCCGTGCCAATTGATCTGGCGCCGATCAAGGCGTCCGATCATTCGCGTGCTGCTGAGGGCGGCGCGAATTTTTTCGAAGTCCCAAGACAGATCCAACAGCGCATAGGCCTGCAATGCCAACGCCGCGTTTTCCATGGGCAGATCAAGCAGCGGCAAATCATGTAATTCGATGGATTGACCGAGGGCGTTATGCCCGCGCCACTGCCAAACGCTGTCGCTAACGTCCAGATCGAAATCCCGGCCGCGCAACAAAAACGGGCAATTGAGTTCCTTGGCACGATTGAGCAATGGCGCCGGAGGGTCGATATCTCCACACAGTACGGGACGGCCCTCACGGAAGATTCCGGCTTTTTCGAACGCGACCGACTCACGGGTATCACCCAGCCAATCGGCGTGATCGACACCAATGCTGGTGACCAGCGCCAGATCGGCGTCAACGATATTGACCGTATCCAACCGGCCGCCGAGACCTATTTCAAGCACCACCGCGTCCAACGCCGCGCGCTCAAATAGCCAGAACGCCGCGAGCGTGCCCATTTCAAAGTACGTCAGGGAAACGTCGCCACGAGCGGCTTCCACCGCCGCAAAGGCCTCGCACAATTCGTCGTCGGTGGCTTCAACGCCTTGCACCTGCACTCGCTCGTTGTAACGCAGCAAATGCGGCGAGCTGTAAACACCGACTTTGAGACCCTGCGCCTGGATCAATGAAGCGATAAATGCGCAGGTAGAACCTTTACCATTCGTACCCGTTACCGTGATGACGCGGGGCGCGGGCCGGGTCAACCCCAGCGCTTGCGACACCTGTTGCGAACGCTCCAGCCCCATATCGATGGCCGTAGGGTGCAATTGTTCAAGGTAGGCGAGCCAGTCGCCCAGGGTACGCACCGTCATACGGTGGCCGGGACCGGTGGAACAACAATCGGCTCGATCGGCGCGGCGACGAACTTAGGCGTCGACAGGTTCATGAACTGAGCCAGCAAATTACCCAGGCGCGGACGCAACTCCTGACGATGAACGATCAGGTCGATGGCGCCATGCGCGAGCAGGAACTCGCTGCGCTGGAAACCTTCTGGTAATTTTTCACGTACGGTCTGCTCGATTACACGCGGGCCAGCAAAGCCGATCAGCGCTTTAGGCTCGGCAACAATCACGTCGCCCAACATCGCGAGACTCGCGGACACACCGCCGTATACCGGGTCAGTCAGCACCGAGATAAAGGGCAGGCCTTCTTCACGAAGACGCGCCAGTACGGCGGACGTCTTGGCCATCTGCATCAGCGAAATCAGGGCTTCCTGCATCCGCGCGCCACCGGAAGCGGCGAAACAGATCATTGGGCAACGATTTTCCAGCGCGTAGTTGGCGGCGCGAACAAAACGCTCACCAACGATGGCACCCATCGAACCGCCCATGAACGAGAACTCGAATGCGCACGCCACCACAGGCATGCCCAACAGGGTCCCGCTCATTGAAATCAGGGCATCTTTTTCACCGGTCTGCTTTTGGGCACCTACCAGGCGATCCTTGTACTTTTTGCTGTCGCGAAACTTCAGGCGATCAACCGGCTCCAGATCGGCACCTAGTTCGGCACGGCCGTCAGCGTCAAGGAAGATATTCAGACGCGCACGTGCGCCGATCCGCATGTGGTGATTGCACTTGGGGCAGACGTCCAGGGTCTTTTCCAACTCAGGACGATAAAGCACCGCGTCGCAGGACGGGCACTTATGCCAAAGCCCTTCTGGTACCGAGCTTTTTTTCACCTCGGAACGCATGATCGAAGGGATCAGTTTGTCTACCAACCAGTTGCTCATGCTTTCTTTCTCCAGTACGACGGCTCGAACACGGGCGATTCGAAGCCCCGCGTATGCCCTTAAGCTAAATTCATATGTACAGCGATGATTGGGCAACACAGGGATCGGCTTAGTGCCCGACCCGCCTGAATTAACCCCATCAACCGCCATTGTGACGACGTGCGCCGGCTACGTCGCTCGTTCATTGAGTGCTCACCGCGCTTTCGCCGCGGGAGGTTTATGGACGGTGGCTATCCGCCAACCGTCACATCACCCTGAAAACCTGCTGGCAGCGCCCTACCTGGAACCCTGCACCGCAGTCATGAATGCGCGGATCTTGTCATGATCCTTGATTCCTTTGCTGGCCTCTACACCGCCGCTGACATCCACAGCGTAGGGTCGAACCTGCGCAATGGCCTGTGCAACGTTAGCCGGGCTCAATCCACCCGCCAAAATAATGGGCTTGCTCAAAACGTGCGGTATCAACGACCAGTCGAACGCTTCTCCCGTACCGCCGGGTACACCGGCAACGTAGGTATCGAGCAATACGCCGCTGGCCTTCGGATAAGCGCGGCATAGGGCGGCAATGTCGTCACCTGCCCGCACGCGCAATGCCTTGATGTAAGGCCGATGATAACCGTCGCAGTCTTCGGCTGTTTCATCGCCGTGGAACTGCAACAGGTCCAAGGGCACGACTTCCAGTATTTCCGTGAGCTCGCAACGGCTGATATTGACGAACAAACCGACGGTGGTCACGAAGGGTGGCAGGGCAGCAATGATTTCTCGCGCCTGAATCGCCGTAACCGCCCGAGGACTTTTGGCATAAAATACAAAACCGATAGCATCCGCACCCGCATCAACAGCGGCCAACGCATCTTCTATGCGGGTAATCCCGCAGATCTTGCTGCGAACGGCTGACATGCAGTGAAACCTCAGGCGTTATTCCGGAAAGTCACGGATGTTAACAAATGCTTTTCCGGGCGTCAGCCGTCAAGTTCAGTGAAGCCTGTCAGGAAGTGTGGCCCGATGTAACGTTGCGGCAACGCAAATTCATCGTGGTATTCCACTTGCACCAGGTAAAGCCCGTAAGGATGCGCCGTGACACCGCCTGTGCGCCGGACCCGGCTTTCCAATACTTCCTTGGCCCACTCCACCGGCCGTTCGCCGGTGCCAATCGTCATCAAGACACCCGCAACGTTGCGCACCATATGGTGCAGAAAAGCATTGGCGCGGACATCAATGACGATCATCTGCCCATGCCGCGTGACCCGGAGATGGTGTAACTGCTTGATGGGCGACTTCGCTTGGCACTGCCCTGCCCGAAACGCGCTGAAATCATGGGTGCCGACCAAATATTGAGCCGCCTGCGCCATGCGCTCGGCATCCAGCGGGCGGTGATTCCAAGTCACTTGGTCGCCCAAATGAGCCGGCCTGATCGGGTCGTTATAAATGACATAGCGGTAACGTCGAGCAATCGCCTTGAACCGCGCATGAAAATGCGCCGGCATGACTTTCGCCCAGCTGACACTGATGTCGTGGGGCAGATTGATATTGGCGCCCATCACCCACGCTTTCAGCGAACGCTCAGCCTGAGTATCGAAATGCACCACCTGCCCACAGGCATGAACACCCGCATCCGTACGGCCCGCGCACAACAACGAGACGGGCGCGTCAGCCACTTTGGACAACGCCTTTTCAAGGGTTTCCTGCACCGTCAATACACCGGAAGCCTGACGCTGCCAACCGCAATAACGGGACCCCTTGTACTCAACGCCCAATGCGATTCTGGAAAAGCCAGCGGCAGCCATTTCGGCTGCCGCGTTTTCTGCAGTGCTATATGTTGAAGCCAAGACGTGCAGCCTGTTGGTTTGCGCAAAGGCGCCATTATAAGAGCTTCACTTGCCATAAACGCAAACGACCGCCAAAGCGGTCGTCGTACGCCAAGCCTCAGCTAATGATCAGTGCAGGCTAGCAAGCATTTCCCGTGCTTCGGCTTTCTGGGCTTCATCGCCCTCGCCGACCACTTCATCGAGAATATCCCGAGCGCCTTCACTGTCACCCATTTCGATGTAAGCACGTGCCAGATCAAGCTTGGTCGCCGCTTCGTCAGTGCCCTCAAGGAAATTGAACTCAGGCTCGTCGTCCTCTGCCAATGCGTCTTCAGCAGTAAAGGTTGGCGGCTTGGCGAACGGTTTAGCGGCAGGTGGTTTGTCCATGGTTTGGGACAAACGATCCAGCTCCGCGTTAACGTCATCAAGCTCTGTGGTGAAGGCATTGGGTGTCGCGTCGTCGTCGAGTTCTTCCGGCAAGGACAGGTCAAAGTCATCAGGCAGCGCTGGCTTCTGAGCAGCAGGAGGCTCCAGCGAAGGCGAGTCATCAAACGCTGGCAATTCACGCAAGTCGTCTTTGAGGCTTAGGAGGAAATCATCCTCAGCACTGGACGAGGGCGGCTCTTCTGCCAGGCCCAGGTCGAAATCGGCCAAGTCATCAACAGACAATTTCTTGGCTTCGTTCTGTTGGTGCAATACCGATTCAAAGCTCAGATCGTCATCCGCCAGCGTATCAGCGGCCATTGGCTCACCGAGACCAGGTTCAACGCGTGGCGCCTTTTCAGCTTTCGGCGCGATGGGTTCCTCGATAATTGCCGGAGAAGCATCCTCCAGTTCATCAAGGCTTAAATCGAAATCCTGATCGAACGGGTCCAGCTCGTCAGATTCGACGACGGGAGCCGGGACGGGCGCTTTTGCTGGGACGGGCGCAACTGCTGGCGCCTCAGATGTATCGAGCAGCAAGTCCTTGACGTAATCCGCATCAAGCTCCGCTGCCAAAGCTGCGGCGCCCAATCCTGCGCCGGCAACTATCATCATCGGAAAGCGATTTTTCAGCTCTTCGACTTCAGCCTGATTCGTACCAGTGGCCACCAGCTTGCGTTCTTGGGCAGTAAAGCCGCTTCTGTCGCCCTGCTCAGCATAGATTTCCATCAACTTCAGGCGCAGATCACTGCGCTGAGGCTCTTGTTTGATAGCGTCTTCCAGAAGCTCGGCAGCTTGGTTAAAACGGCCATTAGCAACATGGACTGCAACCTGATCAAGCACATCGAGCGAGCGCTCACGGATCGGCTCTAAAATCACCGGTGCGGGAATAGAGGCCGGCACCGGCGCCAGCTTTACGTTTGGGGGCGGAACATCCAGGCCGTCAAAACTGTTTTCTGGCAAATCCATGTCGGTGGCAAACTCTGACTCTTCCGCCAGTGCCCGGGCCATACGCTTGTGTTTTTCAGCCTCTTGCTGAGCCCTGCGGCGCCGCGTCAAAAACAGCAGCAGCAAGAGCAGAATCAGCAAAACTCCACCGCCCACCAAACCTAACAGCATCGGGCTGGCAAGCAGCTTGCTGATCGCACTGTCGGTATCGGCATTGTCCACGAGGCCGCCAGGCGCAGGCGCAATCGGTGCAACTTGCGGAACCGCTGTGGGCTCAGCAGCAGGTGGCAATGCGTCTTCCGGTGCAATTTCGGCTGCGGGCTTCACAACGGTACTGGCCGCGGGGGTTGCGGCGACTAATGCAGCGGGCAACGCAGGCGCGCCGGTGGCGGCGTCCTTGGCGCCCGGTGCAATGCCACCCTGGGCCTGCATTTTGGCCAATTGGTCATTTTTCAACTGGATCAATCGCTGCAACTTATCCAACTGACTTTGCAAATCTGACATGCGGCTTTTCAGCTCGGCATTGTCACGACGCGTCGTATCCAGGTTTTCCTTTGCCACGGCCAGTTGGTTGGTCAGGGCTTTGGTGTCGCCAGCCGCCCCTCTTTTATCGGACTTTGAAGTGCCAGAGACCAAGCTCAGGTTGTCTTTCGTCTCAATCTTAGCCGGTGCAGCTTCAGTCTTGGCGTGCCGGGTCGCGTCCACTTGGCGCGTAGCGGAAGGCAGGCTGCGTCGCTGACGCCACGCAAGATTTTGTTTGCGCACCTGAACGACAGCCTCCGGTTGCGGGGTCGCGGCGATCTGTTGCTGATCAGGAAGACGCAGCACTTCACCGACTTTCAATCGGTTGATGTTGCCATTGATAAAGGCGCCAGGGTTCAGCGCCTGAATGGCCAGCATGGTTTGCTGAACGGACCCACTGCTGCGCACGCGGGCAGCGATGTCCCACAACCTATCGTGTTTGCTCGTGGTGTATAGCGTGGGCTTGGCTTCAACGGCAGGCGTCGGCGCAGGCAATTTCGCCGGCGCTAGGGCTGGCGTAACTTCGTCAACCGGTACCGGTGTTGGAGCCGGTGCGATCAGGGGAAGTTGTGCAACCGGGGCTGGAGCTGGAGCAGCAGCGGGTTGCGGCGTGGCTTTCGGTGGATCGAGCAGCACGCTGTATTGACGCAGCAGTCGGCCGTTGGGCCAAAGCACCTGCACCAGGAATTTCATGTTTGGATCGCGAATCGGCCTGCTCGACGTGATCTTCAGTACGCTTTTGCCGTTGGCATTGATCACCGGAGTAAACGTCAGGTCATCAAGAGCCCCGCGCCGGTCAACGCCCGCCTGCGCAAAATCAGCCGAGGTCGCGAGGCTTGGCACCACCTGCCCGGCGTTCAAATCATGCGCGTCGAGCAGCTCGATTTCGGCAACCAGAGGCTGGTTCAGGGTCGACTTCAGGGTCAAGTCCCCGAGCGCCAAAGCGTGCGCCATACCGGAGGACAGCGCCGAGGCTGCAGCGATTGCTAATACCAGTTTGCGAACCTGAACCATAGCCCATCCCTTGTCTGAATATTCCTCGGCAACCGAGAAGGTAAAGCCTGTATTAGCGGTCAAGCCAAAGTGATTCGCCGAATTGTTGCCAAGTATCTTTTACACAAGGTCTTTTATCAACAATTCAGCCACTTGGACAGCGTTCAACGCTGCACCCTTGCGAACATTATCGGATGTAATCCACAGGTTGAGCTCAGCAGGGTCGTCAACCCCTAAGCGGACTCGACCTATATAGACCACATCCTGGCCCACTGCGTCGCCAACAGCGGTAGGGTAATCACCAGCCTCGACCAGCTCGATACCCGGCGCCATATTCAGCGCGGCATTGACAGCAGCCAGGTCTATAGGCCCTGAAGCCTGCAACGAAACGCTAAAACTATCACCAAAAAACACCGGGACTTGAATGCAACTGACGGAAATCTTCAACAACGGCAGCGCCAACACCTCTCGCAACTCGGCGACCAGACGCTTTTCCAAAGGGACATGCCCTTGCGCATCCGGCGTGCCAACTTGGGCCAGTACGTTAAAGGCCATCTGCCGGTCGAAAAAGCGCGGCTCCATCGGTCGAACATTGAGCAGTTCGGCCGTTTGCCGAGCCAGCTCCGCCACACCTTCACGGCCTTGGCTGGAAACGGCCAAGCAGGCCGTTACGTTCACACGCAATACATCGAGCAGCCCGCGCAATGGCGCCATGGCCACTGCCAATGCGGTCGCGCAAGGACTGGGGCTGGAAACCTGGTAAGGCTTTTTCAACCCAGCCAATAACGCCACGTTGATTTCAGGGACGACGTTGGGCGCCTGCTCAACGGCCAATCCGCCAGAGAGATCGATCACCGTGCAACCGGCTGCCGTGGCACGCGTGGCATAGCTGCGCGTGATTGCTGGACCTGCGGCAAAGAACACCAATTGGACTTTGCTGAAATCGAACTCATCGACTTCACGCACACGCACGTTCTTGCCGCGGAAAGGCACTGAATGACCCGCCGATTCAACGCTCGCCAACAGGTGCAGATTGGCAACAGGAAAATCACGCTCTTCAAGAATCTGGACAAGGGTTTCGCCGACAGTGCCGGTGGCGCCGACTACGGCGATATCAAGGGACTGGGTCATGCAAACGCCTCAGGCAAAACGGGGAGCGGCACTTTAACCGTCGAATTAGTGACAGGCAATTGTCCACGCGCAATGGGGGGATTACTGCAACTAACGACACGTTACGGTTCCAGGCCTATCGGAAAAAAAGTCCCGTGACTCCATACACCTAACCAACGTTGACCGTCGATCGTCCGAGTCTCGGCCAAGTCCACCAGTTGATAGAAGACATTGCGGTGAATCAGCGCTTCCAAGTTAACCCGCACATGAATATAGGGCGCTGGCTCTTGGGTATCAGGGTTTATTTCCACGCGCAAACGATGCTCGGGGCCCGCTTCGGCCTGATCATCGACATTAGTGGTGAAGCGCAGGATTTGACCCTCGCCTTCACCCTCCACTTCAAGGCTGACGGCAACAAATGGCGCGTCGTCAACTTTGATCCGAACCTTTTCCACGGGTGTGATCAGGAAATAATCGTCATCGTCACGGCGCATGATCGTGGAAAACAGCCGAACCATGGGCTTACGCCCAATCGGTGTGCCAAGGTAATACCACGTGCCGTCCCGGGCGATACGCATGTCGATGTCGCCACAGAAATCGGGATTCCACAGGTGAACGGGCGGCAACCCTTTTGACTTGGGAATCTGTGCAAACAGGTCATTGGCCTTACCCGGATCACTCATTGTCTTGCTCCTTAGGTGCTACCGACTAACACCCATCAAGCTACGAGCGTAATCCTCCAACGGCGGACCTAGCAAATCTTCAGGTTTGGTATTGCGCAGCGTCAGCAATCCGCCCCGGGTATGAATACGCGCGGTGTCGATCAGATAGCGAGTGGTGGTTTCGATCAGCATGATCTGGATCACCCCGCTGTCGACCCCCAGTCTATCCACGGCTTGCTGATCGCTCCACTCGTCGGTGTTGCCGATGCGGTCGTCAGCCTTGGCGAAACGGGTGTAAAGCAAATAATTGGCACCGGCGGCTCGCGCTTCGGTCATTGCCTCGTCCAACCCCATTGGCGCCTTGGCCCGACGAACCATCGGGAAGTACTCGATAAAGCCGTTAAAGGCTTCCTCGGCTACAACGTTAGGTCGTGGATAAGCGTTGCCTGGCGGCACAAATGAGCCTTGGGCGATATAGATGAACGAGTCTGGCTGCAAGCGGCGGTTGTACGCACGATTGGTATCGCTGTGATCGAGCAAGCCCGCATCACTCAACTGATCATGAGCACCCTGCCCCATGTCACTGATACTCATGCAGCCACTTAACGACAACAGCGTCAGTAGCAAAACCAGGCTACGCATCATCCCCTCCAGGTGCCGGTGACGGAAAACCGGCGAATGCGCGACTAATGCAGCTTCCGCGCCACCCAGAGGAAAAGAGCTGAGGTGTTACCAACTTTCGACGACGGGGTTAAAGCGCCGGCACACTTTCGACAAAATCGAAGTATCTTGCGCGCTCATGCCTGCGTCCTTGAAATACTGATCCGCGTGGACCGTAACCTGGCATAGATCGATAATTATTTGCCGAGCCTGGTCCCGCTGGATACCGAAACGTTCAGGGGCACTGAGCAGATTATCGAGAGAAGACAATCGGCCTTGCTCGCCTATGATCAACGCCTGAAGGCCTTGCTCAGTGGGATGAGGCAGCACATCAAACGCTGGCGAGAGTCGATAGGTGTTCGCGCCCGTCATCAGACACCCATGGTTGCGCAGGTGATCGTCGGTATTGCCGATGAGCACGTTGAACGCCATACGCGTGTATAGGTCGAGAAGATCGGCAAACGCGTCAGCACTTGTTTTCTTGAGTACATCCGCGATGCGCAGGTAACTCATGGGACCGTCATTGTCGCCAACCCGCATTCGATGAGGATTGATTGACGCATACGCGCTGAGGTAGTGGCTTCGCCCCCCTTGCTGCCGATCAAAGCGCTTCACCAGCAACACCGCACGGCCGGCCACTTCTATCAGCTCATGCTCTGGAACCTTTATACCCGCAGCTTCAGCCATGTTCAGGCTGGCGAACTCGGCCCTTGCCTGGTCAAAAATATCGTCTCGCCGACCGAGCTTAGCGATCCACTCTCCCTCGCGATAATGAACGGTCACTTTAGGTCGGGCACCGCCCATGGAAGAGCCGAACTCCAGCAACTTGGCCATTTCTTCGCTGGGCTGATAGTCGCCTTGATCAATGTGGTCCGCCGCCAGCAGAAGCCGCTCAAGACTTTCAAAGGGAGGGGATTCATGAAGCGCGGGAAGCTGATGGCGGGATGCACTGAACAGCAGGCAGCCAACGCCCGCCCCACCCGAAGCCAGCAGCCACTCGATTTCGTTTTGTGGGTGTTGCTTATGGGTCGCGAGCAGGACCTTCTTGCCCCAATTGTCAGGGGTCGAGTCCTCAAACGCGCCCCAGAGTTTTGACGAACTTGATTGTTGTTCGGTCAACGGCAGGTTAAGCGGATCGATCGAAAAAGATTCAGGACGCGCCAGCCAACTGTTTGCGTACTTAAAAGCAAACCCCTTGGCCTGTAGGGCAATCTGACCAACTGGCAACGGGGCGCCTTCTGCGTGACCCGAAAAGACGAACGCATTACCAATCGGGGTCCAGATTGCCATTGGCATCTCCTTCGTGAACGCGGACAGGTTGCAACGAACGCTCATGCGCCAACCCGATATGGTCGAGGGATGGACCTGCCACGCTGCTGATCATTTCTTCCATGTCCAGCGCGCTGAGCACGTTCATCAGCACACCGATGGAAACGCCCTTCTCTCCCTTCTTTAAACGTTGGTATGTTTGCCCAGTGATACCCGCCCGCTTACAGATGGTATCGACCTGTAAACGTCGGCGCTTGCGCGCAAGGTCGATGTTCTCGCCGAGGGTTTTAAGCAACTGCTGAGATCGATCCGAGAGGAATCCACTATGCTTATGCATGATATTTCATCGTTAAATTGACTTAGACGATGATATTTCATCTATAAACGATTGCAACAGGGATTTCCCGCTTCGTCATATCGTCTACTGCCCCACTGGATTGGCCCTACCCCCCAATAATCTTCATCACCGTAGCGCCACCGGAAAATGCCACTTCCTGCTTATCGCTCAACGCCTTGACGAGCAAACGTTGCAACGCTGGCAGAGCTTGGTGGCGGGGTTTGTCCAGCAGGTCGCCGACATAATGACGGTTGCTGGACGACAGGCAGCCATGCAGCCATCCCGTTGAAGACAGGCGCAAGCGCGAGCAGGTTCGGCAAAACGGCACGCTTTCGTTGGCGATGACCCCAAAAAACCCTTTGCCGGGAATTTGATAGCGCACTGCCGTGGCATCCACGGGCGCATCCGCTTGAAGGTATTCGTAGTGCTCGCCAATGAGTGTCAGCAGTTGCTGCAAGCTGACGAATTGCTGCAAAAACGCATTCGAATCACTGGCCAAGTGGCCCATGCGCATCAGCTCTATAAAGCGCAGCTCATAACCACGCTCAAGGCAGTAATCAAGCAAGGGTAATACTTGATCGAGGTTTTGCCCGCGCAGCGGCACCATATTGACTTTGATTTTGATCCCCGCCGCGCTGGCCTGGGTCATTCCGTCGAGCACGGTAAGCAGATCGCCGCCACGAGCAATGGTGCGAAACGCCAGCGGGTCGAGGGTGTCGAGCGATACGTTAAGTCGACGAATATTGGCAGCCACCAGCAGCGGCAGCTTGCGAGCAAGCAGTTGACCGTTGGTTGTCAGGCTAATTTCATCGAGGCCCAATTGCCCGATTTGCGCCATGAAGGCTTCCAGTTTCGGACTGACCAGAGGTTCGCCACCGGTGATGCGTAGCCGTTCAATACCTGCGGCTTCGATCAGATACGCCACACCACGCGCCATAGCATCCGCCGACAACTCATCCTGCGCAGCAATCAGGCGCTTGCCGTCGGGCACGCAGTAGGTGCAGGCGTAATTGCAGGCGGACGTCAGGCTGATCCGCAAATTGCGAAATCGCCTGCCTTGACGGTCAACGATCATGATGGACTCCGGCAGGGAAAATGGACCGTTAAAACTTGACTCACCTATCAAGTTTTAGCAAGACCTATGCCTGAGTATATTACTCGGACTCTCACCGCCGCATTGCCTACCTGCAACCATAAGGCCGCCGAATGCCTTAGCTGCTGGGCGGGGTATCGGTATCGCGTTTGCGCTTGTTGCCCATGCGAACGCCAATATCCATCAAGAATTGAAAGAACCCTTCCTGATCTTCGAGCACATTACTCCAGAACGGCGAGTGATACAGCGCTACGGCGCCATGTACCAACGCCCAGGACGCGCAGAAGTGGAAATAAGGAGGCACGTCTTCAAGCTTGCCTTCGTTGATTCGGCCTTCAATCAACAACGTCAGGCGTTCAAAATTCGAGGCACGAATCTTGTGCAGTTCAACCACCATCTCCGGCACCTGATTACCCTTGACCACCTTTTCTTCCAGGCGATCAAACAACCGGTAGCGCTGCGGATCTCGCATTCGGAATTCGAAGTAGGCACGGGATAAAGCTTCCTTATCCTTGTCGACGTCGGCAGAGTGAAGCAACTCATTCAAATCCCGCTCATAATCGAGCATCAAACGCAGATAAATCTCCGCTTTTGACTTGAAGTGCTTATAGATGGTGCCTTTGCCGATACCCACGGCATCCGCGATCATCTCGACGGTGACACTGTCTTCACCTTGATCGAGGAACAGCTTTAGCGCGGTATCGAGAATTTCTTGCTCGCGGCGACGAAACTCACGGACCTTACGAGGTTCTTTCTGCATAAGAGAAGGTCTGTTGGGGGTCAAAATCGAAGCCGCGTATTATGCCTAACTTGCGCCAAATTGCACGGATCATCCGACCATGTCTACGTTTCTTGATGAATTTACACAAGCTCCAGGGCTGCGATATTTGAACCACGCGGCGGTCGCTCCATGGCCAAAACGTGCCGCAACCGCGGTCACCCGTTTTGCCCAGGAGAACGTTTTACTGGGCGCACGTGACTATCCCGACTGGATGATAGTAGAACAGCGCCTTCGTGAACGCCTGATGCGGCTGCTGAATGCGCCGTCGACCGATGACATTGCGCTGGTCAAAAATACCTCAGAGGCACTGTCATTCGTTGCGTTCGGACTGGACTGGAAGAGCGGCGATCAAATCGTCATCAGTGACGAGGAATTCCCTTCAAACCGAATCGTCTGGGAGTCACTTAAGCCACAAGGCGTCGAGGTCATTCAGGTCAGCCTAAAGAGTGATGACCCGCAAGCAGCATTGCTTGCCGCGTGCGGTCCTCGCACACGACTGTTGTCGATAAGCGCGGTGCAATTCGCCACAGGCCTGCGTCTTGATCTTGAGGTGCTTGGCCAAGGCTGCAAGCAACGCAACGTACTGTTTTGCATCGACGCCATTCAGCACTTGGGGGCCCTGCCCTTCGATGTTCAAGCCAGTCAATGCGACTTCGCCATGGCTGACGGCCACAAATGGTTGCTGGGCCCTGAGGGTCTGGGAGTGTTCTATTGCCGCGCCGCGTTGCGACCCCAGTTAAAGCTGCACGAGTTCGGCTGGCATATGTTGGAACACATGGGTGATTACAACCGCACTACGTGGGAGCCAGCCTTGTCCGCGCGTCGTTTTGAATGCGGCAGCCCGAACGTCCTGGGCAGCATGGCGTTGGAAGCCAGTCTTTCGCTGCTTGAGGAAGTGGGCATGGAACAGGTCGGCACTGCCATCGCCGAGCGCGTTCTATGGCTGGAAGAAGGACTGAGTTCCATCCCCGGCGCTCGCCTGCACACGTCGAAAGACCCTAAGCGGCGGGCGGGTATTCTATCGTTCAGCCTTGATGGCGTGGAGAACGCAGTACTGTTTGAGCGGCTGAAGCAACAGCAAGTGGTGTGCGTCCAGCGCGGACCCGGCATTCGCTTTTCCCCCCATTTCTATACCGAGTCACGGGTAATCGAAGAAACTTTGGCACTAGTGCGAGAATCGGCGGTTTTGTGAGAACTCAATCGAAGCGCAGGTATTCCAAATCAGTTTAAAGAATTACATCGATTGGGCTGGACGCGCGGCAATCATGACCAATACTTAATTCGTCGGCGCGGCATCTCCCCCAAGTGGCGCGCCGATGAAGGTACCAATGGATCGCGTACCTTTGTTTACTCCTAATGGTCTTAACCCGGATTCACCCCCCAGAACCCGGGTTTTTTTTTGCATATGATTTTCTCCACGTAGCAGAGATACAACCCCGATCTGTAGCAGCCAACTTGTTGGCGAGGCGGTTTACCAGAGACACCACATCAAGCCGCTTCGCCAACGAGTTGGCTCCTACAGCAAGCCGGGCTTTCAGGATTTCAGATGAGCCAGTGGAAACAGTCGCGCGAAGTTTTCAGTGGTCTGCTCGGCAAAGCGCTCATAGGACTCGCCACGCAACATCGCCAGAAACTCAGCCACTTCCCGCACGTATTGCGGCAGGTTTGGCTTGCCTCGGTAAGGGATAGGCGCCAGATAAGGCGAATCGGTTTCCACCAGCAATCGGTCAACGGGCACTTGGCGCGCCACGTCACGCAAGGCATCTGCGTTGCGGAAGGTGACGATACCGGACAGTGAGATATAGAACCCCATGTCCAGCGCCGCCTTGGCCATCGCCCAATCTTCAGTAAAACAGTGCAACACCCCACCCTGTGGCAAAGCCGCTTCACGCAACAGACCCAGGGTGTCGGCGCGAGCACCCCGAGTGTGGACGATCACCGGCTTGCCGGTAAGATTGGCGGCTTCAAGGTGCAAGCGAAAGGACGCTTGCTGAAGCTGTGCAGCTTCGGGCTCGTAGTGATAATCGAGCCCAGTTTCGCCAATGGCGACCACCCGAGGATGATTCAGCTCGGCCAATAACCAGTCCAACGCGGGGGCCGCGCCAGGTTGCAGGTCGAGCGGGTGAATGCCCACTGAGCAGTCCACATCGTCGTAGCGCTCAGCCAGGGCTTTGACCGCGCCAGCGTTCTCAGCACTGACCCCGATGCACAGAAAATGCCCGACGCCACGCGCCCGAGCGGCGTCTAGGGCAGCATCCAATGAACCGGCGTGTTCAGCGAGATCGAGACGGTCGAGGTGACAATGGGAATCTACAAGCATGAAGGTGGCGACAACTACATTGTATGAGTGGGACGGTCGGATTTGAGAGCACCGGCCAGATACGTTTCGATTTTATTGCGGGCGGCGTTGTCACCGTCGTTGAATTGAACGCCAACGCCAGCAGCCCGATTGCCTTGGGCGCCTTTAGGTGTAATCCAGGTCACTTTGCCCGTCACCGGAATTTTTTCCGGCTCGTCCATCAAGTTAAGCAGCATGAACACCTCATCACCCAGCTTGTAGCTTTTGCTGGTTGGGATGAACAAACCACCATTTTTGATAAAGGGCATGTAAGCGGCGTATAGGACTGACTTGTCCTTGATGGTCAGAGACAGAATGCCATTACGTGGACCGGGGCTCAGCGGCAAATTCATTGCAACTCCTTTGGGGGAAGTGATCCTGATGCCGGAGTCTAACCCTGTCCGGGCAGGCCTGCCCACTGCACCAGCAGTGCTTCGAGCAATAAAACGCGGTTAAGGTTCGCTTTGGACATAACTTTTTGTCGCTGCGAAAGCACCCAGTCCTGAATACCGAGTACTTTGCTTTGCCCGGCTTTTTGCGCCAGGTATTGCAGCACCTTGCGCATGTCGCCCAAACCGAGGCCTGCTTCATCTTGAGTCAGTTGATAACGCAGGATTAATAGCGACCAATCGGTGAACCAATCAAACAGCAACAACAGCGGAATATCTTTCCAGCCTTCGGCCAATTGAGTCGGCGACTGCTGCTGTTTGAGGAGTTTTTTCACACCATCGACCACCAGCGCCCGTTGCTCACGAACCCCTTGGGTGTTCAGGCTGACCGCTGCCAGCGGCGATCCGGCGGCCAGCGTCAGCAATTCTGAACGCTCGTCTTCGGAGCACTCAGGTAACGCCTTCGCCAACCATCCCAAGCTCACCGCTTCACTGGGCAGCGGGCACGCCTGCTGCACGCAACGGCTTCTGACGGTAGGCAACAATCGGCTCGACTGATGACTGACCAGCAATAGGACGGTATTGCCAGACGGTTCCTCAAGACTTTTCAGCAATGCGTTGGCGGCGTTGACGTTCATCGACTCTGCGGGCTCAATCAACACCACTTTGCGGCCCCCCATTTGCGCTGTTTGCACAACGAAACCCACCAGATCGCGAACCTGATCGACTTTGATCGCCTTGTCCGCCTCTTCGGGCTCAAGCACGTAGTGGTCGGGGTGAGTGCCCGCCGCCAGCAGCATGCACGACTTGCACTGACCACAGGCATCCAAACCTTCAGGCCGCTGGCACAGCAAGCGCGCCATCAGCCGTTGCGCCAATGCCCGCTTGCCAATGCCCACCGGACCGTGAAGCAGATAGGCATGCGCATGTTCGGTACGCCCGGCCATTTGCTGCCAGAGGCTTTCCTGCCAAGGGTAGGCTTCAGCCACGGTGCAGCCCCAGCATTTCAGGCAACAAGTCATCAAGTGACTGCTGAACTTCGGCCAACGACAGCGCCGCATTCACCAATCGATAACGCGCCGGATTAGCCGCTGCGCGCTTCAAATACGTACTGCGCACCGCATCAAAAAACATCCGGCCTTCCTGCTCGAAACGGTCAAGGCGACCACGGGCTGTCGCGCGGGCCAATCCGATTTCAACTGGCAAGTCGAACACCAAGGTCATATCCGGGCGCAGATCGCCTTGGACAAACGCCTCCAACGCGGCGATACGGTCATGGGACAAACCTCGACCACCGCCCTGATACGCGTAAGTCGCATCGGTAAACCGATCACACAGCACCACGGCGCCGCGCGCCAGTGCTGGACGAATGACCTCAGCCAAGTGCTGGGCTCTGGCGGCGAACACCAGCAACAACTCCGTATCCGCGTTCATTGACTCGTCGCTGGGCGCCAGCAGCAGCTCGCGAATTCGCTCGGCCAACGGCGTGCCGCCCGGTTCGCGAGTCAGCACGACATCGACACCTTGGGCGCGCAGGCACTCGGCAAGGTATTCGCGGTTGGTGCTTTTGCCAGCGCCTTCGGGACCTTCCAGGGTAATAAACAGGCCAGTCACAGGCAGTCCTTCATCATGTTCATTGTGGCTTTTGCTCGTCTTTTTCGACCGGTACGGCAATCGGAGCGGCGGCGTTATCGGGTTGAGGCTTGGACTCGGAGCTGGCTGCAGGCTTGGCGTCCACTTGGGGCTTTGGCTCGGGAGCGGGCTCAATTTTTGGCGTGGCGTCCGGTTCCGATTTGTCATCTGGAGCCGTTACAGCTTTTGAATCGGGTTTTAGCTCAGGTGCTGGCTCAAGCTTGGACTCAATCGTCGGTGTGATAGCCGGGGCCACAACGGGTGCCGGGCTGGAACGATAATCTGCTCGCCTTTTGAGCTGAAACTCACGAACCGCATTGTTATGCGATTCCAGGTCGTCCGAGAACACATGACTGCCGTCGCCTCGCGCCACAAAATAGAGGCTACTGCCGGAAACGGGATGAAGCGCGGCATGAATAGCTTCGCGCCCCACCAATGAAATCGGGGTAGGTGGCAGTCCGGAAATAACGTACGTGTTGTACGGGGTCGGCTCTTTCAAGTGTGCGCGCGTCAGCTTGCCGGTGTAGCGCTCCCCCAGGCCGTAAATCACCGTGGGATCGGTCTGAAGCAGCATGCCGATGTGCAGACGCCGGACAAATACGCCAGCGATTTGCCCACGCTCTTGGGGCACGCCGGTTTCTTTCTCCACCAGGGACGCCATGATCAACGCCTGATAAGGGTCGGCGTAGGGAACGTCCGCGGCACGCTTGGCCCATTCGTCGGCCAGCACGTCGTCCAGACGGTTGTAGGCCTGCTTGAGCATGTCCATATCGCTCATCCCGCGCACGTACCGATAGGTGTCTGGGAAGAAACGACCTTCTGGAAATACGTTGGGGTGTCCGAGCGTGCTCATCAACTCGCTGTCACTCAGCCCGGCCGACGCCTGTTCAAGCTTGACCTGTTTTGCCAACGCGGCTCGGACCTGACGAAAATTCCAACCTTCAACCAACGTCAGACTGTATTGCACCACTTCACCGCGCCGCCACAGCTCCAACAGCGCCTTGGCATCCATTGCGGGTGTCATGCGGTATTCACCGGTATGAAAGGTTTGGCCAAAGAGATTGAAACGCCAATAAAGACGCAACCAAAACGCATCTTTGATGACACCGTCAGATTCCAGACGGTTGAGCACACCCGTAGGCGTAGAGCCTGCGGTGACGTCCAGTAATTGCTCTTGAGCGATGTTCAGCGGCTGCATAAGCGCAACCTTTTGCTCCCAGACAGAAAAACCCAGGAGTAATCCCGCGAGAACCAGACACCCTTCGAATATCACCAAGAATTTACGAATCACTGATCAAACATCCAGAAGCGTGCGAGCGATGCCCTGCAGTTTACGGGTGAGTGGACCAACCGGCCAGTTCAGCAGCGCAACCCCTCGCACGGGCCACACCCCGTAGACGCTGTTGCACACAAAAACCTCATCGGCTTGTTCCAGATCGTGTATGTCGATGTCGCGAACCTCGGTGGCGATGCCCAAGGTATGTGCCTGCGCCAATAGCTCGGCGCGCATTACTCCCGCTACACCGCAACGGCCCAGATCGGCGGTGATTAACACATTGTCCGCAATCAAAAACAGGTTGCTGTAGACACCCTCAATGACACGTCCCGACGCGTCACACATGAGCCCTTCGGCAAAGGCGCTGTCCTGCCATTCACTGCGGGCGAGTACTTGTTCCAATCGATTGAGGTGCTTGAGCCCCGCCAGCAGCGGCTGCTCGGACAAACGGGTAACGCAGGCAAACAGGCACACCCCCTGATCGGCATGAATCGCCGGATAAGGCGAAGGAGGATGGCCCTGAATAATTCGTCGTGCCAGCGCTTGGGGCGGCGGCGCATAACCACGCAAGCTGTCGCCACGGGTGACAATAAGCTTCATGACGCCATCGCCCAACTGCGCGGAAAACGCCAGTAACTCACTGCGAATCAACCCTTGATCAGCCGCGATTGCCAGACGGCTGCAACCCAGCCCAAGTCGCGCCAGATGACGCTCCATCAGCAACGGTCGTCCCGCCTTGACGGCGATGGTTTCAAACAACCCATCACCGTAAGCCAAACCTCGATCCGTAATGGACAGAGTGTCCGCCGGCCGACCGTCGATCCAGCTCAACATCAATCAACGAACCGGCGGAAAACCAGCGAGCCGTTGGTGCCGCCGAAACCAAAGGAGTTGGACACGGCAACGTCGATTGGCATCGGCTTCGCTTCGTGGGGCACGAAGTCCAGGTCACACCCTTCGTCCGGCTCATCAAGGTTGATGGTCGGCGGTGCGACCTGACCATTGATTGCCAGAATGCAGAAGATCGCCTCGACGGCGCCTGCTGCACCGAGCAAATGCCCGGTCATCGATTTGGTAGAACTGACCGCCAGCTTGTAAGCATGGTCACCAAACACCGTCTTGATTGCCGTCGCTTCGGCCAGGTCGCCCGCTAGGGTCGATGTGCCATGGGCGTTGATGTACTGCACTTCATCGACATTGAGTTTGGCGTCACGCAGCGCATTGGTAATACACCGCGCAGCACCCGCTCCATCTTCCGGTGGCGAGGTCATGTGATAAGCATCACCGCTCATGCCGAAGCCGATCAGCTCAGCATAAATCGTCGCGCCGCGCGCTTTGGCGTGCTCAAGCTCTTCGAGTACCAACGCACCGGCACCATCAGACAGGACGAAACCGTCACGGCCCTTGTCCCAAGGACGGCTGGCGCGAGCAGGGTCGTCATTGCGCGTGGACAACGCTCGAGACGCGCCGAAGCCACCCATGCCCAAACCACAGGCGGCCATTTCGGCGCCACCGGCAATCATCACGTCAGCTTCACCGTAGACGATATTGCGTGCGGCCATGCCGATGCTATGCGTCCCGGTGGTGCATGCCGTGGCGATGGCGTAGTTAGGCCCCTGTGCACCGAGGTGAATCGAGAGGAAGCCAGAAATCATGTTGATGATCGAGCCCGGCACAAAAAACGGAGAGATTTTCCCCGGCCCTTGCTCGAGCAACGAACGGCTATTGTTCTGGATATTGGTCAAACCACCGATGCCGGCACCCATGGCAACGCCAATTCGGTCTCGGTTTTCATCGGTCACTTCAAGGCCGGAATTACGCACAGCCTGAAAACTGGCAGCCAGTCCGTATTGGATAAACAAGTCAAGACGTCGGGCTTCTTTGGCCGCCAGATACTCCTCAACCTTAAAATCCTTTACCGAACCGCCAAAACGAGTGGTGAAGGCTGAAAGGTCCGTATGCTCTATCAGGCCAATGCCACTGCGGCCCGCCAGAATGCCTTGCCAGCTGCTCGGCACATCGGTGCCCAATGGCGACAGCATACCCATACCGGTGACTACGACGCGTCTACGCGACACAGCACTCTCCTTCTCTTTATTGACGACACTTTCGATCATTTTTAAAGAAAAAACCGCACGCCAGCAAAGGCAGTGCGGTTTTTCCGAGTCAGCAAGCGACGATTAAAACTTATTTCACTTCGTGTGCTGTGACGTAATCGATAGCAGCTTGAACGGTGGTGATTTTTTCAGCTTCTTCGTCAGGGATTTCGGTCTCGAATTCCTCTTCGAGAGCCATCACCAGCTCCACGGTATCAAGGGAGTCAGCGCCCAGGTCTTCAACGAAAGAAGCCTTGTTGGTCACTTCTTCCTCTTTGACGCCAAGTTGCTCGACAACGATTTTCTTGACGCGTTCTTCGATGGTGCTCATACCTTGTTTTAACTCCTAGTGGACAAATTCAGGCAGCTGGCCGGTGGGTAAGTGTAAGAAGAGGTTTTGCGCATTTCAAGCTCAATACGCAAACCTCTGGAACCACACCCGCCTTCTGCCATTAATAGATTGCAGCTTTATAACGGATTTTGGACCGCTCGTATGACATTTTTTTGAAGCGATCCGTCACATTCAGCTCATGTACATGCCGCCGTTTACCGGGATTGTAGCCCCAGTCACGTAGCCTGCACCTTCAGATGCAAGAAAAGCGACCACATGCGCGATCTCTTGAGCTTGCCCCAAACGCCCCAAAGGGATTTGGCTTATCAGTGATTCACGTTGCGCTTCTGGCAGCTCGCGGGTCATATCAGTGTCGATAAAACCGGGGGCTACCGAGTTCACGGTGACCGCTCGGGAGCCGACTTCACGCGCCAGAGCCCGACTGAAACCTTCCAGACCGGCTTTCGCAGCTGCGTAGTTTACTTGGCCTGCGTTGCCCATGGCACCCACAACCGAACCAATACTGATGATTCGGCCCCAACGGGCCTTGGTCATGCCGCGCAGAACACCCTTGGACAGCCGAAACAGACTGTTCAGGTTCGTGTCCACAACGTCATGCCACTCGTCATCCTTCATCCGCATCATCAGGTTGTCACGGGTGATGCCGGCGTTATTGACGAGAATCAACGGTGCACCAACGCGCTCCTGAATCAACGCCAAGGTTGCGCTCACGGATTGCGCATCACACACATTCAGCATCAGGCCAAAGCCCTCGATGCCGTTTTCCTTGAAGGTCGCGCTGATACGCTCAGCACCGGACTCAGACGTTGCGGTTCCGACCACGATCGCTCCGTTACGTCCCAATTCAAGGGCAATGGCTTGGCCAATACCGCGGCTCGCACCGGTGACCAGTGCAACTTTACCTTGCAGGCTCATGCAAGTTCTCCTAATCAGGCCAATGCCGCGCGAGTGGCAGCGAAGGCATCTGGGGTGTTGAGGTTGTAAGTCGTCACGCCTTCGGCGCAGCGTTTGTTCAAGCCCGCAAGCACTTTACCCGGACCACATTCGACCAACTGGGTAGCGCCATTAGCGGCCAGACATTGGATGGACTCGACCCAACGCACGGGTTTGTACAACTGCTCAAGCAAATCGTGTTTGAGGGTAGCAAGATCAGTCACCGCTGATGCGCTGACATTTTGCACCAGTTGGATCTGTGGCGTCTGCCAGGCAATCGCTTCGATGGACTCAGCGAAGCGCTCTGCAGCCGGACGCATCAATTCGCAGTGCGACGGCACGCTGACGGGCAACGGCATCGCACGCTTTGCACCACGGGCCTTACAGGCCTCCATGGCCCGCTCGACAGCGGCAGCGGAACCTGCGATCACCACTTGGCCCGGCGAATTGAAATTCACCGCGCTGACCACATCACCTTGAGCCGACTCGGCGCACGCAGCCAATACGTCAGCATCCGCCAGACCCAAAATCGCTGCCATTGCGCCTTGCCCTGCGGGCACGGCTTCCTGCATCAACTGGCCCCGGCGCTGCACCAACTTGACCGCATCGCTCAGGCTCAGGCTGCCAGCCGCCACCAACGCACTGTATTCACCGAGACTGTGCCCAGCGACAAACGCAGGGCGAGCAGTGTGTTCAGCCAACCACAGGCGCCACAGCGCCACGGAGGCGGTCAGGATCGCCGGCTGCGTCTTATCGGTTTGATTGAGGTGCGCTTCCGGGCCTTGCTGAGTCAACGCCCAAAGGTCGTAGCCCAACGCAGCGGAAGCTTCAGCAAAGGTGTCCAGAATCAGTGGGTACTGCGCGCCCAGCTCGGCCAACATGCCGAGGGACTGCGAGCCTTGACCCGGAAAAACGAACGCGAGGGATGCAGACATTAAACAAGCCCCTAATAATGTGTCGTCAAAAAAGGCGCACCTGACAGGCCAGGCACACTAACGCTTGGGTACGCTGATGGACAATTGGATGAGTAAACGGTCCCAGGCGTCACATCGCCGCTACCCGTCTAGAGCAACTCTTCCAGACGCCCACTCAACCGCTGCGGGAGGTCTTCCTGGATTTCGATCAATGCCCGCTGAATGGCGCTTTGAAAGCCCTGCACACTCGCAGATCCGTGACTCTTAACGACAATGCCCTGCAGACCTAGAAAACTTGCCCCGTTATGCCTGGCAGGGGCCAAATCAGCCCGTAATCGCTTGAGCATCGGCAACGCCAAAGCCCCCACCACCTTAGTGAAAACGTTTTGCGTGAACAATGCTTCGATACGCGCGCCGATCATCGTCGCCAGGCCTTCGCTGGATTTGAGCAATATATTGCCGACAAAACCGTCACACACCACCACATCCGCCTCGCCCCGATAGACACCATCGCCTTCAACGAAACCGACGTAATTCAACCCCGGTGATGCCTGCAAAAGACTGGCCGCCATCTTGACCTGCTGATTACCCTTGATGTCCTCGGTGCCGATATTGAGCAGCGCGACCCTAGGCCGCGTCACGCCCAATGCCTCGGCGGCAACTGAGCCCATCACCGCAAACTGATGAAGATTCTCGGCACTGCAATCAACGTTCGCCCCCAAATCCAGCAATTGGCAGTAGCCCCGCTGAGTTGGGATAGCCGCGACCATGGCCGGCCGATCAATACCCGGCAGTGTCTTGAGCACGAAACGCGACAGCGCCATCAGTGCCCCGGTATTTCCTGCACTGACACACGCCTGGACCTGACCGCTGGCCAGCAACCCAAGCGCAACGCGCATCGATGAATCAGGTTTTCCGCGCAATGCCTGGGAAGGACGCTCATCCATGGAGATCACCTCTGTCGCGTTTACAACACGCAGACGTGAGCGATCCACACCGGAATGGCGAGCAATCAATTCTTCAATAAGGGGGGCTTGACCAACGAGGGTCAGGTGCAGCGAGGGTGTTGCGATCAAACAAGCAAGGCTGGCCTGCACAATGCTGCGGGGACCGAAGTCCCCGCCCATTGCGTCAATCGCGATGATCGAAGCGGACAAGTAATTACTCGTCAGCGCCTTTATCGATCACTTTGCGACCACGGTATACGCCTTCTGGCGATACGTGGTGACGCAGGTGAATTTCACCTGTGGTTTTTTCTACAGACAGAGTGCTAGCCGTAAGGGCGTCGTGCGAACGACGCATGTCACGGGCAGAGCGGGATTTTTTGTTCTGCTGAACAGCCATAATTAATTAACTCCTAAACGTTTGGGTCACGCTTTAACTGCGCCAATACACTGAACGGGTTGGACCGCGTTACCTCGTCCTCGCTCGACTCGGACACTTGATTGTCCGCCGGCTGCTGGCATTCTTGCGGATCATGAGCAGGCACAATGGGCAAGGCGAGCAAAAGCTCTTCCTCGATCAATGCCAGCAGATCCAATGGATCTTCGCCCAGTTCCAGCACGTCATAACCTTTCGGTAACGACTGGGTATTCGCACCCTCTTTCACCACAGCGTAACTGCATTCGCTGTGGATCGGCAGGGTGACCAGCTCAAGACAACGCTGGCAAACCATTTTGACTTCGACGTCGATGGAACTGTGAATTACCACAGATCTGCGCTCGTCGCGCTCAAAAACAAACTTCGCCTGCACCGTACCGAGGGTATCGGAAAGCGGGTCGCAGAGTCTCTCCAAATCAGCCAGCGGTACTTCTCCCTGAAGAGTAGTGCCACGATCAGCTAATTTGCGCGGGTCAACGTGAGGTGGAATCGGGTCATTCAACATAGGCGCAGCATTCTAGGGATGAGGTACCCCTCTGTCAAAGGAAATTCAACGCTGTGCGTATCCGGAGTCGCTGATTACAATCAACTTTCACTCACGGAGAACTTCATGCCTCCCCTGCTGCTCGCCTCCAGCTCCCCCTATCGCCGCGAATTGCTCGCCCGCCTGCGTCTTCCGTTCACCTGCAGCTCGCCAGACATCGACGAAAGCCGGCACGCTGGCGAACCCGCCATTGATCTGGTCCAGCGCCTGGCCCGCGAGAAAGCTCAAGCCTTGGCGGGCAGCCACCCCGATCATTTAATTATCGGTTCGGACCAAGTGGCAGTGCTCAATGGGAACGTCCTCGGCAAGCCCCACACCTTCGAGCGAGCGCTGGAACAATTATTAGCGGCGAACGGCAACAGCGTGACCTTCCTGACTGGCTTGGCGCTGCTGAACAGCCTTACCGGACACTGCCAGGTCGACTGCGTGGCGTTTACCGTCCACATGCGCACGCTGGATCAACCCAGCCTCGAACGCTACCTGTACGCCGAACAACCCTACGACTGCGCAGGCAGCTTCAAAGCCGAGGGGTTAGGGGTAGGCTTGTTTCAGAGCACCGAAGGCAGCGACGCCACTAGCCTGATCGGCCTGCCACTGATTCGCTTGGTCGACATGCTGCTGATTGAAGGGGTAAGCATTCTGTAGGAGTGTCTTCTACAGAAGTAGAAAACCCGACCATAAGGTCGGGCTTCAATCAGCGCAGCGACGGCCCCTGGAAGCCCATCCACATCGCCAATTGATTGGCCATGCTGACACCTAGCTTCTTCGAGAACCGATCAAACGGTGAATCTTCGACGGTGTAGTCGACAATGTCCTTCGCGCCGATCACTTCACGAGCGACGTAACTGGCATTGCCCAGGCCATCAATCAGACCCAACGGCAGCGCTTGCTCGCCGGTCCAGACCAATCCAGAGAACAACTCAGGGTGGTCTTTATCTTTCAGACGATCGCCGCGCCCTTGCTTCACGCTGGCGATGAACTGACGGTGCGTTGTATCCAGCACGCCCTGCCAGAACAATGTCTCGTCAGCCTTGGGTGGCTGGAACGGATCAAGAAACGCCTTGTGCTCACCCGAGGTGTAAGTCCGACGATCCACGCCCAGCTTGTCCATGATCCCGACAAACCCGAAACCGGCAGCCGTTACGCCGATCGAACCGACCAAACTGGCCTTGTCGGCATAGATCTGATCTGCGGCACTGGCGATGTAATAAGCGCCAGAGGCCCCGAGGTCACTGATGACCGCGTAGACCTTAATGTCAGGCTTTTCGGCACGCAGGCGACGAATCTCATCGTAGATATAACCGGCTTGTACCGGGCTGCCACCGGGACTATTGATGCGCAGGATCACACCCTTGGTCTTCGCGTCGTCAAACGCCGAACGCAGCGCACCGACGATATTATCGGCGCTGGCAGCTTCTTTATCGGCGATCATGCCCTGCACTTCGATCAATGCAGTATGTGGATCGCTCCGGGATCCACCGCCCTTGCCAAAGTCCATCAGCGGTGTGAACACCACCAACGCGCCAATCAGGTAAGCAAACGTCAGCAGCTTGAAGAAAATTCCCCAGCGCCGCGAACGACGCTGTTCCTGCACGCTTGCCAGCAAGGTTTTTTCCAGCAGCTTCCAACTTCTGTCGTCACCTTTAACGCCCTGGGCTTCAGCGCTGTCGCCTTTCCATTCGTCTGACATGTATTTATTACCTTAAAGAGACTCGATGCCTGGCGCACTCAACCAGCTACGCAACTCAGAAAAACGCTCGATGGCCAGACGCGGTTTGAATTCAAGCAGGGAAGCCAGCGATTGCGCCCCGTAACCCACCGCCACCGAATCCATACCCGCGTTATGCGCCATCAACAAGTCAAACGATGAATCACCCACCATCAGCGCGTGCTCGGGCGCCACGCCACAATGTTCAAGAATCTCGCGCAACATCAACGGATCGGGCTTGCTTGCGGACTCGTCGGCGGCACGCGTTATCTCAAAATAATCCTGCCACCCGTGGGCTTTCAATACCCGATCCAGGCCCCGGCGTGATTTCCCGGTGGCGACAGCCATTTGATAGCCGTCGGCCCGAAAGGCCGCCAGCGAATCCACCACGTCAGCAAACAAAGGTGATGGCTCGGCCTCAAGCGCCACATAACTGTCGGAATAATGCCTACGGAAATCCACCATCTGATCCGGGCTTATGTCCGGATACAACGTACCAATAGCCTCAGGCAAGCCCAGCCCAATGATGCCCTTGATCGCGAAGTCATCACGCACCGGCACATCACTGCGACTGGCCGCGACCTGCATGGCTTCAACGATACGACCAATAGAATCGGCAAGCGTGCCGTCCCAGTCAAAAATCAGCAGTTTATAATCACGGCGCACTCAGTCGCTCCACGGTCTTGGCCCACATTTCATCAACAGGCGCTTGAAGCTTCAATTCACCACCGTCCGGCAATGGCACCGTCAACATGTAGGCATGCAGGAACAGGCGCTTACCGCCGAGGTCTCGTATTTCCCGACTGAAATCTTCATCCCCGTACTTGGTATCACCGGCGATGCAATGCCCGGCATGCAGGGCGTGGACGCGAATCTGGTGGGTCCGCCCGGTGACCGGTTTGGCCTCGATCATGGTGGCGAAGTCACCGAAGCGGCGTAGCACCTTGAAAATCGTCAGCGCTTCTTTACCTTCCTCGTTGACTTCAACCATGCGCTCGCCTGAGCGCAGGTTGCTTTTAAGCAACGGTGCATTGACGCGCTTTTGCGCAGCGGGCCAGTTACCGCGAACCAGCGCCATGTAACGCTTATCAACGCCATCACCGCGAAGCTGCTCGTGCAAATGCCGCAACATGCTGCGTTTTTTGGCGATCATCAGCAGGCCCGAGGTGTCGCGGTCCAAGCGGTGAACCAGCTCCAGCTCCTTGGCATCCGGACGCATCTGACGAAAGGCTTCGATCACACCGTAATTCAACCCGCTGCCGCCGTGTACGGCGATGCCAGCGGGCTTGTTCAGCACGATCAAGGCTTTGTCTTCAAAGACGATGGCAGCCTCAAGTCGCTGTAAAAGGCCTTGTGCCAGCGGAACGGGTTCATCTCGCTCTGGTAGGCGCAGAGGCGGAACGCGAATGATGTCGCCGCCCTTGAGCTTGTACTCGGGCTTGATTCGACCTTTGTTCACCCGCACTTCACCCTTACGCAAAATGCGATAAATCAAGGTCTTAGGTACGCCCTTGAGGTAGGTGAAGAGAAAGTTATCGATGCGTTGACCGGCAAGTTCCGGCGCAACCTCAACCAGCTGGACGCCGGAGGTTGGGGGGGCAATATTCGTCATGCCGCAAATCATAACAATTTTTTATGGATTTGAAGCACTTAATGATTACTGCTATAGTCGCGAACGCCGCCAAAAGCGGCCTGGACAGCGGACTAGCGGTGTAACCACCGGCCCTGACCATCGCAATTCAAGAGGACGCAAGGCCGTCCGACGGGGCTTTCGCTGGATAACGAAGGTCTGGAAACGTAACAAGCGCAGGTGACATGAGGCCTGAAACAAGCCAGATCGCAGGGTTATCACTCGCCTTCTGAGCCCATATCCACGGCCAGTTCACAAAGTGCAGTCGCTTTCAGACGATTCGAGCGAATGTTTCGGAAATAACGCCTTAAGCCATGACGCGTGACCTTCCCTATCGAAGGTTGCGGTAAATGCCAACCCGCTGCGGATTCTGCGCGCGGCAGCACCCGAATTATCAGGGATACGTGTGGGGTGGAGACGCACAACCATTGGACTGTGTAGCACTAGGCTTTATTCAAGACGCTCATATCGTCCACTGCCAATGGTTGATTCCTCCTCCTGACAAAGCTTTTGCTGACAGGGTGTCTTTTGTCACCACAGCAAGCAGGATACGTCGTCGCGACTTCGACCCCTCTGGTTGAAACCTCGCTAGACACTGGAGTGGCCAACCGCTCCTGACGCGCCCTGACACCGACCGTGAGAAGTCGTGTGTGCCGAACGCCGTTTCCGGCAGCCCGGAAACCGACGGTACTACATGAAAAGAATGCTAATTAACGCAACTCAACCCGAAGAGTTGCGTGTCGCACTGGTAGATGGCCAACGCCTCTATGACCTGGACATCGAATCGGGCGCGCGCGAGCAGAAGAAGGCCAACATTTATAAAGGCCGGATTACTCGCATCGAACCAAGCCTTGAGGCTGCCTTTGTCGATTTCGGCTCCGAGCGCCACGGCTTCCTGCCCCTCAAAGAAATCTCCCGCGAATACTTCAAGAAAGCACCTGAAGGCCGCGTCAACATCAAGGATGTCTTGACCGAAGGTCAGGAAGTCATCGTTCAGGTCGAGAAAGAAGAACGTGGCAACAAGGGCGCAGCCCTGACCACTTTCATCAGCTTGGCCGGTCGTTACCTGGTGCTGATGCCGAACAACCCGCGTGCAGGCGGTATTTCCCGTCGCATCGAAGGCGAAGAACGCAACGAACTGCGTGAAGCGCTGAACGGCTTGATCGCCCCGGCTGACATGGGCCTGATCGTCCGCACTGCCGGCCTTGGCCGCAGCAGCGAAGAAATGCAGTGGGACCTCGACTACCTGCTGCAACTCTGGACTGCTATTAAAGAAGCGTCCCTTGATCGCTCCGCGCCGTTCCTGATCTATCAGGAAAGCAACGTGATCATCCGCGCCATCCGCGATTACCTGCGCCAGGACATCGGCGAAGTACTGATCGACAGCGTTGAAGCCCAGGAAGAAGCCTTGACGTTCATCCGTCAGGTGATGCCGCAATACGCCAGCAAGATCAAGCTCTACGAAGACAGCGTTCCGCTGTTCAACCGTTTCCAGATCGAAAGCCAGATCGAAACCGCGTTCCAGCGTGTTGTCGAACTGCCTTCCGGCGGCTCCATCGTTATCGATCCGACCGAGGCCCTGGTGTCCATCGACATCAACTCGGCGCGCGCTACCAAAGGCAGCGACATCGAAGAAACCGCGTTGCAAACCAATCTGGAAGCGGCTGAAGAAATCGCCCGCCAGCTGCGTCTACGCGATATCGGCGGCTTGATCGTCATTGACTTCATCGACATGACCCCAGCGAAAAATCAGCGCGCTGTGGAAGAAAAAGTACGCGAAAGCCTGGAACAAGACCGTGCCCGCGTCCAGGTCGGTCGCATCTCGCGTTTCGGCCTGCTGGAAATGTCCCGTCAACGCCTGCGTCCATCGCTGGGCGAAAGCAGCGGCATCGTTTGCCCGCGCTGCAACGGCACCGGCATCATTCGTGATGTGGAATCGCTGTCACTGGCCATCCTGCGCCTGATTGAAGAAGAAGCCCTGAAAGACCGCACCGCCGAAGTCCGCGCTCAAGTGCCGATTCCGGTTGCGGCTTTCCTGCTCAACGAAAAGCGTAACTCGATCACCAAGATCGAACTGCGCACCCGTGCGCGTATCGTCATCCTGCCGAACGACCATCTCGAAACGCCGCACTTCGAAGTGCAGCGCCTGCGTGATGACAGCCCGGAAGCTCACACCAACCAGTCAAGCTACGAAATCGCTGCCGCCGCCGCTGAAGTGGAAGAAGTTCCGCCACCAGCTGCCGCGACGCGTACCCTTGTTCGCCAGGAAGCTGCCGTCAAGACCGCCCCGCCGCGTGCCAACGCGCCGATGCCGGTTGAAGCTGCCGCCCCTGCTGCAACGGCCGTGAGCCTGCCTGAGCCAAGCCTGTTCAAAGGCCTGGTGAAATCCCTGGTCAGCCTGTTCGCCGTTAAAGAAGAGCCAACGCCGGTCGTGGTTGAAAAGCCAGCCGCTGAACGCCCTGCTGCACGGAACGACGAGCGCCGTAACGGTCGTCAACAGAGCCGCAGCCGTAATGGCCGCCGCGATGAAAAACCGCGGGAAGAACGTGCCGAACGCGCTCCACGTGAAGAACGGGCACCGCGCGAGGAACGTGCTCCCCGCGAAACCCGTGAAGAAGTCGCTGTTGTAGCCGCACCTCGCGAAGAACGTGCACCGCGCGCGCCTCGTGAAGAACGCGCCCCACGTGCTCCGCGTGAAGATCGCAAACCGCGCGAAGATCGCCCGGTGCGTGAATTGCGTGAAGCATTGGACGCGCCTGCTGCTGCGCCTGAAGCCCGTAGCGAAGAACGTCTGGATCGCGCACCGCGTGAAGAACGCCAGCCGCGCGAGCCTCGTGCCCCGCGTGAAGAGCGTCAACCTCGGGTCGAACAGCCTGCGGTAGCTGCAGCGGTAGCGGTCGCTGAAGACGAAGAAGACGATGCGCTGACCAACGAAGAACTGCTGGATGACAACCAGGATGGCGCCGAAGGCGATCGCCCTCGTCGTCGTTCGCGTGGCCAACGTCGTCGCAGCAACCGTCGTGAGCGTCAACGTGATGCCAACGGCAATGTGATCGAAGGTTCGGAAGGTTCTGAATCCGAGGGTTCCGAATCCGAAGAAGCGGCTCACAGCGAGCCAAGCACCTCTGATTTGGCTGCCGGTCTGGCTGTAACCGCCGCGGTTGCCAGCAGCGTGATCAGCGCGCCAGCCGAAGCCGACGCACATCGCCAGGCTGAACGTGCCACTGCTGCGGTCGACGCTTACGAAGCGCCGGTTGTAGAAGCACCCGTCGTCGAGGTGCCAGTGGTTGAAGCACCTATCGTTGAAACGCCGGTTGCTCACGTTGCACCGCACGTCGAAGCGACGCCGGACGTTGAAGTCCAGCACGCGCCTCGTGAAGAAGCGGCTGTTGCACACTACGCACCTGTTGCCGCTCAAGCCGAGCTGTTCAGCGCCCCTGTTAGCGAGCACGTTGCTGCGTTCAACAGCGCTCCGGTACACGAAGAGGTTCAGGCGACTGAATCCTCGGAAATGCCGACCCAAGCCCCTGCCGCCCCAGTGGTCGCACAAGCGCCGGTTGAAGCGCCTGCTCCGATAGTGGTTGCTGCGCAAATCGAAGCGCCACACGTACCTGAAGCGGTCGTTGAACCGGCGGCTGTTGTCAGCAGCACAGGCCGCGCACCAAACGATCCTCGTGAAGTGCGTCGTCGCAAGCTTGAAGCCGCGCGCCTGCAGAAAGAAGCTGAAGAAGCAGCCGCCAACGCTCCCCAGGTTGTCGTCGCTGTAGAGCCAGCTCCGGTTGCTGAAGTCGAACCGACCCAGCACGTTGCAAGCGCCGAACACACTGCCACTGAACCCACTGCACCGGTGATCGATGAAAACCTGCGCTCGGCTGAAGAAGTAGTGCTGCACCACCCAGAAGCTCTGGAAGAAAGCAAAGAGCCTAAACCGCTCGCTTAATCCTGGCTGACGAAAAGCCCCCGTTTGCGCAAGCACACGGGGGCTTTTTTATGTCTACTGTGTAGGAGATCCCGATCCGTCGCGTAGCAAACTGAGTAGCACTGTGTGTTGTTTGAGATTGCAGAGTGTCAGGATTGAAACCTTCCCGAATGGATTCGGTCCCACCGATTGTGAAGATGCGCAGATTTTTGTAGGGCCCCAAGGGCCTTCGCCATCCAGTTGGCTCCTACAGAGAGTGTGCACGCTGTAAGAGCCAACTTGTTTGAGGGATGCAGTGAGCTGTTACTGCGACACAGGGGCCTTGGCTGGGTCCTTGCTCATGGTGCCTTTCTTCATGGTGCCTTTAGACATATTGTCTTTGCTCATGTTGTCTTTGCTCATGTTGCCTTTTTTCATGGCACCCTTTTTGGACATGTTCATGTCGTCTTTAGTCGGGGCGGCTTGTTTCGCCGGATCACTATTCAAATCGTCTTGGGCCGCACTGTTTTGGCTGATGCTGTTTTTTTTCATCACATCCTTGGACATGGTGCTTGTGCTCATGGGATTGCCGCTGGTGGTCTCCGCCGCGAAAGCGCTGCCAACAGCACCCAACCCCACGCACATGGACAATACGAATGCAGATAATTTTTTCACGAGAATTTACCTTTGATCGTTAGTTTCGAGAGGCGTACAGCGGGTGGCTGCACGCCCTTGGTTACTTGCTAACTGGCTCCAGTTTTGAGCCCTCGCGGTAACGAAGTCCTCACGCCTACTTCGATTAAATGTGATAACTCGTCCTCCACTTATACGGTCAGATCCTTTGAGCCTTCAAAGATTCAGAAATATAATCGGCTTGCCAAATCGCCAGGGTGACGACGATAACGTTGGGTTTTCCGCAGCGCTGGTGGGTCCTACAGAAATTTAGGGATTGAACACCAATGCCGCTGGCGTATCGACGTCCCATAGCACTCCCGGGTCATTAACCGCGATTTCCCGCAGCGACCCGGCCTGAAACAAACGCTTGGCACCCCGTTCTCCAGATAAGGCCATCAATGCCAGGCAAAACCGTCGGCCGAACGCCACAGGATGGCCGAGTTCTGCCCCGCTGACGGGCACACTGATCATTCCATCCTCTAACGAGTCAATCAGCCGCGTCAGGGTTTCAGGCAATACAAACGGCATGTCACCCAGTACCACCAACCAACCGCGATGGTCGGGCTGAGCTGAAATGGCTGCAGCAATGGTGTCGCCCATTCCGCCCGAATCCAGTAACTCTATTTCGCAGCCGTAGCGCCTCCCAAGTTCAATCACCTCAAGGCGATCAGGTCGGGTCAGCAACAGCCTCTTGTCCCCCGCGTTCATACCCGACTGAAGATTAATCAGCACCTGTTCAAGCACCGGCCGCATAACCCCATCGAGTCCGAGGCAAGGCGCTAAGAGTTTGTCCTGATCGGCACCCGCAATCGCCCGAAAACGGCTGCCCTGCCCCGCAGCAAGGACCACCGAACAGACTGTCGTGCTCAATGCTCAATCTCGGCAGTCAGCGGCTTCTTCTGCTTCAACGCGATGCCGTTTTTGATCGTGACGATTTCAGCCATCAACGACAGCGCGATTTCTGCGGGCGTGTGACTGCCTATGTGCAGACCAATCGGTCCATGCAAGCGCTCGATGGACTCCGCGCTCAAGCCTAATTGCGCCAGGTTTTCCCGACGCTTCTGGCTGTTGACCCGCGACCCCAGCGCACCGATATAAAACGCTTTAGAACTCAGCGCCGTCAGTAACGCCATGTCGTCCAGGCGGGGGTCATGGGTGAGCGCGACGATGGCCGTGCGCTCGTCGGTCTCGATAGTAAGCACCGCGTCGTCCGGCATTCCGGGCACGAAGCGCGTTTTTTGGTCTTCCCAACCGTAGGCAAATTCCTTGCGCGGATCACAAATCAGCACTTCAAAATCCAGCAGATGAGCCATCTCAGCTACATAACGCGACAACTGTCCGGCGCCGATCAGCAGCAAACGCCAACGCGGACCATAGATCGTACGCAGGGTTTGCCCATCGAAACTGACTTGATCGCCGCGACTGGCGGGATGCAGGCTCACCGCGCCGGACTTTAAATCCAGCTCCCGAGCCACCAGTTGGTGGTCCTCGCACCGTTGCAGCAACTCGGCGACCCACTGTTCATCGCCGACCCACTCCTCCGTCAGGCGCAAAGTGCCCCCGCATGGCAAACCGAAGCGGGCGGCTTCCTCCTGCGTTACGCCGTAGGTGACTAACTGGACCTCATCGCGGACCTGTAGACGACCGTCCTGCAAACGCGAAATCAGGTCGTCTTCAATACAACCGCCAGACACCGAGCCAATCACCATGCCGTCCTCACGTAGCGCTAACATCGCGCCAGGCGGCCGAGGGGCGCTGCCCCAGGTTTGAACCACGCTGTACAACACCACGCGCTGACCGGCACGGCGCCAATCAAGCACACTGCGCAAGACATTCAAATCGACACTGTCCATCACAGGTTCGCCTGTTTTGATTGCAAGAATACGAACACGTGAGACAGCACAATAGACCGAAAAAGTCAGCCGAACCTCAATAAAGGTTTGGCTCCATGTCGAGTGTTACCTGATAGCGCTGGGCAATGTCAGTTTGAATCCGTTGCGCGAGGTCCAGCAATTGCAGACCGGTGGCACTGCCGTAGTTGACCAGCACCAACGACTGCAAGCGATGCACGCCCGCATCGCCGTCGCGAAAACCCTTCCAGCCCGCCTGCTCGATCAACCAGCCTGCTGCCAGCTTTACCTGACCGTCAGCCTGTGGATAACTTATCAGCCCTGGGTGTTCACGCTTCAAGTCGGCGGCCAACGAAGCAGCCACCAGTGGATTTTTGAAGAAGCTGCCAGCATTCCCCAGTACGGCGGGGTCAGGCAGCTTCTCACGACGAATCGCGCAGATCGCTAAGCTGACATCCTTGGGCGTCGGCTGGCTGATGCCTTGTTCGTCAAGACGCTGACGCACCGGGCCGTATTCAAGGTGCAACCTTGCGGTACGGCTAAGTCCGAAGCGCACTCGCAAAATCAGCCAACGATCCGGGTGGTGCTTGAACACGCTGTCGCGATAAGCGAAGGCGCAATCGCTGAGGGTAAAATCACGCAACTCACCGGTCTGCCGGTCTAGCGCTGTCAGGCTGTGGAAAATATTCTTGATCTCAACCCCGTAGGCGCCGATGTTCTGCATCGGCGCGGCGCCGACAGTACCGGGGATCAAGCTGAGGTTTTCCAGACCGGACAAGCCTTGCTCAAGGGTCCAGAGCACGAACCCGTGCCAGCCCTCACCGGCCTCGGCTTCGATAATGACCTGTTCACCGTCATCGCTAAGGATCCGGATGCCGCGAGTGGCCATGCGCAAGACCAACGCCTGAACGTGCGCCGTTAGCAGCAAATTACTGCCACCGCCGATCACCAGCAGCGGCAGCGCGTGCTCAACCGAGAACGTGAGCGCCTCACGGACGTCTTCATCGTTATGCGCTTCGGCAAAAGCCTGGGCCTGTACCTCCACGCCGAACGTATTGAACGGTTTGAGAGAAACCCCGGCCCGCAGCTGCAACGTCATCAAACCTCCAGCAAGCGTCGCACGCGCTCAAGGTCTTCAGCGGTGTCGACACCGGGAGGCGGTGTTTCGATTGCGTCGGCGACGTGAATCCGCACGCCGTGCCACAACGCACGCAGTTGCTCCAGATGCTCGGTGTCTTCCAACCAACAAGGACCCCAACTGACGAAATCGTGCAAGAAGCCCGCGCGATAGGCGTAAATCCCGATGTGTCGGCGATACGGTACGCCCGCAGCCAGTTGATCGCAGTCCTGGGCCAAGGCGTCACGCGCCCACGGCAAGGGTGCGCGGCTAAAGGTCAGCGCCAACCCATTGATGTCGGCAACGACTTTGACCACGTTGGGATTGAACAAGGCCGCCACGTCATCAATGGGCTCGGCCAAGGTCGACATCCGCGCCTCGGGGTGTCCCGCGAGGGTGGCCGCCACTTGATCGATCACCGCAGGCGGGATCATCGGTTCGTCGCCCTGCACATTGACCACAATGGCATCGGCTGCCAGACCCAACTGGGTAGCGACTTCTGCCAGCCGGTCGGTGCCGGAATTATGATCGTCGCGGGTCAGCAATACTTCGGCACCAAACACACGGCAGGCGTCGACAATACGGGTATCGTCAGTCGCGATCACGACCCGATCCGCGCTGCTTTTTAGCGCCTGTTCCCAGACGTGCTGAATCATCGGTTTCCCAGCAATCAGCTTCAATGGCTTGCCGGGAAAACGGCTTGAGCCATAACGCGCCGGGATCACGACGGTGAACACGACGGTCATTTATCCAGACGCTCGTCAGTGGTCAGGGTCCGCGCTTCGCTTTCCAGCATCACCGGAATGCCATCGCGAATCGGATAAGCCAGGCCCGCGCCTTTGCTGATCAGCTCGGTTTTGTCAGCGCTGAGCTTGAGCGGCCCTTTACAGATGGGGCAAGCGAGGATGTCGAGCAGTTTGGTGTCCATAAGAAGTCCTGAGGTGCGGTTATGGAAAAGGGGGCAACAGGCGCTGCAATTGTGCGTCGAACCAAACGATGAACGCGGCCGATGGCTCGGCATCCACCGCTAGGTACCACCAGTCATCGCCCGCAAAGGCCCGGCATTTCACGGCATCCTTCTCGGTCATGATCAGCGGCAATGCAGGGGTGAAACTCAAGGCCTCGACACTGTAAGCAGCATGGTCTGCAAACGCGTGAGGTATCGGGCGCCAGTGTAGCCCTTTGAGGGTATTGAAGAAACGTTGCGGGTTGCCGATGCCAGCCACTGCGTGCAGCGCTTGCCCGGCGGGAAAATGGGACAACGGTTGCCGCTCGCCACTGCGCAGATTGACCACAGTGGTGGGTGTGAGCACAAAACCAAAACCGTCTTCGCGGTCGTTGGCCGCGCCGTTGTAAAGCAGCGCATCGACGCTCTCAAGGCGCTCCACCGGTTCGCGCAAAGGGCCTGCGGGCAGGCAGCGCCGATTACCCAAACCGCGCGCGGCATCGATTAGCACCACTTCCAGGTCCCGGGCCAAGCGGTAATGCTGCAAGCCGTCATCGGATAAAATCAGGTCCAGCGGTTCGGCAGCAAGCAAGGCGCGCACCGCATTGCTTCGATCAGGGTCGATCATCACTGGAGCGCCGCTGCGTTGCGCGATCAGCAGCGGTTCATCGCCGGCTTCTTGCGGGCTTTGATCGGCATTGACGCGCCACGGCAAACTCGGCGGTTTGGCCCCGTAACCACGGCTGACCACCCCAACGCGCAGACCACGACGGCGGCAGTGCTCGATCATCCAGAGAATCATCGGCGTCTTGCCGGTGCCGCCCACGGTGATATTGCCCACCACCAACACTGGCACCGGTGCCCGGTAAATAGAACCTTCACCGGCCAGAAAACGCGCACGCTTGCCGTTCACTACCCGGCGATAGAGCCATTCCAGCGGGCGCAACAGACCAAGCGCGGGATGGCCGTGATACCAGGCGGTGAGTAAACGATCGGTCAGGGCCATCAGTTAACCGTTGGCGCCTCGACCGTGGTCATGCGCAGGCGGCTGAAACCCAGCTTGCCTGCCGCGTCCATGGCGGTGATCACTGCTTGATGAGGGGTTTTGCCATCCGCGCTGATCGACAACGGCAATGTGGTATCGCCTGAGGATTCCTTTTGCAGCGCTTGGATCAAGGACGGCAAATCATTTTTTGGCAGCAATTGGTTATTCAGCGAATAAATGCCGTCGGCACTGATCGCGATGTCCAGGTGCTTAAGCTCGGAGTTCTCCTCCGGGGTGCCGGTCACCGCTTGCGGCAATTCGACACGCAGCTGGGTCTCCCGGGTGAAGGTCGTCGTCACAACAAAGAACAACAGCAGAATGAACACCACGTCGATCAATGACACGAGGTTGATGTCGATGTTCTCCCGCGGCCTGCGGCGGCGAAATTTCACTTTTTCTTGCCCTCGGCCAAGTCGACATCACGGTCGCCTTGCACCACTTCAACCAACTTGATCGCTTCCTGCTCCATGCCCACGACCAGTTCGTCGACCCGGCTTTGCAGGAATCGATGAAAGAAGATCGCCGGTATCCCGACCATCAGGCCCGAAGCGGTACAGATCAAGGCTTTGGAGATACCGCCAGCCAAAATCGCGGCGTTGGTGGTCATGCCCGAGTTCATGAACGAACCAAAGATGTCGATCATCCCCAGCACGGTGCCGAGCAGACCGAGCAACGGCGCCATGGCCGCAATCGTGCCCAAGGCGCTCAAATAGCGTTCGAGTTCATGAATGACCCGTGCTGCGGCCTCTTCGATGCACTCTTTCATGATCTCGCGACCGTGCCGCGAGTTGGCCAGACCGGCCGCAAGGATTTCCCCCAGCGGTGAGTCAGCGCGCAGTTCCCGGAGTTTTTCCTTGTTCAGTTGCTTGTCTTTGATCCAGCGCCAGACCTGACCGAGCAAGTGCGGCGGGGTTATACGGCTGGCACGCAAGGTCCAGAGTCGCTCGATAATGATCGCGACAGCGACGATGGAACTCAGAATGATCGGCAGCATCATCCAACCGCCTGATTTAACCAGTTCCCACACAGTAACGACCCCCGAAAAAAGTGGCGCCACTCTACCATAGGGGCGCCCGCACACCGAACCCTGCGATGAGTTACTGCACCATTCAATCGCGCCAGAAACGCCGCCCAGCACGTTCCGCCTGCGGCTGATTGTATCGCCCCAATTGCAGATGAATGGCGCCTAGCTCCGCGCTGTCATAAGGCTGTATCGACAACGCTGCAAAACGCGCCATTACACGAGGATGGGGGTGTCCGAAGGCATTATTGCGACCCCGGGAGATCAGCACCCCCTCCGGTTCGACAGCCTTTAGAAACACCATCGACGAAGAACTTCGGCTGCCGTGGTGGGGGGCCTGTAACCAGCGTGCGCGCAGATCGAAATCGCTGTCGATCGCCACGCGCTCGGCGGCGGCATCGATATCCCCGGTCAGCAGCAAACGTTCACCGTTGGCGTCGACCATCAACACACAGGACGCCGGATTGCTCTCTGTCGCCGCCTCCCAGCGCCACGTCGTGAACTGCACGCCGTCCCATTCCCAGCGTTCGCCGCTTTTGCAGAACTGTGCATTCAACGCTGCAGGCACTTCGGTCGCTTCGCCGCTGAGCACGCGCGCAACGGGCAAGCCCTCATAGACCGCCATGGCGCCACCAATGTGATCGGCGTGGGCATGGCTGAGCAACATAACGTCGAGACGGCGCACCCCGGTTTTGCGGATGGCGGGCAACACCACCCGCTGGCCGATATCAAAATCCCCATAGCGTGGACCGGCATCGAACAACAACGTGTGCCCGCGGGTGCGCAGCAACACCGCCAAGCCTTGGCCCACGTCCAACTGCAACACCTCGACCTGACCGTGCGGAACAGCTTTCAGCGGTGGAAATACGCACAGCAGCAACAACGGCCATCCCAACAGACGCAACGGCACGCCACTGGGCAGTAACAATAAGACGCCGCCCAACAGGCTCAGCCACCAGGCCCACCAAGGGACGGCGCTGCCTGTCCAGGCCGGCATCATTGCGCCGATCAGGGCCAAGCCTTGAAACAACCACTCCAACAACCCACCTGCCAGCCATAACAACCCCTCGCCCAGCACCGGCACAGGTAACAGCAACGTGCCGAGCAAGGCCAGCGGCAACACCACCACGCTGACCCACGGCACCGCGAATAAATTGGCCAATGGCCCGCTGACGCTGACCGGCAGGTTCAGCGCCAGTAACACCGGCAGCAATCCGATGGCGATCAACCATTGGGCGCGAGTCCAACTCTGCAGCCAACTCCATTTACCCAAACGACCGCTGAACACCAGGATCAGGATGCCCACTGCCGCGAACGACAGCCAAAACCCTGGCTGCAAACTGACCAGCGGTTCGAACACCAGCACCGCGTTCAGCGATAACAGCAACGGCCACCCCACGCCCAGATGCCGAAAACGCAACCGCCAAAGCAAGACCATGCCGATCATGGTGCAGGCACGCCGCACTGGGACTTCGAAACCCGCGAGCAAGCCATAACCGAGTGCCGCAGCAAATGCCAAACCACAGGCCCAGGGCAACCAAGGTAGACGGCGCGGCCACAAGCCCCAACGGGCCAACCCGGCGACCAGCATGTAAATCAACCCGGCCAACAAGCTGATGTGCTGACCCGAGATCACCAATAAATGCACGGTGCCGGTGTCCTGCAACACCTGCCAATCGGTGGTGCTCAGCCCCGAGTCATCGCCCAACACCAAGGCCGCCAGCCCCCCTTCTCGACCTTGGGCATCAACGGCCAACAAGTGCTGACGCAGCGCATCGCGCCACGCTGAAGTAGCGGGCGCACGTCGCTGACCGTCAACCACCGTGCCCGTTGCGCCAATACGCTGCGCGAGAAGCCAGGCCTCGTAGTCAAACGAGTCGGGGTTGACCAACCCCGTCGGACGCTTGAGTTTGACCGCCAAGCGCCACTGCTCACCGCTGCGCACCGGTGGTCCGCCGTACCACGACAGACGCATGCGCTGCGGCAACTCGCTGCGCCGGGATTGTGCGCCGTCCAATTGAAACCGAACCACACCCTCGGCCGACTGCGGCAGCCCGACCACTTTGCCTTCTAGCCATAACGTCTGGCCGTCGAGGCGAATTGGCAGGCGATCATTCAGTGCAGACTGGGCCGAGAGACACGCCCAACTGAAACCAAACAGAAAAAACGCCAGTGGATAACTGCGAAACGGCAACAGCATCAGCGCCATGATGGGCATCAACCACGCCAACCACGTCGGCGGCAATACGGGCAAAAAGCGAACGGCTAAAAGCCCCAGCGCGAGCGCCACCATCCCTGTGCGCATAGTCATACCTTTTAAGAGTCAGCCCTTTGGATTAGCCCACTCAGCCAGCCACCGCTTTATTAATTGTCACAAAGTCTAAATTTGATGTGCGCAGAATCTATGCATACTGACCGCCACTTTTGAGACGGAAAGCCGTATGCCGCGTCGTCTGATCAAACGTTTCATGCCGGATCCGACCAGCATCAGGGAACACAAATCCTTACGCTATTTCGGGCGGTTCCTGCAGGATCCAAACCTGTGGCACCTCAATCGGCACTCCGTTTCCCGCGCCATGGCGCTGGGTTTGTTTGCCGCGCTGATGCCAATCCCGTTTCAAATGCTATTGGCTGCGGCCTTGGCCATCGCACTGCGCGGCAACCTGCCGATTGGCATCAGCCTGGTGTGGCTGACCAACCCGATCACCATGCCGCCGGTGTTTTATTGCACCTACAAAATCGGCTCATGGTTGCTGCAACTTCCCCCGCGCCATTTCCCGTCCGAACTGACCTGGGACTGGATCAGCGGACAGCTCTCCACCGTGTGGCAGCCTTTATTGCTGGGCTCGATGATGGCAGGCTTGGTGTTTGGCGCGCTGGGGTTCGGACTGATCCAGCTCTACTGGCGCTGGTCGGTAAGTAGGCGGTGGAGACTGAGGAGGGAAAAGCGTGGGTGAATCTGAGGGACCGCGTCGCCTGCTTCGCGAACAAGTTGGTTACAGATGCAACGCTGGGTTCGGCCGCATGCTTTTAAGGGCGGGCGGCCATCTGTAGGAGCCAACTGGTTGGCGAAGGCGCTTTGAAACCTACTGTCGCATCCCACGCCCACTGACCAACAACCGCACGCAGCCGAGGTACAGTGCGATGGTCGCGATGACCATAAAGCTCATGGCCACGCTGATGCGAATATCAGACACACCGAGAATGCCGTAGCGGAAGGCGTTGACCATGTGCAGCACAGGGTTGGCCAGTGATACCGTCTGCCAGAACGGCGGCAGCAAGTTGATCGAGTAAAACACCCCGCCCAAATACGTCAACGGCGTCAGAACGAAGGTCGGGATAATCGAGATATCGTCGAAGTTGCGCGCGAACACCGCGTTGATGAAGCCCAGCAGCGAGAAGATCGTCGCGGTCAGCACTACCACAATGATCGTAATGCCCAGGTGATGGACCTGCAGGTCAGTAAAGAACATCGACAAGATCGTCACGATGACGCCCACCATCAGACCGCGCAAGACGCCGCCCAAGGTAAAACCAATCAAGATGGTGTGGGGCGAAACCGGCGAAACCATCAATTCTTCAATAGAACGCTGGAACTTGCTGCCGAAGAAACTCGACACCACGTTGCCGTAGGAGTTAGTGATCACCGACATCATGATCAGCCCCGGCACGATGTACTGCATGTAGGTAAAGCCACCCATCCCGCCAATCTGCTTACCGATCAGGTTGCCGAAGATCACGAAGTACAACACCATGGTGATCGCTGGCGGGAGCAGGGTCTGCGGCCAGATTCGGGTGAAGCGGCGCACTTCACGGTACACGATGGTGTTGAGTGCGATCAGGTTAGGCCGCAGCTCGGAGACACGTTCAATACGGGGCTCAGCACTCATACGGCCACCTTCGCCAGATTTTTTTCTACTAGGGACACGAACAGCTCCTCAAGGCGATTGGTCTTGTTGCGCAAGCTCACCACTTCGATGTTCTTCAGCGCCAGTTGGCCAAACAACCCAGTGATACCGATGGTTTTATCCACCTGCACTTCCAGTGTGTGGCTGTCGACCAGCGTCGCCGGGTAACCGATCAACAGCGGCGCTACCTGATACGCGTCCTTCAGATCCAGCAGAAAGGTCTCGACGTGCAGCGTGTTCAGCAACTGCTTCATGCCCATGTTTTGAACGATGGTGCCGTGATCGATGATGCCGATGTTGCGGCACAGGTGCTCAGCCTCTTCCAGATAATGCGTGGTGAGGATGATGGTGATGCCTTTCTCGTTCAGCTCAGTGAGGAAGGTCCACATCGAGCGCCGCAGCTCAATATCCACACCTGCCGTCGGTTCATCGAGAATTAACAGACGCGGCTCGTGAATCAACGCCCGAGCAATCATCAACCGACGCTTCATACCGCCAGACAAGGCACGCGACGGTACATCGCGTTTGTCCCACAGCCCCAACTGAGTCAGGTACTGCTCGGCGCGTTCTTTGGCGATTTTCGGCGGGATCCCGTAATAACCGGCTTGGGTCACCACGATGTCGAACGTTTTCTCGAACTGATTGAAGTTGAACTCTTGCGGCACCACGCCAATGCAGCGTTTCAACGCGGCGGGGTCGCGATCGAGGTCATGACCGAAGATATTCACGGTTCCGCTGGTCTTGTTCACCAAGGTCGAAATGATACCGATGGTCGTGGATTTGCCGGCGCCGTTCGGGCCGAGCAAGGCATAAAAGTCACCTTCAGCGACATCCAGTTCGATACCGTTCAGGGCCTGGAAACCGTTGCCGTAGGTTTTGGTTAGCTGCCGTATGGACAGAGCGGAACTCATAACTGGAATACACACCGAAAAAGAAAGGAGAGGGAATAAATAAGGGCGAACACAACTGTTTACAACTGTGACGTACCGGCAATGTTGCTTGGCAACGCCACGCAAGTACAGCGCCGCGTGTTGATAGTGACTATTAATTCAACGTGGTCATGACAGCCTTGCGGTACGCCGGACGTTGTTTCAAGCGCTCGTACCAGGCTTGGAGATGCGGCAGCGGTGGGCGTTCAATCGGCATCTCGAACCAGGCATATATAAAGCTGCCCAAAGGAATGTCGCCCATGCCGAATGCTTCACCCGAAAGGTAGGGTTGTTCGGCCAATACCTCATCAGCCACCGCCAGCACCTCGGCACACACTTTGATGGCGGCGTTGATTTTCGTCCAATCCTGTTGCTCGGCTGGGGTTCGCACCACGCCCCAAAATACCGGTTTAAACAGTTCCGCCACCGAAGAGGTTGTCCAATCCATCCACTTGTCAGCGCTGGCGCGCGCAGCCGGATTTTCTGGATACAGCGCTGTGCCGGGCGCATAACGCGCTGCCAGGTAACGCACGATGGCATTGGATTCCCAGAGCAACAGGCCGTCATCTTCAATCAGTGGAATCCGCCCGTTGGGGTTCATCGCCCGGTATTCAGGGTCATCAACGATACCGAAGGCGCCGCCCGCATCAATGGCTTCATATGGCACTGCCACTTCCTGCGCACACCACAGCGCCTTGCGGACATTGGAAGAGTTCTTTCGGCCCCAAATCTTCAGCATTGCCTTTTTCCTGTGTTGATCGCGGGATTAAACGAGGTGAATACGTCGCGCGCCAGTCTACCCTCAGCCGCTATTGAATCCAGCCACAAAAAGTACCGTGCCGAACTCCACACGCGCCCAGCGGTCACTATCGATACCCGGGATTTGACGCTGAAATCCCCGACCCATTGACCGACGCTTCCCCTCTACCGATCCACTCGTTGTTTGACGCCCTCTTCACCTGAGGCCGTCTAAGCTCTTGGTTGTCATCACGGAGAATTATTTATGTTGTTGCTGTGGATTGTGGTTTTGGTGGTCGGCATCGCCTACCTCGCTCACCGACGCATCGCGCCGCTGCCCGCCTTGGGTATCGTGGCGCTGTACTTGCTGGCCATGGGCATTTCAAGCCATGCCCATGGTTGGCTCATGGCAATCCTTTGGGTGCTGTGGCTGGCGGTCTTGCTGCCCCTGGTGCTGCCGGATCTACGCCGCAAATACTTCACCGCGCCGTTGTTTTCCTGGTTCAAGAAAGTCCTGCCACCGATGTCGAAAACCGAGCGCGATGCCATCGATGCCGGGACCGTCTGGTGGGACGGCGAATTGTTCAGTGGCCGGCCTGACTGGGAAAAGCTACTGGCTTACCCCAAGGTGCAATTCACCGAAGAGGAACAGGCCTTCATTGATGGTCCCACCGAAGAACTGTGCGCGATGGTCAGCGACTGGCAGATTGGCCAAGCGATGGACCTGCCACCCCACGCCTGGGAACACATCAAACAGCACGGCTTTTTTGCCCTGATCATCCCCAAGGAATACGGCGGCAAAGGTTTCTCGGCCTACGCGCACTCCCAAGTGGCGATGAAGCTGGCGACCCGCAGCGGCGATCTGGCCTCCACGGTCATGGTGCCCAACTCCCTGGGCCCCGCCGAACTGTTGCTGCATTACGGCACCGACGAACAGCGCAATCACTACCTGCCGCGCTTGGCCCGAGGCGATGATATCCCGTGTTTCGCCTTGACCGGCCCGCTGGCTGGCTCCGATGCGGGCGCGATGCCGGACACCGGGATTATCTGCAAAGGCCAATGGAAGGGTGAAGAGGTCATCGGCCTGCGCCTGAATTGGGAAAAACGCTACATCACCCTTGGCCCGGTCGCGACACTGCTGGGACTGGCATTCAAGGCGTTCGACCCGGAGCACTTGCTGGGTGAAGAAGAGGACTTGGGCATCAGCCTGGCGCTCATCCCCACCGACACCCCCGGCGTTGAAATCGGTCGCCGTCACCTGCCGCTGGGCGCGGCGTTCATGAATGGCCCGAACGCCGGCAAGGACGTTTTTATTCCGCTGGAGTTTCTCATCGGCGGCCAAGAGATGCTTGGCAAAGGCTGGATGATGTTGATGAACTGCCTGTCTGTCGGGCGTTCGATCTCGTTGCCTGCGGTGGGCACCGGCGCGGCCAAGTTCACCAGCTTGGTGACCGGGCAATACGCGCAGGTTCGTGAACAATTCAACGTGCCGTTGTCCGCGTTCGAAGGCATTCAAGAAGCCATGGCGCGGATCGGCGGCAATGCCTGGCTGATGGACAGCGCGCGAATGCTGACGGCCAATGCCGTCGATCTGGGGGAAAAACCCTCGGTCTTGTCGGCCATCTTGAAATACCACCTGACCGAGCGCGGCCGCGAATGCATCAGCCACGCCATGGACGTGCATGGCGGCAAGGGCATCATCATGGGCCCGAACAACTATTTGGGCCGTAACTGGCAAGGGGCGCCGATCTTTATCACCGTCGAAGGCGCGAACATTCTCTCGCGCAATCTGATGATCTTCGGTCAAGGCGCGATTCGCTGCCACCCGTTCGTCCTCAAGGAAATGGCCTTGGCCGGTCGTGAAGACCAAGACCGTGCGCTGGAGGAATTCGACGGCCTGTTGCTGAAACACATCGGTTTCGCCGTGAGCAACGCCGCCAGCACTTTGGTGCTCAACCTCGGTTTCGGTCACCTCGAAACCGCGCCGGGCAATAGCCTGAGCCAAGGTTATTTCCGGGCGCTGAACCGACAGGCTGCTGCCTTTGCCATGCTCGCCGACTTGAGCATGATGCTGCTCGGTGGCGAACTGAAACGTAAAGAGCGGCTGTCCGCCCGTCTCGGCGACGTCCTCAGCCATATGTACCTCGCTTCTGCTGCGCTCAAGCGCTATCACGACCTGGATTCACCCGAGTACCTGAGCCCGCTGTTTCGCTGGGCCATGGAAGAAAGCCTGGGTAAAGCCGAGCAGGCATTGGATCAACTGCTGAACAATTTCCCGAGCCTGATTTTGGGCCGTGTACTGCGCGTGCTGGTGTTCCCGTTTGGTCGTCGTCACACCGGGCCGTCGGACCGGCTGGATGCTGAAGTCGCTGAAGTCATGGGCCGGGCCAAGGGTGATCCGACGTTGGAGGCCATGCTCGCCGGCTGCTACCGTCCGCAATCGGCCGATGATCCGGTCGGCGCTTTACAGCACGCGTGTGATCTGCTCAGCGCCAGCCATCCACTGCAACAAAAGCTGCACCACGCGCTGAAAAATGGTCAGGTAATACCGATGGCCGGTGAACATCTGATCGACGCAGCGTTGCATGCCGGCGTGTTGCAACCGGTGGAAGCCGAAACACTGCGGGCCGCTGAAGCCGCACGGCGCAAGGTGATTGACGTCGATGACTTTGACAAAGAGGCGCTAACGCTGGCCGAGGGCAAGACGCGCTAACGCTGGGCGGATGATTGGAAGTAGCGGTTTGTTTTTACAGACGGCGGGCGCACAGGGTTTATACTCTCGCGCCCGTTTTTGCTTTTGAGGACTTCACCATGGCCGACGCCACGCTCGCCCACCAACTGAACCTGCTGACACACCTGCGCAGCATCCTGGTCGCCCTTGGCGAGGCCGAGCAAGTTCCCGAAGAAAGCCATGAGTTGTTTATGGAGCGCTTCGACGAACTGGTTGAGCTGCTGCCCCGCGACCCAGTCGAGAGTCAATACTTGGGTCAGGAAATGCTCTGCCAAGTGATCCAGCGTTACCCGCAAATTGCTCATTTGGTCCCGCGTGACCTGCTGTGGTTTTTCGCTGGCGACTGCCTGCACTTCATGCCTGACGACGAAATCGAGCTGTACCAGGCACTGGAAGAACGCCGCTACGAAGCCGAAGAAAACGAAGAACCCTTCGACTGGAACCAGGAGAAAGCGTTGCTTGCGCTGTCGATTCAAGACAGCAAGCACTGATCAACGCTCACTGCAGGCACTGATTTATTGGCTGAGATCCCCTCGGACCGTGCCAGGCACGCAGCGGCGCAAACACGTTCGATTCACGCAGCGTTACGGGTTTGCTTAAACGACTGCGCCACCAGAGTACCGAACGAAGCCACCGCGCCCTGCAAGTTACCGAGAAAGCGTGGATAGATCAGCCACACGTCCATAACCGACTTGAAATCCTTGAGCGGCATGACCGCCAATCAGGTTGCCGCCCCAACCGATCAAGACTTGGGCGCGCAAATCAGGAAATTGCGCCCGCAGATGCTTAAGCGCATCGATCAACACCCATCACCGATAGTCTGCGGCACCCCCAGACGCAACAGACCGCTGGGCGGTGTATCGCTGGCAACCAACTCTCTAAGCGCGTCCATTTCCCGCAGGATCCCCAAGCATTTCTGGGATCAGGCTGTTTCGCCACGCACGTCGAGCGTTTGCGCTGCGCCAAAAAGATATTAAATGCACTTTAGTTATAACTTAATCATTAAAAAACAGCATATTAACTTTCAGTACTGTGTTTATATTTCTCCAACCACCGCCGTATCAGCACTGGCTTCGGAATCAACATGACGCAGACTCGGCACCCGGAACGACTCAGAGCTTTCATTGGCGCGCTGGCGGAGCTGATTGACAGCAACCCGAGCGAAGGCGATTTGCTGCATCGCGGCGGCAAACTGCTGTCGCAACTGGTCAGCGTCGACGACTGGCTGCCGGACGACTACGCCACTCCTGACCCGCAGCACTATCAACAATTCTTGCTGCACGCCGATTCGCGTCAGCGCTTCTGCGTTGTCAGTTTCGTCTGGGGCCCTGGCCAGCGCACGCCGATTCATGACCACCGTGTCTGGGGGCTGATTGGCATGTTGCGCGGCGCCGAGTTTGCCCAAGGTTATGCCCGCACCGAAAGCGGCCGACTGGAACAAGAAGGCCCGGCCATTCGCCTTGAGCCCGGTCACGTTGAAGCCTTGTCACCGCGCAGTAACGATATTCACCAAGTCAGCAACGCCTTCAATGATCGAGTGTCGATCAGCATTCACGTGTACGGCGCCAACATCGGCGCGGTAAAGCGGGCGGTGTATCAGCCCGACGGGTCAGAAAAACTGTTCATCTCCGGTTATTCCAACACGCTTCTCCCGAATATCTGGGACCTGTCTAAAGAAGGCCAACACCCATGAGTAACCTCGCCACCCGATCCTTTGCCGACATCCGTCGCGCACTGCTGGCCCATGAAGAACTGGCGCTGGTGGATGTTCGTGAAGAAAAGCCTTTCGCTGAGGCCCATCCGTTGTTCGCCGCCAACATTCCGCTGTCGAAACTTGAACTCGAAGTGTTCTCGCGCATCCCCCGTCGCGACACCGCCATTACGGTGTATGACGACGGCGAAGGCTTGGCGGCGATAGCGTTGCAACGATTGAGTGAACTCGGCTACAGCGATGTGCGACTGCTGCAAGGCGGTTTACAAGGCTGGCGCGAGGCCGGCGGCGAACTGTTTATCGACGTCAACGTGCCGAGCAA